>JBDGQU010000168.1:0-7730 GCA_042218715.1 Bipolaricaulia bacterium | reverse complement strand
CGTTTATCACATAAGTCTTTCAGTTAACTCTTCCCTGTTAATCTACCAGGTCAAAACCGCACAATTTGGGTATAAGTCAATTCTCGGACAACGCCGGTACTAAATGAGTCGGCTTTTTACCGTCTAAAACATTTAGTACTTCCTCCGTTGCCATGTCCGCCATTCTTAGCACCGACTCTTCCGTCGAAGCTCCCGCGTGGGGTGAACCAATAAAGTTCTCCTGCTTTAGTAACTCGGAACTTAATTCTTCCTGGGATTCAAACGTATCAACTGCTGCTCCGTATATTTCCCCACTCTTCAGGGACTCGAGTAAAGCTTCTTTATCTATCAAGCCCGTCCTAGATGTATTAATTAAAATTGAACTATCTTTCATTCTTTGTAGCTCAGGAGCTCCTATCAATCCTCGGGTTGATTCAGTCAAAGGACAATGTAACGAAATATAATCACAGTCAGCTAGCAAGCTGTTGAAACCCAAATAATTTATATCCAGAGCCGTTTCTTGCAGCTCGCGGCGCTTGAGGTCGTAGTAAAAAGTCTCCATATTGAACCCCTGAGCTCTTTTGGCCACTGCTGTCCCAATTTGTCCCAGGCCGACGATTCCCAGTTTCTTTTTCCAGATTTCCTGACCCTGGTTCCGGGTTAATCTTTCCTCCTTTAACCACCTATCGTGTTGAGGAATCCAGCGAGCGGCACCCAACAATAATCCAAAGGCCAGATCAGCTACTGATTGCGTATTAGTACCGGGAGTAAAGGTAACAGTTACACCGTTCCTTTTTGCTGCCTCGAGATCTATATTGTCCAGCCCGGTCCCGTATTTAGAAACTACCTTCAATGAATTAGCGCTGTCGAATACTTCTTCAGTTAAAGGATCTAACCCTACTATAATACCCTTAATATCTTTACTCGTAACGTAATCTTTCATCTCTTCTTCGGTCATCAGTTCTTCTTTGTGAGGAGAATTTATTACCTCATACGGGGAATTCCTTAATTTATCCCAATGAGTTCCTTCAATTCTCCTGAAGGACCTAGGGGTAACCAAAATAGAGCCTGCGTTGTTCTCTTTCATACAGCTCTTCACCTCCAACGGCACAGAATTCTCTTGCACAAGCGCAAGTTTCAATTTAGTCTACGTTTCCGGGGTTCCATTGTAGAATTTAGTCCATAAGATAACCTCCGTTTACATCTATAATCTCTCCCGTAATAAAGTCCGCCTCATCCGAGGCCAAAAAGGCTACAGTAGCAGCGACCTCTTCCGGCTTACCCAGCCTATCCAGAGGAATCTCCGAGGTAACCCTTTGTCTCTTCTCTTCAGACCATTCACTACTCATCTCAGTTTCTATTGCATGAGGGGCTACCGCATTTACGGTCGCTCCAAAGGGGGCCAACTCTCTCGCAAGAGACTTGGTGAGAGCATTAACTCCACCTTTAGAAGGACCATAACTTGGAGCCGAGGTTATATCACCAACCTTGCCGGCTATTGACGAGATATTAATGATCTTTCCCCCACCTTTGTCTTTTAACATTGGCACGATCTCCTTAGAGCAATTATAAGTCCCTCGAAGGTTCACTGATAACACCCTATCGAAGTCCTCGTAGGAATGTTCTTCGATATTACCCCGACCAATAATTCCTGCGTTATTCACTAATACGTCCACTCCTCCAAACTCGGCAACCACCTTCCTAAACATCTCCTCGACCTGGCTGTGATCGGATACATCAGCAGCACAATAAAAGGAACTGTGACCTTTGGACTCCAGTTTACGAGAAACTTCCCTGGCTGGTTTTTCCTCGATATCGTTTATAACTACCTGGGCTCCTTCCTCAGCTAACCTCAAAGCTATTGCTTTACCAATACCTTTGCCGCTCCCCGTGACTAAAGCTACATTGTTTTTCAGGGCCATTTTAAATACCTCCTTTCTTACTCTTTGACCGCACCCGCAGTAAGTCCCTTGATCAAATGTCTCTGTAAAAGCAAATATAAAGCTATCGGGGGTAAAGCTGCCAGGACAGATCCTGCCATCAGCTGGGGCCATTCAGTCCTAAATTGGCCAACCAACCGACTTAAACCAAGTGTAACAGTAGCTATTTCTTTACTGGTTGTTAACGACAGGCACCACAATAAATCCCCCCAGGCGAGCAAAAAGGCAAAAATAATGGTTGCCACCATGCCCGGAGCGATAACAGGAAACACGACTCTCGAAAAGGCACCAAATCGAGAACATCCGTCTACCATAGCCGCTTGATCCAGCTCCTTGGGCACCCCGTCCATAAAGCCTTTCAACATCCAGGTGCTAAAAGGTAAAGTAATTGTGGTAAAAGCAATTATTAACCCGACCCTGGTATCGTATAACCCTACGGCAGCCAGCATTTTGAAATAGGGGCCTACCAAAAGAACACCAGGTAACAGTTGGGAAGCGAGGATAGCCCCCATCAAGAAATATCTTCCTTTAAAGAAAAATCTAGAGAAACCATAAGCCGCTAAAGACCCAATCAAAGAGGAAAAAAGAGCTGAAGATAGGGAAATCACAGTGCTATTAAAGAAGTAAATAGGGAAATTCCCGTAAATCAAAACCTTGGAATACGCATTTATCGTTGGAGAATGAGGCCATACTGTTGGAGGCGACTGGTAAGACTCCGCCAGCGTCTTAAACGACGTAGAGATCATCCAGAAGAACGGGATTAAGTTGAAAATGAGCATCGCGCCGAGAATAACGTAAGCGAAGTGTCTACCTGTTAGGTATTTACTTAGCTTGCTTTTAATCATTATATCAAGCCTCGCTAACCATCATTCTTACATAGGGCAAAGTAATTAAAAGCATCACCCCGGCCACGACGACAGCAATCGTTGCCGCATACTCGAAATTGAAAAATTTAAAGTATTCTTTGTAAACTCGCATCGAGAAGACTTCCGTAGCGTGTCCGGGACCACCCTTTGTCATAGTATAGATTACTCCAAATCTTCTGTACTCCCAGATAGTGTCCAGAGCCAGAGCCACTGCAAAAGGTCTTTTCAGCTGGGGGATTGTTATATACCTAAATGTCTGGAAAAAGGACGCTCCATCAACTCGTGCCGCTTCGTATAGTTGTTGAGGAATGGCCTGGAGTCCCGCTAAAAGTATTACCATTACAAAGGGATAAGCTCGCCAGACCTCAGCCAGGATTACAGAGGGCATTGCAAGCTTGGGATTACCCAACCACGAAATATAATTATCAGTAATTTCTAAGGTCATCAATATATGATTTACTATACCCTGAGTAGGTTTAAGCATGTACCGCCAAGCAAGACCCGATATGACATCAGGCATCGTCCATGGTAATATTGCAAGTACTCTAAAAAAGTTCCGGGCCCTAATTTGAGAATTCAGCGCCATGGCTATAGGTAAGGCAATAAGAAAATGAAGGAATACAATCGATCCTACAAAATAAATGGTTTTGATAAACGAATTCCAAAATATCGGATCGTGGACTAACTTAACGTAATTTCTTATAGTAAACGAAAACCCCTCACTCCATATCGGGGTCACGCTGTTTAATATGGCCATAAAGGCCGGAAAACCAAGTATAACAAGAAGCAAAAGCACGGTTGGGAGCACAAACAGATAACCCTGGTATTTCCTGATATTCACTTAAACCTCCCTTACTAACCCTTTCCTACAGGTATAAACAACTAAATAATGGGGGGCTATGGATTACAGCCCCCCATAAACCTATCCAATACGCCCCACTAGAATGCCGGACAGGTCTCTCCTTCTTCCCGATAGACACTTAAGATGTCATTTATTTCGTTGTGAGCTGATTTGAGGGCTTTCAGAGGATCCGTCCCTGTGAACCCTTTCTGAACGGCCACGTTTACTGCTTCAATAATTTGAGGCCATTCTTTAATCTGGGGCACAAATTCAGCATGGTCCATCTCCTTCGCCATTACTTTAGCGAATTTGTCATTGAGAAGTTGATTATATCCGCCAATACCCTCAAGGCCACCTGACACGTCTTTTCGGGAAGAAAGTACCCTGTTGTCCCTGAACCACTTCTCCGTCATTGCCTTACTGGTCTGGTGTTTCAGTAACTTCCAGGCTGCCTTGGGATTGTCAGTATTGGCACTTATCATCCAGACACTTATCCACGCGGTAGTAGTTACGTCAATGTCCTTGCCGGCTTTACTAGGAACCGGAGCGGCCTCCAATACTTCAAACGCATTCCAGTCCTTGTTCAAACCGTTGACAATAGGTGCGGTCCACCCTGAGCCGAGAAGCATGGCAACCTTCTTCTGAGCCATCTGTTCTCTTACGTTACCTGGATTCTGAGAAGTAACTCCGGGAGGAATAACCCCATGTTTTTGCTCGAGGTTTACGAAGAATTGAATAGCTTCCTTGGCAGCGTCCGAGTTTAGTGCCGAACATTTGTGGTCTTCCGTAAGGTATCTACCGCCATGGCTGAACAAAATTGGCGTAAACCTTAATTCAAACCCGGGAGATATTGCTCCAACTGTACCAAATCCCCAGGTATCGGTTTTCCCGTCTCCGTCAGTATCTCTGGTAAGTTTTTTAGCGTAATCCAAAAACTGTTCCCAGGTTTTCGGGGGCTTCGTCGGGTCGAGCCCGGCCTCCTTGAAGAGTTCCTTGTTATAGAACAATACCATCGGCATGAAGTCGCCGGGCAGGCCGTAGTATTTTCCGTTTTTCTGCAAAAGATTCAACGTCTTGTCAAACCACGGGTCTAAAAAGTTTTCTCCGTACCAGGTTTCGCCTTCCTGTTCGATGAACTTTGTAACGTCGTAAAGGTAACCCCTTTCGATAAAAGAACGAGCAGAGTATCCGTGAAGGTGAAATACATCCGGTCCCTGGCCAGCTTCCAGTGCAGTAGCGTATTTTGACTCTTTTTGTCCGTAAGAAACGTATTGCAGTTCCACATTAATATTGGGGTTTTCCGCCTCGAACATTGCTATGCCTTCCTTCAGAGACTGTTCCCAAATCGGTTCCGTTAAATGCCAGTCCGAGAAAGTTAATTTTTTCTCTGCAAGACCCGGCACCGCTATCAAGCTTATTATCAAGGCTACACTTAACAAAAGAATTCCTTTTTTAGACCACATTTTTGAATCCCTCCGTTTAATAATAGAGATTTTAGTCATGCAGGTTTTTGCTGAATGGGACATACTTAGCTCAGGCTATCACCTCCGAAGAACTCTTTTTAAACTAAAAATTGAAGTGAAAAGCTTATTGCTATTTGTATTTACTACATTAGTTAGCTACGTAGAAGAACCCAACTTTTTGGAAATTCTTGACGCAGCATTTTTGATCCGTTCAACTTGTTCTCCCGTTTCCGAATCAGGGAATCTAGTTTTCGGAAAAGAGACACTTATAGCCGCCAATATTTCATTTTTGTAATTCTTCACCGGGGCTGCAATTGCCAGCAAGTTATCGTGGAACTCTTCGTTGTCGATAGAAAAACCCTGCTCACGTACTTTATCCAGTTCAGTTCTAAGTTCCTCCGGATCCGTGATGGTATTTGGGGCCCTTTTCTTCAACTTCACATTTTCAAGATAACTTTTAAGCTCTTCTTGACCCAGCTGAGTTAGCAACACCTTACCCAGGGCGGTACAGTATGCAGGAACTCTATGCCCTATTATTTCCTTTATCGTCACCCCGGGGGAGCCTTCTTCGCGCTCCAGGTAAAGGACCATACGATTATGCAATAAGGCTAGATGGGCGTTTCCTTCCAGTGAACCAGCAAGTTTTCTAAGGTAAGGTGTAGCCGTAGAACGAAGGTCCAGGCTTTCTAAAATCGTATTGCTTTTTTCGAGAAACTTTAACCCGAGTTCGTACTTTTTATTGCCGTCTTTTTTTAAATATCCTTTTTCCTTCAACGTATAAAGAATCGGATATATAGTGCCGGGAGGTAAGTCGAGCTTGTTAGCAATTTCGGTGGTAGACAATTTGGAGTTCTCCGGGTGGAAAAGGTCAATTACCGAGAATGCTTTTTCAATGGACTGATTCATGTACCGAGAATGCTTTTTTTCTTTGCCTTCCATTTTATTTACTATAGTACTTTTGTCATAAACAAAAAACTTTTATTTCTAACAAATACAATAGTTTTTTAACATGATTTTATCACTATGTCAAGTGGTTACCTCCCACTCGTGCGCAGTCAAATCTACGATATTTTTTACTAGGCGGACTCAAAAAGCGGGGGTCTATTCGGCAAAATTAGCCGAGTTTTTACCTAGCCTCTTTCCTCCTGGTAACTAACTGATTACGCCCAAAGCTCCTTGGTAACTCTTTACCAATCACCTATAATCCCATTGAAGAGGAGAAAAATGACCAGAAAATATTGGCAGATCCTGGGGTTTGTTGGAGCAATACTATTCGTGAGTCTGGTGGTAATTCTACTCGTGACCGAGGACCAAAAGCCAAAAAAAAGCCAGCCAATTCCCGTAAGTGAGCGTTCTCTTGCCCATCAATTAGCAATTTCGGACGCCGGCAAATACGTCCCCGAAAATTACAAAACTGTAGATGAGTTCGAAAAATTATTAACGAACCTTGCGGAAGACACCTCCAGTTCGAAAGAAGAAATAAAAAAATTATCCAGCGAGTCAGTTATCGAATTAGAGCAGAATTACGACGTTGAAGTAAAATTGCTTGAGTTCATGAGGCGAGCGGACGAGATGGCCGATAGCGTAGACAAGAATATCGGTTTTGAAACAGTCGCCACCAAAGTCAAGGTAATCCTGAGCCAGGAGAAAACAGAAGCCTAATTTTCAATCTTTCTCTTTTTACACTATACTGGGTTCTAGCTTTTTAATTTTCTTATCACACTTATTCTAGACCCAAAATCCAAGAAAACTAGCTGTCTAGAAAGTTAACTTCCTATCCGAAAAATGAACCAATAAATTGAGGTGAGCTATCGTGACTAAAAACCCGTCAACGGATTTGAAAACTGGAGGAAGTATGCCCCTCGTGGGGTTTGGCACCTGGGATTTATTCGGTGAAACGCTTGAAAAATCTCTTCAGATGGCGCTAGACGTAGGTTACACTCATATTGATACTGCTGAAGGGTACCAGAATGAAGAAAAAATAGGAGAAGTTCTCACCAACTTCGATCGCGAAAAGATATTCTTGACTTCCAAGGTTCTACCCACCAATTTACACTACGATGACGTACTCGAGTCTCTCAATAACTCACTGAAAAAATTACGGACGGATTACTTGAATTTGTACTTGATTCACTGGCCAAATCCGGCTATTTCCCTCAGAGAAACTTTACACGCCTTTGCCAAGTTACACGAAGCGGGTAAAATCAAAAATATCGGCGTCAGTAATTTCAACACGTACCAGCTCAAAGTAGCTCAAAAAATTACAGAAATCCCGATCTCCGTCAACCAACTGGAGTTTCATCCCTGGTATTACGACCGAGAACTGTTTAATTATTGCCGGGAACACGAAATAAGATTAACAGCATCAGCCCCCCTGGCCAGAAAGAAGATTTTAGAGGACTCATTGATTAAAGATATCGGTAAGAAACATAATAAAACTCCGGCTCAGGTCGTCTTGAGATGGCAAGTTCAACAGGGAGTGGCAACAATCCCAAAATCAAGTTCAAAAAAACATATTGAAGAGAATTTCGAGATCTTCGACTTCAAGCTAACACCTCAGGAAATGAACAAGCTCGGCAAAATATCAAGAGAGGAAAGAGCATATCAAATTGATCTAGACGACGAAATTTACGGAATTCCA
>JBDGQU010000167.1:0-7635 GCA_042218715.1 Bipolaricaulia bacterium | reverse complement strand
CTCTCTCCTAGAACCAGCTTCTAATTCAGTCTACAGGAAAAATAGTCCTTAGTTGCAAAACTTAATTATCTTCACCTATTAGGTAATATCTAAAGCGGTAAATCAAACTGCTCTCTCCACACCTCCACCCAGCACCCAGTTTAATATCGATAACCAACCGGTGGTAAATACCTTCACCAGAAATCGTGTCTTCTGTAAGCTGGTTTTCCGTTCGAAGTCTATATTAAACTGGGTGCTGGACCAATTCCCGTTTATCAAATAAGTTTTTCGGTTAACTCTTCCCTGTTAATTTAACAAGTCAAAACCATCTTAATTTTGGTATTAATTATCCTGGTTTAATTGCTCGTCGATAAATTGTCCCAGCTGGTGGGCCACTTCTTCGGCTCGCTCTTGGGTCCGCCCCTCAACCATCACCCTTACGACATCCTGTGTTCCCGAAGGTCGAACCAGAATACGGCCTCTTTCTCCAAGTTCTCCTTTCCACCTGGAAATTTCCTCGCTTATTCTAGTATTCGCCCTCAAGTCTTCCTTGTTTTTTGTCGGAATGTTGTTGAGGACCTGAGGGTAATGCATCATACCGCTACCTAGCCGGGAAAGTTTTTTATCCGTCTCTTGCAGTATTTTTAACATCATAAGCGCCGTTATCAGCCCGTCCCCCGTGGTATTAATTTCCCGAAATATAATGTGTCCGGATTGCTCTCCCCCAACCAGAGCTTCCCGGTCAACCATTTCTTGAGCGACGTATTTGTCCCCGACCTGAGTCCTGATAAGATTAATACCAAGTTCAGTTAAAGACTTTTCCAAACCAAGGTTACTCATCACGGTAGAAACAACGGTCCTGGGTTCCAGTTCTCCCCTGTTCAACAGCCACTTCGCCGCTATGTAAAGAACCCTATCCCCGTTGATCTCGTTCCCCTCTTCATCCAGGAATATTGCCCGGTCCCCGTCCCCGTCGAAAGCTACCCCGAGATCTACTTCTCGAGAGAGAACCTCCCCTCTGAGTTTGTCAAGGGATGTAGAACCACACTGTTTGTTGATGTTGAACCCAGTAGGGTTTACTCCAATTTCTATAACTTCCGCACCAAGTTCGGTGAATATATCGGGTCCTACCCGATAGGTAGCTCCGTGACCACAATCAACCACCATTGTCACATCAGAAAGATCAGGTAAACCATAGGAAAACCTTTCCTTTACTGACTCAAGGTATAGTTCTTCGGAATTATCTACCCTTTTTATGTCCCCAATACCTTCCCAGCTGGCCCCGGCCTCACTTTCTCGAGTGACGATGAATTTTTCGAGCTTCTCCTCCACGTTTGGGGCCAATTTAAGCCCTCTGGAGTTAAAGAATTTTATCCCATTATCCTTTGCAAGATTGTGAGAGGCAGAAACTACGGCCCCGACTTCAGCATCAAACTTGTCCAATAGGATAGGTATAGCCGGAGTTGGTAGAACTTCAAGCAAATAAGCTTTTCTACCTATTGAAGAAATGCCCGACCCAAGCGCGCACTCGAGAGTTCTACCTGATTTTCGGGTATCCGTGCAGACAAGCACCGCATCCCCTTTTTCGGTAATAATTTCCGTCGCCTTTCCCAGCTTTAACGCCAGTTCAGGAGTAATATCGACGTTCACTTCCCCCCTGACTCCGTCGGTCCCGAATAAATCCAATTTACTTCACCCCTCCTTCTTGTTCCTCCTTTCCATTACCTCAAGATTCTGATTTAACTTTACGAAGCTATCGGGGGGGTAATAACCGGCCAGGGAAACATTCGCGGTGGCAAGGGTCCTCTTTCCGACGAGCGTCCCGGGATTTAACACTGAATTACAGCCTATTTCGGCTTTATCTCCCAGGAGACAACCGAACTTTCGTAATCCCGTTTCCACGTCTCGCCCGGGCAAATGAACTACCACCGGTTTCCTGTTCACCTTGAGGTTCGAGACCTTGACTCCCGCCCCCAGGTGTCCTCCCCAACCAATAACTGAATCCCCGACGTAAGAAAAATGAGGTATCTCTGCTTCCTCGTGGATCAAACTCCTCTTGACTTCCGTACTGTGTCCAATAACTGCTCTATCACCGATCACAACGTTGCTTCTAATGTAAGCACCGCTTCTTATCTCACAGTTATTTCCGATGATTGCCGGCCCTTTGATAATCGCTCCGGATTCTACGAAAGTCCCTGCCCCTATTTCGACCTCCTTCCCGATTTTAGCACCAGCAGAGATATCGCCACTAGAGCGCTCTGGGTCCAAATTATCTTCAACCACATCCGCAATTTTTTCGATAATCTCCCAGGGATACTCCAGCCCCCTGTAATAACTAGAATAATCAGTTTTAGTTAGGTCGAAAAAATCGGTTATTTCTGGATGGTTTTCTCTCATAATTCTCCTTCAATTTATCATAAATCAAGCCAAATTATCCCACAAAAAACTTTGTGACCCGGTCAATTAACCAGGGAAGTTTCTTTTTTTCTAATTCGTTTCCGCAAGCTGTTCGAATTGCAGTTGATAGAATTCATAGAATTCGCCTTCTTCGTTCATAAGATCATCAAACGTACCTTCCTCACAAATTTCACCATTTTCCACGAATAGTATTTTGTCGGCGTTCGTTATGGTAGATAACCGGTGAGCAATGGTAAAGGTCGTACGCCCCAGTGAAACCTTATCTATAGCCTCCTGGATTAGCTTTTCCGTGTACGTATCGACTGAGGATGTGGCCTCGTCCAGGATCAGTATTTTTGGATCCTGGATAAGAGCTCTCGCTATAGATATTCTCTGTTTTTGCCCGCCGGAAAGCTTGACACCCCGCTGACCTATATCCGTCTCGTATCCGTCGGGAAGGTCGGATATGAATTCTTCCACGTTGGCTTCCCGAGCGTACTTCTCTATTTCTTCCCGGGAAACGTTCGGCTTACCGTAGGATATGTTTTCTGTAACTGTACCGGAAAACAGGTAATCGTCCTGCATTACCATGGCAATATTTCTCCTCAGACTGCGGAGATCCCAATCCCTAACGTCAACCCCATCCACTTTTACGCTACCTTCCTTCAAATCGTAGAGACGAGGAATCAACCGAACGAGTGTGGTCTTTCCCGCCCCGCTGGGCCCCACCAGGGCAACAGTCTGTTTCGGATTTACCTCTAAATTAATTTCTCTCAATACCGTTTCCTCGTCACCGTAGTCGAAGTTAACGTTTTCGTATTCAACTTTCCCCTTAACTTCTCTACGTGGCTTGCTAAACCCTCCTGCAGACTTTGCTATGTCCGGCTCGATATCCAGATGAGAAAAGAACCTCTCGCTACTCGCAAAAAATCTGCTGAGCCTCTGACTGATTTGAACCATTCTGAGAATTGGAGCTCTGAACCTTATGAGATAGGTATAAAATGCCACCACCGTGCCCGCCGTAAGGGAGCCCTGATAAACCAGGTAGCCTCCATAACCGAGGGTCAGAATCAACCCGAAACTATTTAGAAAATACGAAACCGGGCCGAGCGTGCTAAAATATTTTATCGCGGAAGCCCTCGCGTCGTAATGCTTTTCGTTCTTTTCGAGAAACCGCTCCATTTCGTAGTCCTCGTTTGCGAAGGACTTAATAATCTTCATTCCCGCCAGATTGTCCTCTAGCCGGTCGTTCAACTTTCCTTTGGCCTCTCTATTTCTCCTGAACGCCCTGTGCATCCGTCTTATAAGAAACAGGGCAAATATTACAAGGAAAGGAGTAAAAGAGAGGGCTATAAGCGTTAGGGGAACGTTCATCAAAAAGAGTATTACCAGGACTCCCGAAATAGTAGTAGTCGCCTCGAGAAACCCTTCGGGTCCGTGATGGATAAATTCCTGAAGCACGTTTAGGTCGTCAATTATCCTTGACATTAACTCGCCCGTCTTTTTCCTGTCATGGAATTTTAAGGGTAGCTTCTGGAAATGACTGTAAATGTCGTTTCTCATGTCAAATACGACCTTTTGGGCTATTCGATGGCCAAAATAGTTCCTGGCAATCCTAATCATTGCAATAGCGGAAAAGGCACCAAAGGCCCACAGAGATAGTGTTATCAACATACTAAGATTCTTAGCTGGAATAGCCTTGTCTATCAGTCTCCTCAGTAACAGAGGAGGAATCAACCCGGCAAGTGCCCCCAATACGTGTAATACCTGGACCGGGATGTATTCCAGTAAATTGGGCCTGAGATAATCCCTGTAGAAGCGAACAAGAAGGTAACGTTTTGAATAGTCAGAGTATTCTTCGTCCTCTTTTCTTTTGTTTGTCTTTCTCATATTATCTTAAAATCTCCGAAATATTTTATTCCAAAATCCAAATTCTTATTGAAACTAAGATAGGTTCTTAATCTCCACTGGATCTATCTCCTCGTCCAGGTCAAAATCAAATACCCGGGAGTAGAAAAATAGCTCCGCCTCGAGCGCTCGCCTAATATTTTCCTCTTTTCTGAACCCGTGTTGCTCACCCTCGAAAGCAAGGTAAGCTGTAGCGATCCCCCTCCGGTTCAAGGACTTGTACATCTTCTCGGCCTGACTCGGCGGCACAACTTTATCCTCAGTTCCCTGGAAAAATATAACCGGACAGGAGATCCCATCAGTATGGCGAATCGGGGACCTTTCTTCGTATAAACTTCGTTCCTCCGGATAAGGCCCTATCAGGCTATCCAGGTATCTGGATTCAAACTTGTGAGTATCCTTCGCAAGAGCAGTAGGATCGCTGACCCCGTAATAACTTGCCCCAGCATCGAACACATCCGTAAATGTAAGGGCCGCTAGCGTCGTATAACCACCTGCACTTCCACCTCGGATGATCAATTTTTCCCCATCCACCTCACCTCTCTTTACAAGGTGTCTGGCTCCCCTAGAACAATCTTCGACATCAACTATCCCCCAATTACCTTTAAGTTTCTCCCTGTAGTTTCTTCCGAATCCCGTACTACCCCGATAATTGACGTCCAGTACGGCAATACCTCTAGACGTCCAGTACTGGATTTTTGGAGAAAGAGAATCCGAAGTGGCCGAAGTCGGCCCTCCGTGACTTATAACCAGTAAAGGTGGTTTTTCCCCATCCGGCCCGGCAAAGTCTTTATTTGTGGGAGCGTAGTAAAACGCGTGAACCTTCTCCCCCTCTTCCGATTCGTACTTTAGACTTGACGGAACTGAAATAAATCCCCCATCGACTTCAAGCGTAGTAGACGATTTGTAAGTTTGTACGTCACCGGTCTCGCGATCGTAAACTCTAACGCTGGCGGGAGTTTCAGGTGCACCCCCTACGTACCAGACCTGAGAACCATTCGCCTTAACGGAAGAAATGGTGGTATCAGGAATTTTGTAGCTACTAATTTCTCCTCCCCGTGCATCTACTTCTCCCAGAAACCATTTCCCGTCTCGCGTGTAAGACACGACCAGTTCCGACGGTGAGGGAAAGTCGAAACTTGAAATACCAAACTGCCATCTAGGTCCGGTGAATTCCGCTCGTTCGTCGGTTATCTGCTGGACTCCGGCTTCCGACCAGCGATAAATATTCCACCAGCCAGTTCTATCGGAAACGAAATATAGATCGCCGTTCGGACTCCACTTCGGTTGAACCACTGACTCCGTCTCGGCTCCGGCTATGACCTCCGAATCAGTTACCCCACCTTTCCCGTCAACACTGCCACGATACAAATAAGTCCCGTCCCAGGGCATGTTCGGATGGTTCCAGCTTATCCAGGCAATTTCCGATCCGTCGGGACTTAACCTCGGAGAAGAATAAAAATCGTCCCCCCCAACTACAACCTCCTCTTTAGCGGCATTAGCAGGAGATATTGTAACAAGATAATTATTCGGTTTGCTTTCGTCGTTCGAATGATCTTCACATACAGCCCATAATTGACCGGTAGCCTCCTCGTAAGAAAAGTCGGCATAACGGCAATCGTTATCGGGCGTTATTGGTCTAGGGTCATTTCCCCGGCTCAGTTCGTATACTCTCTGGTCGTCAAAATTTGTAAAATAGACTTTTTCACCAACGACGAGATATGGTGCACCTCCGTACTCGTGCACCCTGGTTCTCACGTCGAAGTTTTCAGGGGTTAGGTCGACCTTTTCTCCACCTGACGTTAAGCTCACCAGTACCGTTCGGCCGTCTTCCGACGGTCTTGATTCCAGCCAAAATACCTGCTCGCTCGAGATGCTAATTGAGTGAAGTCCCGTCGTACCAGATGCTACTTTGTCAGCGGTTATCGGCGTTATCCAGGAACCGTAACTTTTGATGTTTTTCACTATCTTCCTCCTATAAATTACATGTCCTTTCCTGCGATCCAGACTGTTAATGCCGGATACCTCCGCCCCGGCAGTGCCCAGTTCGGGGAAGGAACAGTTGATTGAAAACCCTGACTTATGATATTATAGTATGATCATAATTGTCACCACCCAGGCTAGGGATGGGTTTTGCCAGTCCGGGAAGGGAAAAACCTCGCCGGGAAAGGAGGCGCAACCCAGCTAGGAAAACCTTTCCAGACAGGCTGACCCAACCTGGGTGGCTTATATTTCTTAATCTAATTATACCCCAGAAAAATCTATAATTCAGACCGGTCGCTAAAAATACCCGAAATCCCGGGAGCCAGTCGGCTGTAGAGGGTATAAACGATGAAATTAAGTCACTGTTTTTGAATTTCACCCTGGTTCTCAGGGAATGGTGAAAGAACCGGGTTCATATCCCTTAAATCGGTCAAAACTCCGTCTTCGTCCGGATCTCCATCACCTGTCCTATCTATATAGAATGTGTTTATTCCCAGCTTCCTGGGAACTTTGTAGTCGAATACCCAATGATCTCCCACGTGAACCACCTGTCCGGGTTTTACGTCCAGTTGATCCAATACCTTTTGGTAGACTTTTGCGTTTTTCTTTACCTTCCCAAAGTCCGTAACACAGGAAAAAATCTCGGAAAACCGAGACTCTATTTTTTTTAGTGCATAATCCAGGAAGATTCTTGGCGCGTTAGACGTTACGATTAACCTGTAATCCCCGGACAACTTTTCAGTTATCTCCAGTGCGTCTCCGTAATACCCGACGTTTTCCGGTACCTGTATTTTTTCTATTACTTCCTCTGGCTCTTTTTCAATATCGAACCTTTTGAACCAGTAGCCCGGCTTGTACCACCTTAAATCTTTGTCACCTACCTCGTCGTAATAGTTTTTTAAAGTCTCCCTGGCTTCGGCAAAACCGACCCCTTTTTTCTCCGCAAACAGTTTCGGTAGTTCTTCAAACCAGAACTTATTCACGTAACTGTCCTTAACTATCGTGCCGTCGGCGTCAAATGAAACTAATTCTATTTTCATAGTAACACAAGAATAAACTTTTTCGGAAGGAAAATAAATAAGAACGAATCAGTTCTTTCACACAGTCGTACCTAAGTCGTGCGATTCTCTCTCCTAAGACCAACTTACAGGTCAAAATCGCACAATTTTGGTATTTATCTCCCTCTGCCGCTTACCTGGCAACTGTTTTGACCTTAAAATCCTGAAAATATGCTAAATCCGGCAGCCAGGTTAGCGGTAGAGGGAGAATAACAGGCGAAATATTAAGTATAATTGTGGTGAAGAATTGAGTCGTACCAAAATTGTGCGGTTTTGATTTGTTAAATTAACAGGGAAGAGTTAAGTGAGA
>JBDGQU010000166.1:17001-28952 GCA_042218715.1 Bipolaricaulia bacterium | reverse complement strand
ATCAAATAAGTCCTTCGTTTAACTCTTCCCTGTTAATTTAACAAATCAAAACCGCGTAATTTTGGTTTAACAAAGTCTTTTCTCGATTTTATTCTAGGATAATTTATTCATTCCTGCAAAATACCTACCGTAATTACCCGAATCGCCGAGGTTATACCCTGGGTTGAATCAACGTTTTTAATTGCCAGTTTTCGTCCGGGGTACAGCATTCCAGCTGAAACTCTCGGTGAAAAATCTTATTATCTACTTTGACTTTATCGCTTATCTACCTCTACCGCTTACCTGGCTCCCGGGATTTCGGGTACGTTCAGGGTTATAAGGTTAAATCAGTTGCCAGCTAACCGGCAGAGGGAGAATAACGGACGAGACTTTAAGAACTACTTGGTAAAATAAGTGAGTCCGAATCATTAACGACGGTAAAAAGGGCGAGAATAACGAATGAGGAGATTCTTATTATCATGAAGACGAACGAAAAAGTGGTAGATATTTACACCGATGGAGCCTCTCGAGGTAACCCTGGTGACGCTGCCTGGGCATACGTGATCCTCGATACCGGCGAAGAAGTCGTCGCAAGTCAATCCGGTTACATAGGAACTTCGACAAATAACCAGGCGGAATATTTCGCCGTAATAAGGGCTCTACAAAGGGCCAGGGAAATAACACTAAGGAAAGTCAACATTCACTCGGACAGTCAGCTACTGGTGAACCAAGTTACGGGAAAATGGAAGGTAAAAGATAGTGAGTTGCAACGACTATTCCAGAGGGTCGAGTCCCTGAAAGAACAATTTGAAGAGGTGACGTTTACCCACTTGGTACGGGACAATTCGCATATTAGCGAAGCGGACGAACTTTGCAATCAAAGATTGGACGAAATACAGAGCGGGTAGCGGGACAAAACTCAGTCAGCGACTACGAAAAGCACTTAAACCGATTAAAGGGGAGGATTAGGTTTAAATCTCTCCGTCCAGCCATATAATTTGTTATCGTTAGCTATGAACAATCATAAATACAATTTAAAGACAGATATAGAAAGGAAGATTTACACTAAGAAGGAGATACAGACGAGGGTAAAACAACTGGCCAGGGAAGTGGATACCTACCTGGAAGATCGAATGAGCCGCGAGGAGATCTGGGAAAGACCCCCTATAGCCGTATGTATATTGCGCGGTGCTTCCGTCTTTATGGCTGATCTGACCAGATACATGAATGTCCCTATCGAGTTCGATTTCATGTCAGTCTCGACTTACAGAGACGCAACAGAACCCGGGGAAGTCCGGGTATTAAAAGACCTAGACAGGTCCATAAATGGAAGAGTGGTGATCGTCGTCGAGGACATAGTCGATACGGGAGAAACCTTACACCACTTACTCAAAGCTTTTGAGGCGAGAACACCTCGCGAAGTAAAGGTTAGCGCACTACTAGACAAGAGCAGCAGGAGGAAGAAAGAGGTAGATATTGATTTCAAAGGATTCGACCTCCAGGAAGACCTTTTTCTGGTCGGATACGGGATGGATTACGCCGGTAAATACAGAAACCTACCCTTTATCGGCACCCTCAAAAAGGAGTTGAAGGAAAAATAGATAACTTCTATACACTCGGACTGGAATCTTCCTGTGACGAAACCGGGGTGGGAATAGTTAAAGGGAAAGATAACATAGTCGCAAACAAAATTTATTCTCAGGCTGATCTCCACGAGAAATACGGAGGCGTGGTCCCCGAAATTGCTTCCCGAAACCACCTCAAAAAGTTTTCACCCTTAATTAAAGAGGCATTAGATGAAGCAGGAATTTCTCTTCGACAAGTCAATCTCGTTGCTTCGACCTACGGTCCCGGATTGGTTGGCCCCCTTCTCGTTGGGCTTTCCCTGGGTAAATCGCTCAGCTACGCTCTGGAGGTTCCGTTCCTGGGGATAAACCACCTGGAAGGGCACATTTTTGCCCATTACTCCACTTTACAATCCAATCCGCCCTTTCTTGCCCTACTGGTATCAGGAGGCCATACAAGTCTTGCTCTTGTAAAGGACTGGGGTAAATACAAGGAACTCGGTTCGACGAGAGATGACGCTGCAGGGGAGGCTTTTGACAAGGTCGGTTACATGACGGAACTGGGTTATCCGGCCGGGCCCAAGATTGACAGGTTAAGCAAGGACGGTAACCCCACCGCGTTCGATTTTCCTCGACCTATGTTAGAAAAAGGACTGGATTTTTCCTTCGCCGGCCTAAAAAGTGCGGTGGCCAGGGAAGTGGAAAAGGGAGAAAGCTATGAACTAGCGGACCTTTTGGCCTCGTTCCAGGAAGCAGTGCTTGATACTTTGATAGCCAAAGCAATAAGAGGAGCAAAAAAAACGGATGTTACAACCATCTCTGTTATGGGAGGAGTCTCCGCTAACTCCAGGTTGAGAAGCAGGATGACCGAGAAAGCAGAGGAACATGGACTCTCGGCAGTATTTCCTCCTTTCGAACTGTGTACTGATAACGGAGCGATGATCGGGATCGCTGCCGCTTATAAATACCTGGAGAACGAAGAGAGGTCCCCGTTAACCCTCGGACCGGAGCCGTCGCTAAGGTTAGGCTAAACTCCCCCCAATCTATTCCGGTTCAACTACGTCAATTGTTTTCGAAATTGAGGTCTCGTTCCCGTCGTTGTCAGTAACGATTAAAGTAATTTCGTAGGTTCCCGTTTCTTCAAATGTGTAAGATACTATCTTGTCGGTTTTGTCGACTTGCCCGTCACTCTGAAAGTCCCATTCGTACCTTGTTATCTCACCATCGGGGTCGCTCGAAAGACCTCCGGAAAAGTTAACCTGAGTTCCCGGTGTAGGAGCTACTGGAGAATACGCAAAATCGGCTTTCGGAGGTTGACCAAAAATTATCCGTTTCGGTTCCTGAAAACTTCCAATTCGTACTTCTTTGGTTTCTCCACCTGCAAGTTCAAAAGTAAGTTTAGCGTTATCCGTTGTGATCACTGATCTGGGTGGTAAAGTCCCTTTATCCATGTTTAAAGTATATTTTCCAGGAACTAATCCCCGAAAGTTAACTACTCCTTCGTCGTTTGTAAATCTCTTCTCGTCAATTTCCACACCAGCGAGTCTAACCCTTACTCCACCTATTCCCCCTTCGTCAACTTCTCGCGAGCCGTTTTGATTCGAGTCCGAAAAAATCTCAACCTTAACATCTGCCAGTTCAGTTAACGGAATTGAAACCCTATTCTTCCCTCCCTTCTTTAGCTCGATTTTTTTCGGCATTTCAATGTTTGAGCTGTATTTCGGAGGTAGGTCTTTTATCGACAACTCGTAGTTTCCAGGTGTAAAAGGAGGAAACTTAAAATACCCGTCCTTGCCTGATGCTACCTCAGTGTCCTCTACCATCAATATCAGATCCGGGACACCTTTCTCACCGTCGTCCTTTTTTCCATTACCGTTTTTATCGACGAATACATGACCAACTATCCTACCTTTTGTAACCAGAAATTTTAAAGGCAGATCGAACTCATAGGTAAAATCAAGCGTACCGCCAAACGTAGTAGACCCTCCCCCAATTGTACCGTCAGCCGATAAGGAAAACTCCAGGTTCTCGGTTGGATTAACTGTGGAAACCCCGTTAAGAGTAGTTAATTGACCGCTTTTATATAAAGACAAACTTATATAAGGTAAACCCGTTGTCGCTATTTCAAACCTGGTTGAATTCGTAGTCGAAATCGTTTCTTCCGTAGTCAGGTTTTTAGTTAGAGTACTGGAAAATTCTGTCGTGAACTGAAAGCCCTCAAAACTGTATGAAAACCTCTGATCAACAGTGCCGGTATTGAAAGTCTCTCCGGCCAGGTGATCGATCCTTTTTTCTTCGGTTCCGGTCAACGAATATTCAAAATCATCGTAGCGATATAACAATGAACCTCGCAACAGCTGTGTAGTCCGGTCCAAAGTAGGATCTTCTCTCGTATCCTCTCTATTGTTAAGCTCATAAAATCCGGACAATCTCAAGGTCCTCCCCGCTTTCCCTTCTGGCCATACACCACTCAACTCCAGAAGGTCCATCGTGAGGGATGCAGTAAGTCGGTCAGTCTTCATTGTGGATTCCGTTTGGACTTCCGCGGGTGTCCTATAGTAGTAAGAATAAGAAACCTCTTCACTATAATTTTCACCATCGATAGCCTGGAAAAGGCGAAACCCCTTATTTCCGCTACCGGTTCCAGCAAACCTTGGTCCAATAAAAAATGCCTCTCCTTCCAGCGTAACAGGATCCAGATCCATCCGGCCGTACCCTCTAAAAGCTCGTCCAAGTCTTCCCTCGTCTGGGGTATAACCCGCTTCTAATTCGATCTCCCCCAGTCCACCCCCTGTAAATCTCCCTACGAACGATTCCGTAAAACTGAAATCCCCTTCCTCCGTCTCCAGGTTTGCGAGGTTAGCTGCAAGATATAGGTTTTCTCTCTCGTAACTTAAGCTCCCACCACTGTCCCTTATCCCCCCGGACAAGTCCACTAACGACAGCGAGAAATTTTTGTTCACTAAGTTAGCTGATATTCCTCTCCCGAACTTCGATATTAACTGACTAAAAGCTACTCCCACATCTCCTGTGCTTACCTGGTAACTGTCCGTCCCGAAGTCAAACGCATTCCAGTCTACTTTATTATCTTGATATAGGTCCGAGAGCCCGAAGTTAAAAAATAAGTTTCCGTTTCCCAGTTGACCATTCGCCACTAAATTTATATTTCCTCCGGGAACTCCTCCTCCGAGGTCTCTGGAAAAACTGCCCACCAGCCGTGCCGGCAAGATAGCGTAAAGCTTCCCTCCAACGGCCCTCGGAGAAGGGGGGAGTATTCTAGTGTAAATCGTTTTCTCATCTACTATATCCTCGTCACGAGTCGACGTAGCCGTAACTGTGACAGGATCCCTGCCCGGTGCCGCATCTTTCGGAACGTACAGTTTTACGGTTACCTTTTTTGATCTTCCCGGAAATAAATGAATACTCGTGGGGGAAACGTCAGTAACCCAATCGTGACCGGACTCCGCCTCGACCCGAAAGGTATCCGTTACGTTACCCGTGTTCTTTACAGAAAAAACGTACGTTAGCTTCTTACCCCGGTCCGCAGTTTTTGTTACTGGAGCGTCAATGGTAACGCCCTTAACCTCCTTCACGGCAACGGTGGCTGTACCCGTAAACTCCTCAGCTCCGTAGGACCCGGTCAACGTAACGGGATGATCTCCAGATTTTGCAGTTGACGGAACCTGAAGGTTAATAAAAATTGTTTCTTTTTCGCCAGCCTGAATGGTCGTGGGGGAAGGTTTGTCCATAGGGGTCCATCCGTCGGGGGCTGTCAATTGGTAACTAACGGTTCTTTCCGCCCCTGAGTTATTGCGAACTGAAAAGACAAGGCTAACAAATTCTCCAGGCGATACTTCTCTATCCCTCGTTACAGGAGTAACTTTGAGCTGAGCAAGGACGACCGAATTTACACCGGCAAGTGCTCCGATTACTATTAATACTACTATAGCTAACTTTTTGTTGTAATTATCATTCATCCTTCCCAGGCCCTTCCCTATATTGAATGTTTTATCGTTCCTCGATTGTCTTGATCAAGTTAACGGCATCGCCAAAAGAGACCTGGCCATCCCAGTTAAAGTCAAATAAAGAAGGACTATTTTGAACGGATTCGGACTGTAAGTTAAACGCTAAAGTAAAAACATCTTTTTTTGTTAACTCTCCATCTCCGTCTACGTCTTCGAACAAACCGTCTCCGTCCAGGTCATTGGGAGCCTTTTTCGAGGTCCCGATACTCCCAATGGTAACGGTTATATCTGTAGGCTTACCCTGACGGACTACCTTTTTTCCTTCGTCGGTCCAGGCCACTAGTTTCGTCCGTATGCTCGTTTTGCCGACTTTCACCGCCTTAACTCCTATCTCAGACACCGCCAACTCTCCCTCCTTCGACCCGATTTTTCCGTCAAAATCTCCAGCTCTAAACGATACTAATTTGTCAGTTTTCTTTACTACTACCGAATACGCCGGATTAAGCACCCGGACTTTGTCAAAACTCACTCCACCGGAACTAATTATCCACGCCTGGACCAATCGAAGTCCTTCCGGCAGCGAGGAAATATTTAAAGTAATCTTGCCAGTTTCTCCGAGGTTTAATTTAATCTCCTCTATTGAGGGTAGATAATTCTTCTCTTCTTCTCCGGAGTCAGACCCCTTTACCCCCTTTTGTTTCTCCTCTTGCTGAGACTTTTTATCTTTAGTTTCTACCTGTCGCTTATCGGCTTGAGTCCCTTGACCGGGCTCTGCTGTTCCTTGCTTTTCCTCCGGAGGCGCAGAAGATTCAATAGTTACAGTGGCGGGTTTTACCTTCGGCTCGATCACGTTTCCGGCTTCATCGGTATACTTCATTTCCGTAAGCGATATCTCCGATTCACCTTGCTTTAACGCCTTGACTTTTAAGCTAAGCAACTGTACTCCCTGTGCTCCGGGACCGATCTTTTTTCCTAAATCGACCATCTTGAACTTGATTCTGTCGGCCTTTTCGCTATCAATTTGAAGAAATTGTTTAGAAACGGCCTTCGGAGTAATAGACTGTAACTGCAACACTTGGGGATTGCTCGACACAATCGAGGCATCAAATCTACCTAAGCCGTCTATAGCCTCGGTTAAGGTTATATTCAACGTAACTGTCTCCCCCGCCGTTACCTGGGCTCCTTCGATAGACAGTGAGGTACCTTGCGCTTGAACGAGAGAACTAGGACAGAAAAATACAACCCCTAAAAAAACTATCAGTAAATACTTCTTACTGTAATTAAAATTCTTCATTTGCCACCTCCTGAATCCTTATATTCTTGGTACAATTAATTTACGCGTTGGGACATTAATTTAAAGGATACCAATAACAGGTAGGCGTGAACTTTAAGGGTCAAGTTAGAGTCTAGGGTAGGTGGAGGGAAGATGAATATTCATCTGATGACTATACAGGTGGGTGAAATATCTAAGACAGTTGTCCTTAGGGGATCATCTTATACAAAAATTAATTTGAGACTCACCAGAGAAAGTTAGACCTTCCGGCTCTATCCCGACTTAGCCATACTTAAAAGTTCAGTTGCGTCATTTATGTCAACTGTCCCATCCAGATTGAAATCAAAAGCCCGGCCGTTTTCCTGTACTACGGAAGAATCGTAGTTAAAGCTAAAAATCAGAGCATCTATTCTCTCTAATTGCCCGTTTCCATCTATATCTTCATACAAGCCGTCCTCGTCCGGATCCTTCGGCAATGAAGGGGAAGCTCCTATGGGTTGAAGATTGAGGGGCTCGATTTCAAAAGAAATACTTTTCCCGATCTTATTTTGTCCCCCGTAATCGAGAATTGCCACCGCATTGTAATCTCCCGGTGGTAAATTGGTTACTTCCTTTCCCCTTATTATCAACTCTCTCTTGTATCCCGGTAATAAAGGAAAGGAGTTTACTTCTATCGCATCAACAACTTTGCCAGTTGCATCTCTTAACCTTACTTTGCCAGCAATTTTCAGCTGAACGTTTCCTTTGTTGACTACCTCGAGATCAAATTTTGGAATAGATCTGGTAATTGCGGAAAAGCCAGTTACGTATGCTTCCCTGACCACTGTACCCGGAATAGTCTCGTATATTTTTACCGCAAATCTTCTAAGAGCTACAATTGTCGTGCCTTGTTCTTTCACATTTACCGGCTCTGAGCTTACGTAAATGGCTGCCCAGTGGGTACCCTCTACATTCGGAGGCACGGTAACGGTAAAACTTACTTCGCGTTCTTCACCGGGGTTTAGAGTAAATTCCGTGGGAGAAACTTCGATCCAGTCAGCTGCGGATCGACTTACGTACTCAACGGGAATACCAGAACTGTCTATATTTTCCACCTTAGTATTCACCGGAAACTTCTCCGAAAGAGCTATTCCTTTCAGATTCTCCTTTGCAGTAACTTTCACGGAAACCTTTAACCACTGGTTATCCCCGCGTGTAATAGGAGTAATGGTTCGAGTAATTGTAGCGACGTCTTCCTCTCCTCCCCCGCTCCTGGTGATCAACTGACCTTCACCGGGTTTGTACCCTACGTCTCCATACACTTTAAGTTCAGTATCGGGTGTAGTAACGTTAACCGTCCCCTCGATACTGAATTGACCGGTATAGCCCCGGGGAATCTTGGCTCTGTAGGTTATCGTAAGCTGCTCACCCGCTGTCATTACGAATCCGGGAGCCTTCCATCTTGCCGCATTCTCACCTATAAACCGATTTGTTCCCTGTAAATTCCTAAACCAATCCCCCACCTCTATCGTAACATTAATCGGTCCAGCTTCGTCGTTAGCGACAGTAAATTCGTGTCTAGACGTAGATCCCGGCGAATCTTTCAAGTTAAATTCGATATTGGATATTTCTACTGCTTGCGAGGGTACACTAACTACCAATGGAATTATTAATGAGAATATTAATACAGTAATTAAGAGATAGAAGTCATAAGTCCTATCCGGCAAAACTCTGTTATTGATAATCATTAACCCTCCTGAAATAATCCAACTCAGCTCTTTCACCATTATATGAAAACTGGGCGAAAATTCACGAACGGTGACTTAATTTTATCGTTTTGCCCTCCGCTGCTTGGCTGGCTCCCGGAATTTCGTGTATTTTCGGCTTTAAAGTTAAATCAGCTGCCAGGTAAACGAGAGAGGAAGGATAAGGGAAAGCCTACATTTTATTTGGCAGGTTAAAATTGCTGTCTTTTCCTAGTCAAAGTTAATTGGCCAATTTGGTAGAAATGTTGTGATTGGTTTTTCAGGTCCGCTTCTCACCAAACTTTGACCTCTCGACCTTTTCTTCTAATGACACTTTCTTTGATGAATTCCCCTTTGGAGAAGATCCCGGAGACTTACTTCTAACATTCTCTAAAGATTTATCCGTATCAATTATTCCGTACCCGGTAGCTTTGTCTTTACCGGGGGTACCTATATCCCTCGCCGACTTCCTAAGCTTCCGTTTTAGCTCGGGAAGGTCAATACTGGGATTGCTGGAGACGATCAAGGCAGCAGTTCCCGCAACGTGAGGGGCCGCGAAAGAAGTTCCCGATCCGGTCGCCAAATTACCTCCGGGCTTATAGGAGAGCACTTCGGAACCAGGAGCCACCAGTTCTACCTCCGGGCCGTAATTCGAGAAATCACTCACTTTTCCCGATTCCGCAACTGATCCAACTGTAAACACTTCATTCCACTTCCCAAAATACCCAACCCTTCTACCTTCATTGCCAGCTATTCCAACGACCAGTACACCTTTTGCTTCAGCCTTCTTTAGAGCGTCGTGAACTATTTTAGGTGGCTTAATATTGGCGTAGATTGACAGGTTGATTATGTCAGCACCGTTCTCCACGGCATAATTAATAGCGTCCGTCAGTTTGTTCCAGTCAGAAGTGTAAAACCGACCGGATGAGTCCAGAAATCTGAGATCCATAAGGGATACCTGGGGAGCAACCCCACCAGAACCGGTCTTTGTATCGTAATTTGAAGCGAGTAGCCCGCTCACAAAAGTTCCGTGGTAAAAAAGTGAACTTCCCGAATCATCCAATTGATCTCCATCCCGAAAGTCCCACCCGGAGACATCATCCACGTAGCCGTTGTTATCGTTATCCACGCCGTCGCCGGGTTTTTCGTCCCTGTTTTTCCACATCCTATCTTTCAAAACCGGTATAGTACTATCTATTCCGGAGTCTATTACTGCCACAACTACTTCTTCAGAGCCCTGAGTTATTTTCCACGCATTTTTCGCTTTTACAGCTTCTAATCCCCATCTAGCCACTCCTGTTGAACCAGAAGAAACAGATGAATCTCCAGCCTTCCCGGCCACAGGAGGATATATATTTATCTGTAGAGAAAAAAGTCCTAAAGACAGAAGGAGTATTATAACTAACAATTTCCCCGCTCGTTTTCCTGGAAAAATTGACTGTTTTTTCATCTTCTCTTCCCACTCCTATTCCTGGTAGTAATATATTAGGAAATGTGTGTAACTAATTTATCCCACTACTATATATTATACCTAGTTTCGGAGGGTTTAGACGGAAGGTATCCAGGATTAGAAAAGCCAAGAACCCGCCCCAGGGGACGGGGCTTGTAGAAAAACAGGTTTAACTACGGACTTTGTTCTTTTACAAAAGAAGGCCCAGCCCAGCACTCAATTCGCCCTGCTAACTTGACTAAGTACCAAATACAACACTAGTTCCGAATTGAGTGCTGGGCTGGACAAAAACCAGCCGATTCCTCCCCCCAGCGAGCTGTGGGGCTTCCTCGGCAAGTTTTGGTGAATTACTCACGAGAAAAAAGAGGTAATCCTTCGGGAACGAACAATCTACCGATGCTAACAATATTTAAGCGGGGTAAAAAGATTAACTGTTAACTCAACTACCAGGTAAGCAGGGGAGGGGAGGTACCGAGTCAAAACCATACAATTTTGGTCGACTTTTCTTTTCAGTCAAGATTTATCAAGAACAACAAAAAAGCAAACTACCCTGAAGAAATTTCAGGGTAGTTTACAAAATTCATACATACCAAACAATTTGCCAACTATAGTAATAGGTGTTCTTGACTCTATCTGTGGTTGGTGCCTCTTTTCCAGATGGCTAATTGACCAATACCAGCTGATTCATCTCCCGCCCGGAAGGGCGGGGTAATTGACTCTATCGCTGAACCTGCAGAGCTCTGTCCAGATCTACTTCCCTCACGTAATCGTTCTCCAGCAGTATCTCTCCCAACCTTTTTTCAGTCCCCTGTTCCTGAGCTTTCAAAGCGTCCTTTAACTCATTGGAGGAAACAGCGCCCATGTCATTTAATATTTCACCAACTCTACGGCCCCCTTCAAAGTACTCTTCCAGAATCGAGAGTATCACTGCACTTTTACTTTTCCTCTCTCTATTCGCCTTCTCTTCAACTTTGTCGATGAGGTATTCATCTCCTTCCTTGTAGTAAATAGTGGTTTGCATAATTTAGCCTCCTGGATGTTAAGTAAAATTGAATTCTGCCGGAGAAGTTTAGTTAACTTCTCCCATAAATTTCAGCGGTGGTGGAGAAATTAAAGCTTAAATGTAAGAATATATAAACCTGGAACCGAAAAAAATAAATAAGACCAGGACTCACCACTGCTGGTGTTCACCCTGGCAACCCGGCTTTCTTCTGGAAGGAAGTTAGCACTGAGAAGAACCGCGGTTTTGCGTGGTTACTTTACAGTAACCTAGCCTTTATCAGGATTCCAGTGTTATAATATATTGATTCGACTTATTTGTCAAGTTTATACACCTTTAAACATATTTCTTTGGTTTGAAATTTTGTAAATAAATCGCCTCTACGTGTAAACTAATTTAGTATAATTTTAAACCCCCACAGTTAAGTTGTATACTTGATTAGATCGAGTTTCATAATATAATTTTGCAAAAGTTTTGCTGTTTTTATTAAAAAGGTAGGGCGTAATTTAATGAAATATAGTTTGGTTTATTGGCATACCAATGAAATTTAGTAACCTTATGAGAACAAGCTGGATTTGGCTATTCTTAGCCTTCCTGGTTGTAGTGGCTATATTGTCCTTTAGGCCCCCGGGTGGACTTTCCAGAGACGGTCAAATCGCCCTGGCACTACTGGCGGCTGTAGTGATCCTATTCATAACGGAACCGATCCCTCTACCCGGGATAATATTTTTTATCGCAATATACCAGGTATTCTTTGGTCTGGGTACTCCCAACCAGGTCGCTAAATCCTTCATGCACGACGCCGTTTTCTTTATTATGGGCGCACTTATGATAGGCGTCGCTCTGAACAACCAGGCCATCGGTAAGAGATTAATCCTTATTCTCATTAATAAAGTAGGCGATAACGCTAAGAAAATAAGTTTCGCAATAATTACGACTTCCGCATTACTGGCCGGGTTTATCGCGGATCACGTCGTGGCCGCAGTGATGACTCC
>JBDGQU010000166.1:0-16901 GCA_042218715.1 Bipolaricaulia bacterium | reverse complement strand
ATTACATCGGGAATTTTGAATTTTGTTTTCAAACCAGAAGTGACTGATCTCTCCCCCGCTGTCACTGGACTGAGGGAGGAGTTAGAGGAACGGGAGGTTACGGGTGAGACGTGGTTAACGTTAATAATCTTCGGGGTTACGGTAACATTATGGATAACAGCCGGATCGCTACTCGGTTTGGGAATCCTGGCTCTCCTGGGAGCAACTCTTTACCTGGTCTTTGGCCTGGTTGACTGGGAGGACTACCAACGAGGGGTAAATTGGGGTGTAATCGTTATCTATATGGGCGCTTTGAGTATGGGTTCGTTATTAAATAGAACGGGAGCTGCCGGATGGATTGCGAAGTCAGTGATGACTTTTATTCGGGAAGGGCTAGGCCTTTCAGGAGTGGGACCGATAGCGGCGGCAATTTCCGTATTATCATCCGCCATGACGAACCTAATGAGCGCAGCCGCGGCAGCGAGTGTTGTGGGCCCGATAACTCTCAAATTGACCGAATACAGTACCCTCAATCCTGTTTTCGTAGCGTTGTTGACAGCAATCTCCACTTCGTTTGGATTCCTTTTAATTATAGCTACCCCTCCCAATGCGATTATTTATTCTTCCGGTCATATTGAAGCGAAGGACTTTATAAAGGCAGGGGTATTGATGACGCTAGCTGCATTCGGTATTCTGACGTTGGTAGTGGTAGTTTGGTGGAATTTACTGGGGATAATATGACAAAGGTACTTCCGAGATGATAGAGAACTTTTCGAGTTCAGGAGTCTATTCTCGACAAGGTGTGAATATTTTATGGCTTTGAAGGTGCTCTACTACAGTCAAGGACGTGAAGAGGATAAAAACGCATTAACCTATCTGAGAAGCTTACTGAGTGAGAACGTAGATGAAATTGATATATTATACGTCACCGAGAAAAGCTCCGAGGTAGAAGAGAAACGAAGGCGGGACCTAGCTCGCGAACAGCGAGAATACTTTACCAGCGTAGAAAGCGAAGAGGCAATTAAAACTGCAAAAAACATATTTTCCGAAACCTCGATAAACGTGATTACTAATTCTTCCTCGGGAGACCCCGTCGAAGAAGTAATTAATAAACTGGCTGACAAGAGCTTTAACCTCTTTGCACTCACTGCGTTTGGACGAGGAGGTTTTAGTAAAGAAATCCTTGGTGCTCACGTCAAACCTATCCTCGAAAAGTCAAATCTACCGGTTTTAATCCACAAAGGAGAATTAACCTCCTGCGAAAGGGTATTAATGCACGTGCCTCGGGATAAGGAAAGGTGCATCAACCTGGCTAATTATATGAAACGATTCCTTAAACACTCTAAACCCTCCGTAACGTTCCTCTCAATACTGGAGGAAGGTCACCCTCACTTCGATGGCTATACATCTCCGGAGGATGAAGAGGGTCTCGCAGAAGTTAGGAAGGATTACGAGTTCGAAGAAAAAGAATATTTAAAGACAGCAAAAGACATACTCACTGAGGAAGGGATTGAAGCCGAAATAAGACACAGAATAGGTGACCTATCAACTGAACTCTTGAAAGAAGCAAAAGAAGGGAGATATGATTTGATGACCTTCGCACCTGAAAAACCGGGGCTGCTCCAGAGTCTCTGGCAGGGAGACGTATCATTCGAAATAATTAGAGATGTAGAAATTTCCGTCCTGAAGTTCCTGAAACTTAAGGGCCAAACTTCACAATAACTAATGCCCAAAATACTTAGAAATCCACTAGCATCTGAGCTAATTTATCTCCTTAAGGACGGACCTTCCGGTCGGAGAACCCTCACCAACAAAGTTGGAGCCTCAGAAAGTTCTGTTCGCACAGTGCTAGAACATCTGGAATCGGAGGGTATAGTAAAAATGGATAGGAGGGGAACAAGCTTGTCGGAAATGGGAAGGCTGGCGTTTGGTCCTCTATTAGAATCCGTTCTGGAAGTAAAAGGAATCAACCCGCCCGAACTTTCGATGGGAGAGATAACTCGGGCAGCTCTTTTAGCCAAAGTTGACGATCTTAGCGGCCGGGCCTGGAGTTTACGGGACCTAGCAATAAGGGAGGGGGCCAAAGGTGCCGTGATTTTGGAAATAAACGCCGAGATAAAGTTCTTACACTCTCAGGAGTCACTCGAAGAGATAAACCCAGAAGCCAGCAAATTACTAAAAGATTCCTTTCCCGGTTGGGAAAATTCTAGTCTTATAATCGTCGTATCAGGTGACACCTCCGAAGCCGTAGAACAGGGATTGTGGAGAATTATTGGTGAAATAGTGTTGAAAAAATCCTGATTAAGATCTTTACCCCCCTGAGGTTTAGCTAACCAACTCGACCCGATATGTATTTCTCGGTGAGTTCCTTCTCGGGGTTTACAAAAATGTCATCCGTATCTCCCATTTCTATCAGTTCTCCCAGCCACAATAAAGCCGTTTTATCGGATATACGGGCCGCTTGCTGCATATTGTGAGTCACAATTAATACGGTATAATTCCTGCTAAGATTCTCGATTAGGTCCTCTATTCTCCCTGCAGAAATAGGATCAAGCGAAGAAGTCGGTTCGTCCATCAGAATTATCTCGGGCTTTGTTGCCAAACATCTTGCAATACACAATCTCTGTTGCTGGCCTCCACTTAAATCCATGGCAGATTCATGAAGCCTCCCTTCCACCTCGTCAAGCAGCGCCGCTTGCTCCAGGCTATCCCGGACGACCTCATCCATTGGGCGACCGTCAATTGGACTCCTTTCTTCGGAATCGAAAAGACCGGTAAAGGAATCTAGCACCCCTTTTTCCTTCCTTAAATGATGTTTGAAAGCTCGGGGTCCAAAGGCGATGTTATCGTATACGCTCTTCGGGAATGGGTTGGGTTTCTGAAAAACCTGGCCGACTTTTTGTCTGAGCCTGCTCACCTGAAGGTCTTTTGAATATACGTCTTTTCCATCAACCTTTATTTCTCCTTCCACCCTAGCTCCGTCAATCAAATCATTCATTCTATTAATTGATCTAAGCAGAGTCGATTTGCCGCAACCCGAAGGTCCAATTAACGAAGTGACTTTTTTCTCAAAAATTTCTAGAGACACGTTGTCGATTGCTTTTTCTTCCCCGTAGTATACATCCAGGTTCCCAATTTCCACAGCAGCCCCTACAGGTGCATCCAGAGTTCTATTCTGTCTCTCTTTTTTCTCCGACTTCAGTACACTTTTCTGCTGAACTTGAACCATATTAATTCTTCACCTCTTTAACTTAGATATTAATTCATGCATAACCGGTCTAACTTGCTGATTTGGGCACCTTATTGTCGAAATATTACCATCCTCTATTTCTTCTGTAGTAACTTCTCACGGCTATTCCGAGTCCGTAAAACATCAGCACGAGAACTATCAGGACCAGAGCAGTACCCCAGGCTTCCTGAATGCTACCGCCCACACCCGCCTTGTATATCGAATATAACCTGTACGGTAAAGCGTCAATTTCCCTGAATAGAGGCCCGAGGCGAAAATAGGGCGGGGAAGAGGTGAGAAAGTTAGGGGCAGGGGCCTGAGATGCCACCGCGATTAACATTATCGGAGCTGTCTCACCGGCGATTCTCCCAATTCCCAGTAATATTCCTGTAATTATCGAGGGAATCGAGGAGGGAAGGACAGCTTTTCTTATAGTCCACCACCTACTGGCCCCCAGGGCCAAACTTCCGCTCCTGAATTCGTCAGGTACGGAAGCCAACGCTTCCGTGGAAGTAGCTATGGTTAGCGGTAATAACATCGAAGCCAGAATGATCTGCCCCGCCAAAAGTGTCGAATGTCCGGTGATCCTGGGGACGAGAAAGACGTAACCAAACAAGCCAAATACAATACTGGGTGTTGACCATAAACAGTCCGCAGTTACGCCGACGGCCTGTTTTATCCAGTCCCTGTTAGCGTATTCCGTTAGGAATATCGCTGCTCCGACCCCAAGTGGTACAGCAAATACAGTAGCTCCAACAATTAAGGAAAAAGTCCCCATAATCGCGGGAAATATCCCTACTCTACCCTTCAGTAAGTCCGTACCGGAGGAGATAAAGTACCAGGTGATCGCGGAAGAACCTTCAATTATCGTATAGACAACAAAGAAAACCAGCACCCCTATTGGAATTAAAACCGATAGCCAGGTAAAGTATTTAGCCGACAATTCCCTTCCCTGGGCCGGATTTTCCCGGAATAATAGGAGGCCGGCCCAGATACTCGTAAAAGACTCAATCAAGAACAATGAAAGTTTCGCCAGTTTTGCAGTTATATCTCCTTCCAGTTCTGGCAATACTATACCCTGATCCGGAAAAAATAAAAATACGATCGCTCCAAGGGCAAGCAATAAGGTAGAAAGGTAAAAATGACTTAGCGGAGGCTGGTAATTTTCACTGAGATTAAAGGCCAGAACCAAACCCACAACTCCCGCCAGCAGGATTCCTCCGAGCAGGGAAATAGTGCCACTGGAAATAGCATCCGGCTCCACAATCAACCATCCGCTCACCACTAAAAATAGTGCTCCCAGAGTGAACCAGAAGCCCATCATCATCCGTTTTATAGTTCTACCCCTTGCCGAAAATACCATCAACCGCGATTAAACCTCCTCTGAAGTCTGGTCTGAATCAGTCTAGAGGTAACTGATAGTATCAGGACAATCACGAAAAGAAACAGACCAGCGCCCATAAGCGCTTCGACGGCCTGACCCGAAGCCTCGCCGACTTGTGAAGCTAACAAAGAAGTAAGAGTTTCACCCGGATCAAATATATCGAATATTGGTGTCGGGAAAGAAGTGTTGTGTCCTATCATCATGGTCACTGCCATCGTCTCCCCTAGCGCCCTGCCAATACCCAGAATCAAAGCAGCGGTTATTCCGGAAGAAGCAGAAGGCAAAGTTACTTCTTTTATCGCCTGCCACTTTGTCACTCCCAGAGCTAGAGCTCCTTTTTCCAGGTGGTCCGGCACTGCGTCAATAGCATCCTCCGCAACTGAGGCCACAGTAGGTAGAGCCATGAAACCGAGCACTATAGAAGGAGCAAAGTATTGCCCCATATTGGAAATGTCAAAGTACTCCATTATTGCCCTGTTTAAAAGCACGAAACCTATGAACCCGTACACTACACTGGGGATGCCCGCCAGTAGTTCTATTGCGGGCTTTAAAATGCTCCTTAACCAATCCGGGGCAAATTTCCCAACAAAAATTGCGGAACTAATACCAAGAGGAGCGGCCAACGCAGTAGCTCCCAGGGTGACGATAAACGAGCCCCAAATCATCGGTCCCAGAGAATATACCTCTCCATATACATCCCACTCGTTACCGGTTATGAAAAAAATTGGACCTTCCCGGAAGGCGGGGAATCCTCTGATAAATAGAAAAGAGGCTATTAATATCAATATCGTGCCCGCGGACATTGATGCTACAAACAAAAGAGCCTTTGCGGTGGAATCCTCGTAGAAAATCCAGCCACCAAGCACGCCGAGAACTACTATAAGAAAAAGGTAAATATTAAAGGTTTGGAAAATAACAAAGAAAGTAAATAGACCCGAAAAACTTGCCCATACAACTAAAGCCAGTATAACTTTTGGACTGATTAGATCTCTTAATTCACTTATCATATCTCAGTGATAGTTAAAATTTAAAACCCGAAGTTATTACCTGTGGGTTTGCTCTGAAATCTTTTTTGTAGTGCGGGAATAACAATTCAGCCGACGTCCGGCAGTTTCTCGAGTTGCTCTGCCTGATCTTTCTCCGATAGCTTAAAATAATCCGTGCCTTTAGAAACGAATACATCCTGTCCAAAGTCAGAAAGAATCATTCTCAGAAAGGCGGCCTCTCTTTTACTAGTTCCTTTCCAGGTATACATGTAAAGCGGACGTCCAAGCGGCCATCCCTGATCCTCAATGGAGTACGTATTTCCGTCGTCCCAGATAACCTTGATGGCAGGGTTACCGTCGCTGATGAAGTTAACCCCCGGGTAGCCTATTGCGTTATCGGATCTGACCAGCGTTTGCTTAACCATCTGATTCTGTCCCTGGCGTATATCCACACCATCAAGCCCGGCTACTTTTGCCTCACCAAATACATTTACTCTAAACATCGTTTCCGTACCGGACCCTACGGTCCTGCCAACTACCTGGATCTCTTTGTCGTAATCACAAGAATCCACTTCTTTCCAATTTGTAATTCTCCCCTTGAATATTCCGATTATTTCTCCTTTTCTCAGTACCGTACAACCGGCCCTGTAAATTTCTTCGGAAACAGAAAAAGCTTGTCTGTCGTAGCCGACGATGTGTGCGATGTAATCATTCAACTCTTCCTCGGTCCTTTCGGGGTACTCGAATCTAGCAGCAGCAGAAGAGTTCCCAATGTCCACGTTTTTTCGAGCAAGCTTCCTTAACCCAACTCCAGAATGAGACAACCCTACCTGTACTTTGAACCTTTCTAGTCCGTAAAGCCCCGCCCAGTAATTAGCCAAGTTTTTTTCTGTGACTATACCGTAATCTTCTGCGGGCCAGTATCCGCTACTGGCTGAAACGGGAGGATTAGAATTCCAGTATGCAGCCGCCAAATTAGCGATCGGGTAAACGGTCGAAGAACCATCTATTCTCAAAATATTCCCGGCAAACGTCGTAGACGTTAGAACTGACAGAGCAATTAAGACGGCCAGCGAAAATCCGATTAGTCTCTTAATTGTCAAAATAACAACTCCTGGTTATGGGAATTTAATTACGCGACCAAAGTATTTTCGGGAACAGGTCCCGGGGTGGTTACGGTAAAGTCGGGTGATTTAAGCTCTAAATTGTTTCTGAATCCCCCAATTTAAGGACAAATATATATTTACGTTTTAGATTATATATTAATCCACTTTTATTTCAAGGTCTATCTTAAACTTTTCTCAAATATAGAGTTAATGGTATATTAGGATATTATTTCAAATTCCTATAAAATGAGGAAAGGGTAGAGACGAACTATATTTCTCGGCTAAACCTGGATAATGGTTACAGGTTCTTAGACCTGAGCAAATATATTTGTGAGCATACCAAATACCCGTTATAATTAGGCAATCAAAGCGGGCATAGCTCAGTGGTAGAGCGACAGCTTCCCATGCTGTAAGTCGCGGGTTCGAATCCCGTTGCCCGCTCCAAATTTCTTGGAATTTTCATACGAAATACTCATAACTAATTACCCCGTAAAAAATTCTGTCGGCGTCGGTAAGTAGTGTAATCTCAATTCGAGTAAGGACTCAGAAATGCCCTTCTCATTCAGACCAAAATTGTGCGGTTTTGACCTGTTAGATTAACAGGGAAGAGTTAACTGAAAGACTTATGCGATAAACGTGAGTTGGTCCAGCACCCAGTTTAATAACTACTTCGAACGTGAAATCACTTTACAGGAGAGATTTTTCGTTGAAAGTATTTATCGTCGGTTGATAATCGATATTAAACTGGGTGCTGGTTGAAAGCCTCGGAAGAGGGACTTGATTTACCGCTTTAGATATCACCCAACGGATGAAGATAAATTAATTTATCAAAGGGTGGAGTTGTTTTTTTTTGTAGACGGATTTAGAAGTTGGACTTAGGGGATAGAATCGCATAATCTAGGTTAGACTACATCAGGTGGCTATATAGTGGAACAACAATCAGAAGAGGGATTGTTCCGATTGGACCTACAAGAAATTGCGGAACGAGTTTCCACGTGCAGGAAGTGTAGGTTATCAGAGAATAGAAAAAATGCCGTACCTGGCGAAGGTGACGGTGATTCCGACCTACTTTTTATCGGCGAAGGCCCCGGACGACAGGAAGACGAACAGGGAAGACCGTTCGTAGGAAGAGCCGGAAACAAGCTGACTGAAATCCTGAAGTCGGTTTCCCTTAAGAGGTCTCAGGTTTACATCACTAACATCGTCAAGTGTCGCCCTCCGGAGAACAGGACCCCAAAATCGGACGAAGTACAGGCCTGCTTACCTTATCTGGAAGCGCAGATAGCAGAAATCAACCCGTCGATAATAGTCACGTTGGGTAACTCGGCGACCAAAACTCTTTTGGAAATTGACGAGGGGATAACGTCTTCCCGGGGAAAATTTTATACCTGGCGGGGATCGATAGAAGTATTTCCCATGTTCCATCCTAGCTACCTTCTGAGAAATCCCTCCAAGGAAAAGGGGAGTCCAAAACATCAAACATGGAAAGACATAAAGAAAGTAAAGAAAGCCTTGGCTTCGAAGTAAACAGTAGAACAGAACTTCCCCGAGCCGAACGTGAAGAAATAGTTTCGGAGGCGTTAGAAAAGGCCAAAAAACTAAGAAAACAGGAGAGTTACGACCAGGGAATAAAAGAGCTTTCAAAAGCTCTTGAGCTGGGTGTAAATAAGGACAAAGTATATTATCGTCTTGGTAATATTTTCTTCGACTCAGGTAACCTTGATAGAGCCGAATACGCCTACAAAAAAGCTATAGATGAGAACGAAGAACACGTAAACGCCCAGCATAATCTTGCAGTTGTTTACAGGAAACAGGGAAGAATAAGTAAATCCATCAAACAGAGAAAGAAAGCAAACAAAATTGAACTTGAGAATCCCAAAGACCCCGAGCTCTCTGACGAGGAAAAAAGCTACGCCAAACGGTTCGCTTTAAAACTGGTCTTACTGATAATTGGAGGATTATTGGGCCTGGGATTAACCATATACCTCATTGGAGAATTTCTCATATAAACTCATCTTTTCCACTGCCGTTGTCAATTTTCCAACTCGTTATCCGCCTCTGGCGGTTACCTGGCAGTTGATTTAACCTCAAAAGGTTGAATTATTAATTGAGAATAAAAACAAATCCCTATAAGGACTTATATTTTTTTAAGCTCACTCAATTAGCTATATGCCCTGGTCTATGGCATGATCATAATAACTCTTTGTAAACGAGGTAATTTCTGTAAACGGCTTTAACGTAGTTCCTCGTACTTCCCGCAGGTATTCTTTCCACAAACAGGTCCAGTTCATCCGTGCCGAACCGGGACTTCCAGTCCCCCAAATTCCCCGGACCACCGTGATACGCTACGAGTCCCAGCCGAATTCTTCCCCAGTTAGATACCTGTTTTGAAATGTAGTACGTGCCCATTTGAATATTAACCGCGGGCTTGAACCCATCGCCGGGTTCGTAGTTTGTCATATTAAGATCATCCGCTATCCCCTTCGCTGTTGCCGGCATTACTTGCATTAGGCCCTGAGCCCCTGAAGACGAATAAGCTTGTGGGCTAAATGCACTCTCCTGTCTAATTATGGCGAAAACCAAAGATTCTGGGACACCAAACTTCCCGGCTATCCTTTCTACTTCTTCCCCATAATACGTGGGAAATGCCAACTCGACAACTTCTAGGGGAGGTACTCTATTTTGCTCGTAGAGCCAGGTTAAAAGCTGGGTCGCCGCCTTTAACGAATCCATGTGTTCACCTGCAAGACTTTCCCAGTGACTTTTAAGAAAAAGATAGTCCTCGCTTCCGAGGCTCGATTTAATTCTTTCCAAGCGGCGTAATGCCGGGGCAAATAAACCATGGTTCTTCAGGGATATAGCAGTCTTTAAGGTTTTTTTCGACGCCGCCGAGAGATCTCTATTTACAATTTTCGCTTCTCGCTCTGATAGGCTAGTGTCTGTCTTATCCCATGTTCCTCGAAGTTCAAACCCTTCCCTCGACCAACCCTTCGCTTTAGCAAGCAAAGAATAATAATTCAGCGGGTTATTCTTTTGAGCTCCAACCAAATTTAAGTAGTCTCCAGACCTACTATTGGATCGTTTTTTCGTTTTATACCTCCAGAAGACGAGTTCAGGAGGAGTAGTCTCATAAAATGATTCGAGTTTTCTTAAATAATAAAGCCCCAGAGAATATTTACCCTCCGAAAAACTTTTATGAAATAGGTCCCATGTTGCCTGCCGGACCGAGGAGCGGGTGAGTGAACTCTTTAATAATTCTAATTGGTTCTCTAATTCCCCAAGCCCAGCCCCCTTGGTTCGCTCTTTAAAGGCTCGTCGGGCAGCAAGCTTACCGTAAGTGGTTTGGGGGAATTTCTCATGTACTTCAAGTAATTCTTTAACAAGATCGTAACTATCCTGGGTCCTACTATTGAATAGAGCGTAGTAATACCGGGCCTTGGCCTCGATCCACTTATTTTGATTCGTTCCAATTAGCCTTGTAAAAGTCCATCTCGCTTCCTCGGGAAAGTCAAGCTTAAACCCGTCCAGCCAGGCCAGGGTAAAGTAAGCTTTAGCCCGGAGGGCCCCTTCCCATTTCCCCATATTTCGAAGCAAATGGGTCCTCGCCCGGCGATATTCCCCGTAGTCGATCAACAGCTCTATATACCGATAGAGGGACTGAAGTCCCTGTCCGTCCGAAAAATCCGTTCGATTAACTATAGTTTCTATTTTATCGAACAGTTTATCCCTCTTTAGTCCGATGAATCTAAGTTCACTGGCTTCGCAGTATTCGATGGCTTTCTCCAAAGCAACCTGGGGACTGCTTGATTCAGAGGCAATCGTAAATTCCAGCTCATATAGCCTTTTCCTTTCCTCCCCGGTAACTGCTAATCTATGCGTTCCCTCCGCTAGCTCTAGCGCTCGATCAGCCTGTCCCATTTTGCTCAAAATGTGAGCTTCTAGGTAAGTTTTCTCGTATCTCAGTAAAACTCCATCCTCTCCCGCCGGTATCTTTTGCAGCACGGTCAGGGCTCTCTGGTAATTCTCGGTCTTTGCTAGAGCTCTCGACAATACGTATCTTGAGTAGTTTGGGAGTGGCTCCCCCTTCGGATAGTCTTCCAGCAGCTTGACAGCTTCACGATATTCTTCTCTCTCAATTGCTTCCACCGCTCGAGCTAACCGTCCGGAGACTTCAGAGTGATCTGACGCTCGGAGCGTCTTCCCCGGAAGTACCTGGAGAAAAAATAATGAAACTACTACCAAAAAGACCGCTACGCTCTTCCTACTTTTCTGTATTATTTTCATAGTAGTGTTTATTAACTAAGTGCTCACTAACCCCAGTGATAAACCATCATGGTTCCGAATTTCCACTAGCTTCACGATCAATAATTCTAGCTTTGTCCAGTTATTTAGTCAACTTATTGCAACCTAAGTCGTAGGATTTTCCCCCTTGAGACCAACATCTATATCAGAAGATTAAATCAGTTTCAGGGAAATGCCAGGTGCTTTTCCTCTAAAGTCGAAACAGTATATCCTCGCGTTTAAATAGTCCTATAGCAAAGTATACCAGTAATCCTGCCAGCGGAACAGTGGTTAAGAACGTAGACCCTATGTGAAACATGTTTGTCGTCCCGGTTATAAGTTCCTTAAAAGTCTCCAGTGAGTTCAATAGAGGCACAAAGTAGACAAACTGCCCCATTTCAATTCCCCCGGTCATTGATAGTATCCCCGTGAGAACTACAAGCATCAGGACCGGTGTCTGGTAAACGTTCGCCTCTTTCTGAGTTCGCGCAAACGAGCCTATACCGATAACCAGAGCAGATAGTATAGCTACCAAGGGCAACATAGTAAGCAAGATGCTGCCAAATACTCCAGGCGTTAAGTTGCTTAAAGGCAATGCTATTCCAAATAGGCCAAGTCCATAAACCAACCCCACGACGCTGAACACCGCGGCGATTGTGGCCACCACGAAAACAGTTAAAAACTTCCCAAGGACAATCTCTTCCCGGGAAAGTCGCGAAACCAGCAAAGTCGAAATGGTCTTTTTCTCCTTCTCTCCAGCAGTTATCTCAGCCCCTAGCCCCATCGCAGCTGTGATTATGGACAGTATCACGAAGTACGGCAACATCATCTTCAACACTTCCTGTCCAATAGCGGTTGCCGCACTTCCCACTTCACTCACTTCGATCTCCATTGGAGGGGTTATATTATCGTAACTTATCCCCATACTGCCCAATTTCTGCTCCAGGGTCTTTTGAAGATAGTCTTCAAGCACACTCTTGGTTCGACTTAACGCGATTTCTGACTCCTGCTCGAATTTACGATATGAAATGTCAACCCGTAACCCGGAAGGTCGCTTCTTTTCAACCAGCAAGAGGACGTCTCCCTCTCCATTTCCAAAGGCCTTTTTCGCCTTCTCTTTATCCTCGTAGAACGTCGTAACTATATCCGCGTCCCTTTCGAAGAAATCCGCCAGTACCCGCGAGTTCTTTTTGTTTTGATAGATAACCCGTGATACGGTGTTTCTCCCGTCGGAGACATTCTGGCTGGTAAAATGAAAAATCAATCCGAGCATAACAGGGTAGAATATTAACGGAAAAACGAGTACGAGAATAGCAGTTCTCCTGTCCCTCAATGCTGCCAGGATTTCCTTTTTAAATAACAACCAGATGTTTCTCAATTCGTCTCCTCCTCTGCCACTTTGAAGAACAGTGATTCCAGACTATCCTGATCGTTTCTTTTCAAAAGGCTGCTTATTTCCCCGAAAGCTTTTATCCTTCCGTCGAATAGAATCGCCATTCTGTCACAGAGCCTTTCCGCCACGTGCATAATGTGAGTTGATAGAATAATAGTCTTTCCTTCTGTTTTAAATTCCTCAATATAGTCCATAACCGTCTTCGACGTCATGAGATCCAGACCCTGAGTAGGTTCGTCAAACAGCAAGATCTGGGGATCGTGAATTATACTTCTGGCAAGCGAGAGCTTCTGCTTCATCCCCGTAGATAAGTTGGTAACCCTCCTACCTTCAAATTCTTTCATGTCCAGGATGTTTAATACCTCTTTTATCCTCTGGTCTATTAGGTCTTCATCTAGCCCGTTTATCCTTGCGAAGAAAGTCAGTGTTTCTCGAGGGGTCAATCTACCGTATAGCCCCATTTCTGTGGCCAGATAGCCGATCGACTGGCGAACTTTAAGAGGGTCCTCTCTTACATCGTGTCCATTAACTATCGCCGTTCCGGAAGTTGGTTTGAGTATTGTAGATATCATCCTCAAGGCCGTAGTCTTTCCCGCACCGTTGGGTCCAAGTATGCCAAGAACTTCCCCTGAGGCCGCCTCGAGGTTCATTTTCCGGACTGCGGTTATTGTTTCCTTCCGGTTAGGTTTGAATTTTTTCGTCAGATCAACCGTCCTGACCTTTATCTTTTTGGAGTTCACTGTAGTCTATCCTTGTTAATGAACCCTGCAAGCTTTTCCGGAATATCAATTGAACCGTCTTGGTTCTGATTGTTTTCGAGCAACGCGACCATCAACCGAGAGGTGGCAAGTCCGGACCCGTTGAGGGTATGAACGAACTTAGTCTTAGATTTTTTCGAACCCGACTTTTCCCTGTTATTCGGACGATAACGTATGTTCCCCCTCCTGGCCTGAAATTCTTCACAATTGCTAATCGAAGATACCTCTTTATAGGTTCCTATCGACGGAATCCAGACTTCGAGATCGACTGTTTTGCTGGACTGCTGAGCTAAATCACACGTCGGAAGCAGCACTTTTCGGTAATGAAGACCCAACTCCCGTAACACACCCTCCGCGTCCAATATTAATTCGTCAAAGTGGCTATAGGAATTATCTGGTTCTACGAACTTAAAAAGTTCCACTTTATTAAACTGATGAGTTCTTATCAAACCTTTTTCTTCTTCCCCGTAGCTACCAGCTTCCCTTCTAAAGCAAGTCGTAAACGCCACAAGCTTTTCCGGCAACTGGCTATTTTCGAGAATCTCGTCCCGATGAAAGTTGGCCAAAATACTCTCTGCGGTAGGATTCAGATAAAGTTTTTCCTCCCTGCTCTTACCCTTGGTTCCTTCCTTCTCCCTATCGTCAATCCTATATAAATCCTCTTCAAATTTTGGCAGTTGCCCGGAAGTAAAATAGCTTTTTCCTCGGGCAAGATAGGGTGGGAATACCGGAGTGTAATCGTTATTTTCCACCTGGTAAAAATACATAAAGTGAATAAGCCCCATCTCCAGGAGAGCACCGTCTCCGTAATAAAAAGGGAATCGGGCTCCGGCAATTTTCGAAGCCTTCTCGAACTTAAACAAATCCAGCTTATCACCTAACTCCAGATGGTTCTTCGGCTCGAAATCAAAAGTAGGTTTATCTCCGTACTTCTGAATAACTTCCTTGTCGTCTTCGCTGGAGCTAACCGGTACGGATTCGTGAGGTAGGTTAGGAAGTACTGCAAGTTCGTCTTCCAGCTCCGACTCCACGCCCTCGAGTTCCTCTTCGAGATCATCTATTTTCGAAGAAACACGGCCCATTTTTTCAATCAATTCTTCCGCCTCGGCGTCCTGTCCCTCGGATTTTAGTAAGCCTATTTTCTCCGAGTTTTCGTTCCGTTCGTGCCTGAGACTTTCCACCTCTTTAATCAGTTCGCGTCTCTTTCGATCAAGTTTCAGGAGACGCTTAACCTCCACTTCCTCACCTCTCGCTCGAAGTTTTTCTTTTATCTCTTCAGGATTCTCGCGTATCTTGTCAATATCTAGCATAAACTAATATCACCGTTTACCGTATTGTTTCTTACCCAGGAAATACTAACCCAGGTAATCAATTATTGCTCTTAGAAAGTCCGGAAGATCACCCGGATGTCTGGAACTTATCAGGTTATCATCCACTACTACGGACTCGTCCCTGTAATCTACCCCTGCGTTTACCAGATCGTCCTTTATGGCCTCGTATCCCGTTGCGACCTTCCCTTTCAATACACCTGCAGATATCGGCACCCAACCCGCGTGGCAGATCATCGCCAGGAGCTTCCCCTCCTTATCCATTTCCCGGACGAAATCCTTTACTGCTTTTGATCGTCGTAGTTTATCGGGAGAACCCGTCCCTCCCGGTATTACGACGGCGTCAAAATCACCTGGATCCAGTTCGTCGGGTGTAAACTTCGCCTCTATCGGGTAACCGTGTTTACTCTTTACAACACCTGTCTCCCTTGAAGCTACGGCGGTTTCCGCACCTTCTTCTTCCAATCTAATCTTCGGATACCAGCACTCCATGTCTTCATAACCATCATCAACCAGAAATGCCACTTTTACGTTTGAAAGATCTTTCATTGGATTATTCACCTCGTTACTTTCTGGATTAATAGACTATAACCGTAGTAGAGAACTATTGCAAAGCAATTTCCGTCAGGTAAACAGGTCCCAAAAGGTTTACCTTAACTGGCACCCAGGCAAGTGCCAGAGGGTATAAGAGATAAAATTAAGTCACCGTTCGTGAATTTCCGCCTTGTTTTCATATAGTGGTAAAAGAACTAGTTTCAAATTCCTCTTCACCCATCGACCCACTCCAATCCAGATATACCGACGGCCTCACCGCAGTTAGAACACCTACCATCTTTCAGATCCATTTTCTTTATCCTCCCGGCAGAGCGGTTAATTACCTGATTGCCGCAGTTCGAACACCTCGTGTCATTGTCCCCTCTGACGTTACCGAGATATACGTATTGCATTCCCGCGGATTCGGCTATCTCTTTCGCGGTTTTGAGTTTACCTACATCCGTGGGAGGAAGGTCCTGGACTTCATGAGCTGGATAAAACCTGAGAAAATGGATGGGGGTGTCTTTCCCGAGGTTATCTATTACCCAGGATACCAGTTTAGTTATCTTTTCCTCCGAATCACCTACTCTGGGAACGATAAGGTCCGTTATTTCAACGTGAATCCCCTGGTCCCTGTACTCTTTTATCGCCGTATAGACAGGTTCCATAGAGTTAACACCGGCAAAATCTCGTAAAAATTTCTCGTCACCGGAACCCTTGAAGTCCACCGTGACCGCGTCCAGATAGGGGCCAATTTTCCTTATCGGTTCGGGGTTGATATATCCATTGGTTACGAAAGTATTGTAGAGCCCTTCGTCTTTCGCCAGCTTCGCAGTCTCGTAGGCGAGTTCGTAGAAAATAGTGGGTTCCGTGTACGTATAACTTATTCCGCTTGATCCAGATTTCTTCGCCGCCCTGACTATTTCTCCGGGGTCAACCGATCTCCCCGTAAGTGCGCCCTGACTAAGCTGCCAGTTCTGGCAGTACTCACATTTCCAGTTACAACCGGGAGTACAAATAGAATAAGTTCTGGTTCCGGGAGCGAAATTGAATAGCGGTTTTTTCTCTATCGGATCAGGAGTACCGGATTTCAAGTTGTCGTAACTCAGACTGTACAATTTTCCTTCTTTGTTTTCCCGGACCCCGCACACGCCTCTGTCACCTTCGGAAATTTGGCAACTCCAGGGACACAGGTGACACCTCACCTCTTCTCCGCTAGCTTCCTCGTAAAACATTGCTTCTTTCATTCCAATTAGACCTCCTAATAAGGTTGGTCACAATTTTTCAAAACCCGATCAGTCATCCCCGGGTATCATAGGTCCTCTGTATGTTATGTAAAAGTACGGTTTCCTTTTTTAGGATTACCCTTCCGAAAAAATTTTAACGCGGTTTCTCCCACCACTCAATGAATAACTGTTTGTACGAAGCCAACCACGCCGTCAGAAGGTTTAATCGAGTTTGGAATATATTAGGTTGTCCGGCTATAATCAACTTGTTACTGATTAACTAAAGCAAGTTACTGATCCAATTAGGTAGTCTCAAGTCAACATCCAGCCTCCGGAGGTGCCAAAATGAGATTTTGCCTGAAATCAGTTGGTATATTTATCCTGTCCGGCTTTTTATTAACCTCTCTCGGAGCCCAGAGTTTAGCCGCGGACGATCTATCTCCAGTTGTGCCGTCTTTAGCGTCTTTTATCATTCCAGGTTCAGGTCAACTAATCAACGAACAACCAAACAAAGCTCTTACTCATTTTGTCGTTGTTGTTGGTATTGATACGGCGACCTACTTTCTATCCTTGTCTTATGTAAGAACTTCATTGTTGACTTACAGACTGGGGTCGTTGCTACACCTGGCCTGGTCCAGTTATAGCGCCTACGACGCCTACCAGGTTGCCTCGAATAAGAAACAGAGCATATTTAATA
>JBDGQU010000165.1:0-2044 GCA_042218715.1 Bipolaricaulia bacterium | reverse complement strand
AATGATTTCTAGGGCTTTATTAACGGCTTTGTCGACCTCTTGCATGACCCGTTCCTGGTTGGCGTCGACTTGGTCGGGGAGCGAGGCGTCGACGCGGGGCAGGTTGATGCCGGTATGTTTTTCTAGTTGTTCGAGGTTGGCGTTAACCGTCCGCAGTAGGTCTTTGAGGTCTTCTTTGGACGGCATGGGTGGTAGTTGGGGGATGGGATTGAAGTCTAAGTTCATAGGGTTATTTCTCCTTACTACGTCTTCTAGTTTAGCGATGCTGGGCTTAGTCCTTTGCCGGGTTCAACTTCCCAACTTATTCAACCCTTTGGGGAACTGGCTATAGCGGTACCCAAACAGGATATTCTTTTGGAAGCTCCGAGCCTTCCCCTCCTCGTTTAGTTTAGGGAGTAGCGAATACTTCTGGACGCTGGCCGTCGACCGGCAGGGATTATTGGGGTGGTTAGCAGTTAATGTCCCGCCTTCGGGCGGGCCGATTCGGCCTTCAACGTCGCCCTCGACGACGGCGCCTCGTACCTCGGGCAAGTCGCTTAGAAGCGTATCTTTGTCTTCTTCGCCGGGGAGAAAGTAAGTTAACGGTTGGCCGTCCTCGTCAAAGAGTCGGCCGTTTTGGTCAATGTAGATATAATTCACTGCGTTTCCTCCTCTTGATCAGCAATAGACTTCGTACCCGTTCCGTTGAAGCCGGGCGATGATTTCTGCAGAGGCCTTTTCTTTGGCCGCGTAAATTAGACTCTCACTGAAAGGCCGGTGCTCGATTTCGGTTTCTACCTCGTCGAGCACTTCCCGTACAACTCGGTAGAAATATTCATCCGGAACGCGATCGCAATGGTGGTGGTAGTAAGCTTCTCGGTTGACTCCTAACATGTAGCTGTCGGGGTCGGTAAAATTGGTAGGTTCAACTAGCATAGTTCCTCCTTTGTTGCCGTTTCTAGTCCTTTGGCAGCTGAACGTGCGTATTGTCTTCTTGCTTTTATTAAAGCAAATATCTAAGGCTTAAGCAAAAACCTATCAAAAACATCGCGGGAGGCTTCTAAAGCCTCCCGCGATGTTCCTAGATATATGAAATTTGCCAATGTTTAGATTGGCTTTGGTATTAATTCTTCGGTCCCGCGCTTGAAATCTGTGATTCAAGCGTCGGAGGAATTGCTGCCTATAAACTGATAGGCAAAGCCATCCGGGGCCGACGGCGACTGCCGAGGAGGGTCAGGCAGTAGTAGAGTTTTTGCTCTAAGCGATCGGGGTCGTCGATAGCTTCGACCGCTTCAGATAGTTTAAATAGAATTTGTTCTCGATTGGGTGTATCTGACATGGCTTATTTTGCTGGGTTCATGATCTCATCCACCTCTACGATATTGGCGCCGGGGCAAACCTTGCCTTCGATTGCTTCATCGGTGTTGGGCCGTTCGGCGGTGAAGTTGTGGCCGGGGAAGGAGGCTTCTTGCTTCACACCTTCGGCAACCGATTCGGTGCCTTGACAATGCTCTTTAAACTTCTGCTTAGAAAGGACGATCTCCTCATAGCCTTGCTCTTTTAAGAGGCGAGCTGATTTGACGTCGAGGGGTGGATCAAAGACATAAATAATTGTTTCGATGATAAAAAGTATTGTGGCTGCGCCACCTGTGAAAATGATTGCCAAGCTAATAGTCCCGACTACTTCAGCAAACCCGGATTGATCTTCGGTATTCCAAACCCGCCAAGCCGTTTTGAACGGAAATGCGATCGCTTTCCAAAGCTTTTCCAGGAGCCATTGCAAGAACCCGCCGATGCGGTTGCCGGGCGAGCGGTAGTGCGGAAGTTGGCGGAAATTGCGTTCGATATAGCACTTGATTTCGTGTTTTTTGGGTTGCCGAGCCATAGCTCCATAAGGGTGAGTAAGATAAAGCTTTGCTAGAGCTGGTCCCGCCTCAGCGTCGCGAACGAGGTCTAACCAGTCATCCAACAGTTCCCAGAACTCATAGCCGTTGCGGGACTCTTGGTAAGCGGTGTTGAGCAACTTGTCGGCTTCTTTCTTGTCTTGGGCCACCACCGCGTCGAG
>JBDGQU010000164.1:0-4043 GCA_042218715.1 Bipolaricaulia bacterium | reverse complement strand
ACAACGGATCTAGAAAGATCCGACTATCGAAAAACGTTACAGGTGCCGAAGGAGATATCTCTGCACTTCCACCAACCATCACAGCAGGCTTGGAAAAGCCTGCCTATAGAAAAATGAATAATGAATGGGGTTCCTGAGCCCCCGATAGTACATTATTTCCCCCGTCTGGATCATAGTTGTATCTCCTACCCTTCTTGATTAGGCTTTTTGTTAGTCTTACGAATCGAGGTGATTGGTTTGACCCAGATTGACCTTCGAAGCGATACCGTAACGTGCCCTTCACCGGAGATGCGAGAGAGGATGGCCGAGGCAGAGGTCGGGGACGACGTTTACGCCGAAGATCCCACTGTAAACAAACTACAGGAAATGGCCGCGGATATTCTTGGATTCGATGCCGGATTGTTTGTTCCTTCCGGCAGCATGGGGAACCAGGTGGCAATATGGTCCCACACCGAATCCGGCCAGGAAGTAATTGTGGAAGAACAGAGCCACGTCTACAATTACGAACTCGGTACGATGTCGTCCTTCTCGGGTGTCACGCCCAGACCGATACATTCGGAAGACGGTACTCTGGACGTTGAAAAGATAGAAAAAGAGATCAAACCCGACAAGTACTACCTCCCCGAAACCGGACTGCTGACACTTGAGAACACCCACAATAATCATGGCGGAAAGGTATATCCTTACGATAGGATAAGGAAGGTAATCGACTTCGCCGACGAAATAGATTTACCCGTGCACCTGGACGGTGCGAGGCTGTTTAACGCCTCGGTGGCGTCGGGAGTTGAACCAAAAAAGATCGTAGAAGGGTTCAGCTCCGTAATGTTTTGTCTATCGAAGGGTCTGGGAGCGCCAGTTGGATCCGTGCTCGTCGGAAGCGAAGAGTTTATTAACGAAGCGTTGGTGGGAAGAAAGAGGTTTGGCGGAGGGATGAGACAGGTGGGAATACTAGCGGCGGCGGGAATATATGCCCTGGAAAATAATATAGAAAGACTGGAAGAAGACCACGATAACGCGAAGAAACTCGGTAAAGAGTTAAAAAAACTCGGATTCGTCCTGACACCGGATCCCGTGGAAACCAATATATTCTTCGCCAACACGAGGAAAGTCGGTGTCAACGCGAAAGATCTGGCCGAATATTTGAAGGATAAAGGTATCGTAATCGGTCCCCGAAGCGACCGAGAAATTAGGTTCGTTACCCATCTTGACGTTGCCGAAGAAGACGTGGATCGGACTCTGAAAGAAATCAGGAATTACATGGCGGGCTAATTAGTACGCCCAATCCTATTAATAACCATAATGATTGGAACAGGAACGGTAATAAATATAGTTACGGTAATTATCGGCAGTACCGTCGGCCTGCTAGTTGGCAAGAAGCTGTCCGAAGACCTGGAGGATATAGTGATGAAGGGTCTGGGGTTAATAACCCTGATATTAGGATTTCGGATGGCCCTGGATACTCAGAACATCTTCGTCCCCCTGGGAAGCGTGGTACTGGGTGGAATTATCGGAGAGCTAGGAATGATCAAGACGAGACTCGACGGGTTAGGAGACTATCTGGAACGGATATTCCTAAAACTTTTACCGGCCGATTCTCCCGATGGGGACTTTACGAAAGGATTCGTGACGGCAAGCCTCGTCTTCGCCGTAGGTCCAATGACTTTTCTCGGGGCAATTCAGGACGGGTTGACGGGAAACTTCAAGCTGCTCGCCATAAAGGCGGGACTGGACGGGTTTGCCTCCATGATCTTTGCCGCTACCCTCGGCGTCGGCGTGATGTTCTCCGTCTTTACTCTCTTCTTCTACCAGGGAGGAATCACGTTACTGGCATTTTTCGCCCGGGGAGGCCTTGAGGCCGAACAGGTCGCGAATTCTCTCGCCGTTGGCGAACTTTCGGCCACCGGCGGGATACTGATAATAGGAATTGGACTTTCGTTGCTGGAAATAAAAGACGTGAAGGTAAGTAATTATCTTCCGGCGATCTTGCTCGCCCCCGCCATCGTAGTGATTCTTTCGAGCTTTGGAGTTTCACTGTAAGCGAGAGCCCAAAAACCAACCGCCTCGGCTGAACAACAATAAATCCGATAGCCTTAGACTTCTAGCCTCATTCAAAACTCCGTTAGCCGGGGTTTTCCAACCCCGGTGTATACCTAAGCCAAAGTGTTTGATCAATCACCTTTGGTAGGAACTACGTGGCACATACCGAATAAGATAACCCCACACTTCCACCAAACATCACAACGGGTCTAGAAAGACCCGCCTATCGGGAAAGCATTAAATATACCGAAGCAGATGATTCCACACTTCAACCACTCATCACAGCAGGCTTGGAAAAGCCTGCCTATCGAAAAAGGGGAATATAACCAAGAGAATAACTTACAATTCCCACCAATCTCTAAATCACTAATATCCCGATAGCCGAGGTTTCGAACCCTAAGGTAGACTTAGACTGAATTGTACAATAAATAAAAGATTCGATAGCCGAGGCTTTCCAGCCTCGGTGTATACCTGAGTCAAAGTGTTGTTTAATCACCTTCGGTATGAACTACGTGGCACATACCGAAGAAAATGGTTTTATACTTCAACCACTCATTACAGCAGGCTTGGAAAAGCCTGCCTATCGAAAAAGGTACATTAGGGCCAGAGGAAGATTATCACACTTCCATCAATTATCACACCGTGTCTAGAAAGACCCGCCTATCGAATTCTTGAAAGCAGAGAGGCCTCCACGGCCCCGCTAGTAAGTTATTTCCTCCCGGAAGATTAAGGTGGGGGTGAGGTTAAAGAAGGAAGCCCCATAAATCTTTAACTTGGTACCAAGTACCTGATACCTGGTACCTTTAGAGAAGCCCGGAACTAGGAACTACAGAAGCAGAAAGAACCCCCAATAGGCCATTTAACTCAAACCTCGGGTGGCTTTTCCCATTCTTCAGCGTTGTCCTTTGGCTCGTATCCAAGTACTTCTTCAGCATGTTCTATTTCGTGCCATCTTCGTTCGTTATTGCTTACCCCGTAAAAGATATCGAATTCTACGGCTTCGTTCTTTAAACAGAGTTCTATCATGTGAGCGAGGTCCCGCCGAGAAAACCACATACACTTCATTCTGGCCACCTGTTCCCGATATTTGTCGTCCCCTCTTGACCACTTACCTTCAGCTACTCCTTTTTCCGCATCTCCGTAAGGATGGTCGTATTTCGGTTCCCTCGCGCTGCAGATTCGAAGAGCGTAAAACCTTATCCCCATAGTGTCGCTGTAATACCGACCGAGACTTTCCCCAAAACTCTTGGCCACTCCGTAATAAGAGTCCGGCCTAATCTCGGCCCTATGGTCCAGTGTAAAGTCCGAACCGGGATAATATATATCCGGTGCCCGATCCTTTTCGTACATTCCCATCACGTGATTGGACGAAGCGTAGATAAACTTGTTCACTCCCTGGTTCGCCGCTGATTCGAGGGCCGTGTAGGTGCCTACGATATTATTATTCAACACCCTGGTCCATGGAGTACTTACCGCTGGGTGAGCTGCAAGGTGAATTACTACGTCCTTCGACTCCATTGCAGATTGGATAGCCTCAGGGTCGGTGATGTTCCCGGAGATAGCATCGAACTGCTCGGTATTCAGGTAAGAAGGTTTGTCCGATCTATCGAAGCAGGTGAATTCGTAGTCGGACTTACCTGCTAAATTCTCTAAAATTGCCGTCCCAACCTTTCCGTAGCCACCCGTTATCAGAACCTTTTTTACCATAGAACCCCCCTTTTTGTCAGTAAACCGCCTCGGCACGGGGACCGGGGCTGCTATCGTTTTTTAAGGGACCGATTCTGCTATAATCGCTAACCAAACCCAGCGGAGGGAGTCCCCGTGCTCCCGTTAAATGTTGTTTTACTTCTTTATTGAACCAACCGGCCGGGCAGAGGTACCCGGCCTGCTTCGTTAACCTTACCCAGCAGAGGGGGTCTCCGCGCCCCCGTTAGTATAGAGATTCATTAGACCCGATAGCCGAGGTTTCGAACCCTAAGGTAGACTTAGACTGAATTGTACAATAA
>JBDGQU010000163.1:0-1502 GCA_042218715.1 Bipolaricaulia bacterium | reverse complement strand
AAAATACCCTAAATCCGGCAGCCAGGTTAGCGGTAGAGGGAGATAAATAATGAAAAATTAAGTCACCGTTGGTGAATTTCCGCCTAGTTTCCATATATGGTGAAATAACTAAGTTATTAATAGATACGGCCAAAGGTTTCTTGTTCTATTTTGGACTCCGGAATTCCAAGATTAGCGAGAGTCCGCATTGTTTCCTCTACCATAGTCCGGTTACCGTATACAAAACACTTTCCAACTTCATCCGGGTCCAGCTGGTCCCTAACTACATCCGTAATTAGCCCTACCTCCCCTTCCCAATCGGGACTTGGAGAATTCAGGGCCGTAACCATATTGAATTTGTCCGAAATTTCTGAAATGTCCTTCAATTCCTCGTAACCGTTAAGACCTCTGCTGGAATTAGCGCCATAAAAGAGTCTTATATCATTGTCGAGCCCTTCTTTAAGTGCATTTTTTACCAGTTCTTTAAGGGGGCCGATTTTTCCTCCAGCAATAATGACAAATTCCTGGTTTTCCGGGGCAAGATCTAATTTGGGGTTAGTTTCTACCAAAATCATCACCTTCCATTATTAACCTCTACTGCAGTAAAACCCGGGGCAATACTTCTCATTATCTATATTCTATAACAATTGTTATACTAATCCAAGAATTCCTTACCTTTAGCCTCATAGAAGCCCGTCTTATTCACTATTGGGTTAACGTTTTTAAAGGAGTGATTCGACAAACAAGGGGAATTTGTGTCGAAAACTAGGATGATAGGCGTAAAACTCGGCAATTACCCTTAATTTATCGGTATAAGTGCATGGAAAAAATCAAGATATACAATTATCCAAACAGGTCCTTAACTTTCTTAGCTCCTTCTTTTAACTGTTGCGTCCATCTATCCCGAAACTTCTGAAGTCTATCGTCCTGAAGAGACAATTTGGTCTCAAGCATCTCGACTTTTTCCTCCAGGGAACTAGTTCTTTCTTCCAGCTCCGCCACTCGCCGTGGAAGTTCCTGGTTATAATCTTCGGTCGGATCTTCTTTTTTTAGTTCGGCTATAGCTTTTTTAACTGTAGCTTTACTCTTCTCTGCCTCCGAAAGCTTTTTCAAAAGTTCTACGTCCTCAGGGGTTAACAGGTATTGATTACGTTGACCCCTCTCGGGAGGATTCATGACATCACTTTCTACCAACTTGTTAATCCTCCAATATAGTTGGGATTTACTGTAGTCCAATTCGAGATCATCCACGGTTTTTAACTCACTCATTCTTACCTCCCATAATCTATGAATACCCGTAACTATATTTACACGGATAACCGGAAAAGCACCCGAAGACGAAATCGAACCTCAAATAAATGCTTTCCCGGAGCGGAGTACCTGGTATTTATCCATCACTCAAACATACTTTTTCTTCCCTTCATCCCGGATTTTAACAATGATAAGACGTTTTTCCAACTTTCGAAGGCCACCTTATTTTTATACTTACAGAGGGCCAATCTTCGTTTTTAAAATCCGCCTTG
>JBDGQU010000162.1:0-33254 GCA_042218715.1 Bipolaricaulia bacterium | reverse complement strand
TGATTGGTGAGAAATTACAGGGAAAGTTCAGTCAACTTGCGACTCTCCAGAGGTAGTACTTCCAGGCTATAAGTTTCGTTATCGTCCTCGAATCTGTAGTTCACAGGTACCCTCACCCGTCCGTCCACCTCGCTTTTCGCAACTGTAATTTTTGCAGCCAAATTCACTACTTCATCCAGTACATTTCGGGGTTCACTATCCCAGTTGGACCGAACTAACCCCATGGGTCCTCGGCGGTTGGGAAGGTAAAACCGCAAGTCCCTGGGAAGAAAGTAATTGTGTAACTCCCTTTTCTCCTCTGCACTATTAGCTAATACCATTTTTGCATTCGGCGTAATTTTAAAGTATTCTTCGAAGTCCAATAGCCTGAGGTCATTCACGTTGAAATGTTTTTCCTCAACCAGGTCCTTTAATCTCCGCCTATATCTAGGGCTAGTTAGCTTGCACCTATTTCCCGCCTCAAAGAATCCGGTCTCCGGTTTTAGACCAAACTTACTGGCAAGACTTCTTACAGACTCTTCCTTGTTGGGCTCCAGGTTTTCGTCCGCAGGTACACAGCCCCTCCTTTTTGGAAGAGAATTACTAAAATTCGAGGAAAGTGGCCGAAAAACCAGTCCCTCAACTCCCGCCAGTCTTTCAATTTCAACAAGATCTTCAACCCTTTCACCCCCTTTTAGCCCGGCAGTCTCTCCAGACACCAAGAAATCAGCTCCCATCCTATCAAGGAACTCCCCTCCGGTCTTTAGGAGAGCAAGCTTACACCTGAGACAAAAAGAATCAACTCCCGCTAAACTCGTTCCCCCTGACGAGGCAATATTCTCCGTCCTGCGCTTTATCGACTTGCTCCTGAATTGAGTATCGGGCCACAGGTGATTTGCGATATTCTTTATCTCCTCGTAATAGCTAAAAAACGGAGACCTAAAGGTCAAAATTATCACCCGGTCCAGATCGCAATGATTTACTGCTATTTCCGTAGACACGGAACTCGAAAGGCTACCGGAGAAAAGAGAAACGGCCTCTCGCATTGACGGCTCCCCGCAAATTTGAATTGGTTCAAAAAGGTTTTAAACTAGTTAAATTTGAGGATCAATTAGCCCGTATTGACCGTCGTCTCGTTTGTAAATTATATTTACCTGGTCATTGTTCGAGTTTACAAAAACGAGAAAATCTTGTTGGTAGGAATCCAGCTGCATTGCCGCTTCGTCTGCAGTCATTGGTTTCTTAAAATAGATATCCGTCTTTACGATCTCTTTTTCCGACTCTTCGCCCGAGGAAAAGTACTCAGAACTAACTTTCCAGTCTTCATCGATTTCTCCTTTATGTTTGTCTTTGAGCTTTTCCTTAATCTTCTTTAACTGTCGTTCCAGCTTATCCATTGCACTATCTATCGAGACGTACATATCGTCCGATTCTGCAGACGCCTTAGCCACTTTTTTATTTATTAGATGTGCAAATACAGTGACCATCCTTCTTTCCTTTTCCACGTCCATCGTAACTTCTACGCTTATTATTCCGTCGAAAAATTTCTGTAGGTGCTCAGCTTTTGAAATCGCGTATTCCCTTAAGGGATCACTTTGCTCCATATGTCTTTCTTCTATTTTAACTTTCATTTGTCTCACCTACGGTGAAAACTATAGTAACTTATCGATCTTTTTAATTCAAAAGATAGATGATTCTTTCTTTTAATTATTAAGATCCGGCGTTCGAACCAGTTCGATAAATCAACTCCTGGTCAAACTGAAACTGTCCGAACCTGTTCAGAAGGGAAAATCCCTCGTGAAGTTGACTTGGAGGAACTTTAAGCCCACTCACTTCATTTGGGGATGACCCACTTAATTTAACTAGCACTTTCCTCAAACCGGCGGATATCGGAAATCCTTGTTCGGACGAACAATCAGAACAAATCACACCCCCAACCTCCGGGGAGAACCGAACCTTATCTTCCCCTTCAACTAACTTGCCACAGCTAATGCACTTATTCAACCGCGGCTGATAACCCAGGAAACTGAAAAGGTTCAGGTAAAATGACAACTCAACCACCCTTGGCCGAGCTCGGCTCTCGTTGAGAGAGACTAATGTTTCCTTCAACAAATCGTAAGCTCTCCTTTCTTTTTGCCCGTCTTCCAGTAACTTATTAATTATCCGAGCACAACGTAACCCGGTGTCAATAGCCTCACTGGACTTTCTCATCTCGTCCCAGTTTTCAATCAATTCCGCTTCGCTAACGAAATCAAGTCCGGATCCCTGATAATATACGACCTCAACAAGGTTGAGTAAGTCGAAAACGCCCCCAAACTTGCTATCCAGCTTTCTGGCCCCTTTGGCAATCCCCGCAAACTTTCCCGAGTTTCTGCCGAATAGAGTCACCACGTAATCGCTATCCTTAAAATCTACCTTTCGGATAACAATTACCGTAGATCTCTCTATTGCCATTAATATCGTTTTCAGGACTAGTCTTCCGGGGCACCCTGAACTATTTCAACTCCGCTACTTGCACCCAGCCTGGTCGCGCCCGCTTTTACCATTTCCATGGCGGCCTCGTAGTCACCTATCCCCCCTGCGGCCTTTACGCCTATCTCCTCGGTAACCGCGTTTCTCATCAATTCTACGTCCTCAACCGTGGCGCCGGTTGGGCCAAATCCAGTTGAGGTCTTCACGAAATCCGCCCCGCTTGCCTGAGATATTACACACCCGGCTCGCTTCTTTTCTTCGTCAAGAAGCCCCATCTCCAGGATAACTTTTACGATTACTTCTCTCGTACTTCCCCGGGCAGCTTCGGTAACTGCGGTTATATCCCGAGCAACTTCTTCATAATCCCCTCTTATTAACGCCGGAACATTGACCACCATATCCAGCTCTTCCGCGCCATCCTCAATCGCAAGTTGAGCTTCAAATCCTTTTGCCCCTGGCTTATGGGTCCCGTGAGGGAACCCGATCACTGTGTCAACTTTTACGCCGGTCCCTTCCAGCAATTCCTTAGCCAACTTCACGTAGATCGGTTCGATACAGACTGCAGCGAAACCATACTCCTCCGCTTCCCGGCAAACTTTTTCCACGTCCTTTTCCGAAGACTCCGGACCGAGAGTCGTGTGGTCGATCAACTCCGCTATTTCGGACTTTTTCATAAATTTCCACCTCTATAATAGTCAATCGGTATCAAAACCAGCTAAAGACTCAACCGAATCGGACTTCCTGTTCCAGTTTTTAGCCACTTTAACCTTGAGATCGAGGTATACCTTGCTACCGGTCAATTTCTCCAGATCCTTCCGGGCACGCTTCCCGATCTTTTTAATTTTCCGTCCGTCTTTCCCTATTACTATCCCTTTTTGCGATCTTCTCACCACGAAAATATCGATATATACTTCCAGCAAGTCCTCGTCGTTCCTTCGCTCGTATGATTTCGTCCGGGTGGCCACGGAATAGGGCAATTCTTCGTAAGTTAACTCGTAAACTTTCTCCCTCACAAGTTCCGACATCAAGAAACTTAGAGGTTTATCCGTGGTCACGTCTTCCGGGAATAACCTCTCCCCTTCCGGAAGGTATTCGACACATTTGTCCATTACTATATCGACCCCGTCCCCCGTCAATGCGGATATAGGGATATATTCTTCAAAAATACCTACTTCCTCGTAAGCCTCCAGTGTCCTTGCAATTTCCTCAGGAGAATAAATATCCACCTTGTTTACCAGGAGAAATACGTCTTCATTCTGGCTTGCAATTTTCTTTAGAAAAGGACGCTCATCTTCGGGCACCGATTCCCACGGTTCGACCATATAGAGAATAAGGTCGGAACCCTTTATACCCTTTCTTGCTTCCTCCAACAGGTAACTTCCCAGCGAATTATCGGGGCTGTGAACGCCCGGAGTGTCCAGAAAAATTATCTGGGCGTCCTCTCTGTTGTGTATGCAGTTGATCCTGTTGCGGGTCGTTTGGGGTTTGTCGGAGGTAATAGAGATTTTATCCCCGACTACCGTATTTACGAAAGTAGATTTGCCGACATTTGACTTTCCCAAGAGGTGAACGAATCCGGATTTCAAATTTTCCTCCTTCCTTTGATAAAGATTATAATTAAGTAACACAAATTCTTCCAGAGCCCTATATTTAAGGGGCTCTTGCCCACTGCTCCACTGCTGGGTATAATGGCAATCGATCGTAAAGAATTGACAAACCAATACCAGTAAACGAGGGGTATTTCTCAAAGTGAAAATTAGAGCGAAAGCTTTCGCCAAGGTAAATCCTCGGCTGAAAGTGGTGGGAAAATTATCGGACGGATATCACGAACTCGACATAAGCTTTTTGAGCATTAATCTGGCTGACCGGATGATTTTTCAACCAACTACTAGAGAGGAAATAGAGGTTTCTACCGAGGCGGATATCTCCCGAGAAGAGAACTTATGTTACAGAGTTGCCAGGAAGCTCCAGCAGACCTGCTCGATCTCAAGGGGTGCAACTATAACCCTGGAGAAGGAGATTCCAATAGGTGGGGGGCTCGGAGGAGGAAGTTCAAACGCGGCCACCACACTAATCTGCCTGAATCGGCTATGGAACTGCGAACTGTCCAGAAAGGCCCTAATAAAGATAGGAAAAGAGTTTGGAGCGGACGTACCCTTCTTCTTCTATGGAGGCTACTGTAAAGGTAGAGGAAAAGGGTTCGATTTGGAAAAAAGGGAAAACGTCTTTATTGACCGGCTTGTTCCAGTAATTTTCCCACCGTTTTCCCAGCTTACCTCGGAGGTGTATTCCAGGTTCGATAAACTGGAAAATGGTATCGATAACCAGCCTTTAAGGAAAGATTATAGCATCTCTCTTAGGGGAGAGGTAAACAACTTCACCGTAGAAAACGATCTTCAGAAAGCGGCAATAGACCTCAACCCCGAGCTCGAAGACTACCTAAATATTCTCGAAGAAGCCTCTACGATCGAGTCGGCCGGTGTGGCAGGAAGCGGGAGTTCGATTTTCGGTATTTCCCGCAAGGATGCCACCTCGAGGGAAATAAAAAAAGAGCTGGAAGGTGGCTTGAGTTCGATCTCTGAAGAGGCAAAATTGACCGTGACGAGACCGACGAACCACGGTCAGTTGATTAAAGGAGGGGGGTTAGCTTAATGCAGGTAACCATAGATGGACCCGCTGGTGTAGGTAAAACTAGCGTAGGGAAGGAGATAGCAAAGAAGTTTTCACTCCTTTTCATTCAATCGGGCAAACTCTACAGAGCTCTAGCTTATGGCGAAGTTAACGACCTGGAGAAGGAATCCCTATCCTTTAGGCCTACGGACAACTACGAACCGGAATTGAAAATGGGGGATAAAATATTATCGGAAGAATTATATACTGAGGAAATAAGTGAAGCGGCCTCTAAGCTGGCAAAAGAGAAAAACGTAAGGGAATTGATAAATGGCAGGATTAACGATATCGCCAAGAAAAATGATGTCCTGGTCGAAGGAAGAGATATCGGGACGGAAGTTTTGCCGAACGCGGAAGTTAAAATTTACCTTACGGCTTCGACTAAGGAGAGAGCGCGACGGAGAAAAGCTCAACTGCAAACCGATCGGTCCCTTAAGGAAATCGAAACGGGAATTAAGGAGCGAGACAACCGGGACCAGACAAGAAAAATTGCCCCACTCACGCCGGCCGAAGACGCGGAAATTATAGACACGACCTCAATGACGGAACGAGAAGTAGTCGATCAAATCTCCAGGATAATAATAGATCGGACAACCAAACCGGAGACGTGATAGGAGTTGAAAGAAAAACTAGGAAGACTGGCGCACAAATTTGGGTATACATTCATTCTCTCAGTAATCTTCTTCGCCACCAAACTTTTGTTCAACCTAAAAGTTACGGGCAAAGAAAACATTCCCAGCAACAAAGACGACCTTGTAATTACTTCCACACATTCGAGCTACTGGGACCCTCCGATAATAGGTATGACCTTTGGGCCGTGGCAGGAAGTGCATTTTATTGCCAGGGAGGGTTTATTAAAGAACCCGATATTTTCACTCCCGGTAAGAACTTATTCGACAACGATAAACAGAGACGACTTCGGGAAGAAAGACCTAATTAAAATGCTAAAAGCCTTTAAACGAAAGGGACCAATATGCGTATTTCCCGAGGGGACTACGTCAAAAGGGTCTCCTCCTAAAACGGGCACGGTGCGGCTTGCAGAAAAGACTAACAGGAGATTTCTTCCGTTAAAAATCGAGTACAGTCGTAGCCCCACCCGCTTCCCATTCTTTTTCGCTCCAGTGGAACTAACCATAGGTGCGCCCATAGACTTCGATGAGTTAAAACCCCATCCCGCCGATCGGGAAGCAGAAAACGGTTCTGAGCCCGGGAAAGACAATGTAGATTACCAGGAACTTAGCCTAAACCTGATGAATCACATTCGCAAGCTCTAGGACCTAAGGGTTCAGAGAGTTACCCGAGAAAAGCCAGCAGCCCTTCAACAGTTTAAGAAGCAATTTTATCCTATCTTTCCTGTTGATTCAAAGTAGCAAAGGGGTTATTATATTATCACCTTTGGTAAAGTCGGTAAAACCACAAGCCTAGAACGTGAGGCTTGTTAAAATTCTAATTATAGGTGGTCGTTTGATGGAAGAGAAAATAAAGATGGAAGAAGCGTTTGATGAAACTGACGTTAGGACGTATAGTCGGGGCGATACTATTACTGGTAGTGTCGTCCAGGTAGAAGAGAAGGACATTTTAGTGGACATTGGTTACAAATCTGAGGGGATCTTGCCGAAGACGGAACTTTCTCCGTTCCGGGAAGAAGAGGGAATCGAACCGGATGAAGAGGTCGAAGTTCTCGTCACTTATATTGACGAGGAAAAAGGTACAGTTTACGTGTCCGAGAAGCAGGCAGCCTACGAGAGAAAGATAGGTGAGCTAGAAGAAGCGTTCAAAAACGACGAAACAATTACCGGGACTATTACCGAGGAAGTTAAGAGCGCCGGCTATCACGTGAACGTGGACGGGATACAAGCTTTCCTGCCCGGGTCGCACCTGGGTTCGGATATGCCAAGCGTAATCTCGGAGCTGAAAGGGAAAGAGCTTAAGTTTAAGATACTCGAACTGTCCCGAAAAAACCGGAACATAGTTATTTCTCGGAGGGAATATCTCAACGAGAAACAGGAAGAGAGAATCGACGAAATATTCGAAGAGCTGGAAGTCGGGGATGTAATAGAAGGGGAAATAAAATCAGTAGTGGACTTTGGCCTGTTCGTCGACATAGGCGGTTTCGAGGGGTTAGTCCATCGATCGGAAATTAGCTGGAAGGACTTACCTGCTCCCCCCGACGATTACGAAGAAGGGGACGAAGTTGAAGTAAAAGTAATCGATCTGGACCGAGACGAGGAGAAGATTTCCCTATCTATCAAACGGTTAACTCCGAATCCCTGGGAAGGGGTGTCGGACAGATATCCCGTTGGCGAGATCGTAGAAGGCGAGGTAGTTTCCATAACGGACTTCGGTGCCTTCATCGAACTGGAAGAGGACGTTGAAGGACTTATCCACATATCAGAACTTTCCTGGGGCTACCCCGAGGATCCTCACGAAGTAGTAGAAGTAGGTGAGACGATAGAAGCCGAGGTACTGGAAGTCGACGAGGAAGAACAAAGAATCAGCCTCTCTGCTAGAAAAGCCCAGCAGGATCCGTGGGAAAAGATCGAGGAAATCTACGAACCCGGTACCGAGGTCAGCGGAAAAGTAACCAAGGTTACTGATTTCGGCGCGTTTGTACAGCTAGAAGAAGGCGTCGAAGGACTGGTTCACGTTTCCGAGCTCTCCTGGGACCACGTAAATCACCCGAGCGACATGTTATCGGAAGGTGACAAGGTAAACACCCAGGTTCTCGAGGTAAACAAACAAGATCGCCGAATAAGCCTGAGCATAAAGCAGGCCCAGAAGGATCCGTGGCACGAATTCCAGGATCTCTATTCGGTGGGCTCGAAAGTAAAGGGTGAAATATCCGAAATAAAGGACTTCGGTGCTTTCATCCAGATTACCGATGACGTGGAAGGCCTAATTCACGTATCCGAGATCTCCACCGAAAAGGTTTCTACACCTGAAGACGCACTGGACGTAGGCGAAACAGTTGAGGCGAAAATAATCGGGATTAACGACGAAAAGAGACAGGTTCGCCTTTCCATAAGAATTCTTCAGGAAGAAGAACAGGGAAAGTCTCAGGATAGCGATTCGGAAGAGGAAGAGGACGGACACGAAACGATCTCGATGCGGGAACACCTCGAGGACAAGGGACTATAATTCCGGATGTCCGGTAACTTATTCCTTCTCGCGGTATCCGCTCTTGCGTCCTATTTGATCGGTGCTATCCCTTTTAGTTACCTAATACCTAAGGTATTTCTCGATATCGACGTAAGACAACACGGCTCCGGTAACCCCGGAGCCTCAAATGTCTCAAGAGTATGTGGTAAAGGTTACGGGGCCACGGCACTGATTCTTGACATAGGAAAGGGGATTGTAGCAGTTTTTTTGATCCAGCAACTTGGATTTCCAGTGGAACTGGGCTTCCTTGCCATCCTGGGCCACGTAGCGAACCCTTTCTTTCGATTCTCCGGAGGAAAAGGTGTAGCCACGACTCTTGGCGTTATAACTTACGTTTCTCCAATAGCGGGCGTCGTTTTTGCTCTAACCTGGATAGCTGTACTGATGATATGGAACGTGGCCGGGCTCAGTTCCCTGGTTGCAATTATCTCCACCCCGGTATCTCTATACCTGCTCGAAGTAAAATCCTCTGTCCTCTGGGTCTCACTGGCGTTGGTTTGCCTTATTTATTTCACCCATCGTGGTAATATAGTCAGGCTGGTCCGGGGAGAAGAACGTAGTCTTTAGTGCTTTTAAACCAGCTAACGTCAAGTCCTTACTTCTCTTCCAATATTGCAATGGCAGTAGCGTAGTTTTCAACGTGGGTAATTGAGACGTGCATGTCTTCAGGAGAAAAGGCCTCCCTCTCATCGTCGGGCACCAGGGCAAACGGCCTTCCGTTCTGCCCAGAAACGACTTCAACTGACTTCCAGGGAAGTTTCTCTCCGACTGCTTTTATCACGGCTTCTTTTACGGCAAATCGGCCTGCCAGGTGCTCGTACTTCCTTCTTTTCGTGAGACAATATTCCAGTTCTTCCTCGGTAAAGACCCGGTTGAGAAACTCATCATCCCACTTATCAACCAGGCGCTCTAACCTCGCGACTTTTACGAGATCTATCCCTACGCCGCGAATACTCACATTAGCTCACCGTCCGCTTATACCTTGAGTCGCTCGGCCCGAATCACGGATTCCATGTCCTTAACTGCACTTTCTAACTTGTCGTTTACTATAAGATAATCGAACTCGGGAATTCTCGTTATTTCGTCCCGGGCAACTCGCATTCGCTTTTCAATTGTCTTCAAATCCTCCGCTTCCCGGTCCACGATCCTCCGCTCAAGTTCCTCCAAAGAAGGGGGAGCAATGAAAACAAATGCCGCAGTCACAGAGGAATCAGCTCTTAATTGTTCCGCTCCCTGAACGTCGATATCCAGAAACGGATCGGAACCCTCGTTTTTTATTCTCTCTATCACTTTTCTGGAAGTACCGTAATAATCCCCGTAGACCTCGGCCCATTCCAGAAAACCCTCGTTATCTCTTATCTTCTCGAATTTTCTCTTGCTAACGAAGTAATAATCCTCCCCGTCTACCTCTCCCGATCTTTTATCCCTGGTGGTATGGGAAACTGAATACTCCAGATTTTCGTCCCTTTCGAGCGTTGACTCCATAATGGTCGTCTTACCCACACCTGACGGTCCGGTCACCACGAAAAAAATTCCATTTCTTCTGTAATCGTCGTAATTATCCTTCTGTCTCATAGTCCTCCATAAAGAATTACCCGGTCCTTGAGAGCGGGTCCTGGTTAAATACTTCTTAACTCCAAAAAACCATCGAATCGTCCCCTGGACGGGCCCCTAAGTTTCGGGGAATTTGGTAGGAAGTTAAATTAGGTCAACTATTCCAACCTGGTTCAGTAATTTCAGTCTCAATTCGGTATAATCAGGCCAGATTGCGGGATTGTTCCTTGAACTTCTCCAGTGCCAGCTTCATCTCGATCACCCTGGACTGAATCATCCCGTCTTTTGACTTCGCCCCCAAAGTATTTATCTCCCGCTGAAGTTCCTGTCTGATAAATTCCAGTTTCTTCCCCACTATACCCCCTTCCTCCAGCGCCTTTCTGGCAGTCTCGATGTGTGATTTCGCCCGGGATATTTCCTCGTTAACGTCTACCTTATCGGCAAAAGCGGCAACCTCCTGTTCCAGTTTATCCCGGTCGAGTTCGACCTTATCACTAACCAACCTATCTATTCTGTCCTCCAGTTCGTCCCTGTACTGTCGTACTACTTCGGGTACCGCATCTTCCGCTTCCTCCAGGTAACTGGATATATCGCTCAGGTGTTCCAGCATGTCATTCCTGATTGACTTTCCCTCCTTTCTTTGTGCTTGTAATGCCTCGTCAATTGCCTGAGTCAAAGCCTCTTTAATCGTCGACCAGGATCCCTTATACACGGGTGTAGTTTCCAGTAAATCGAGCGCGATTAGGTCCTTTAATCCGGGGCTTTCGGCGATACCTAGCTCCTCAGTAAGCTGGGACAGACTGACAAAACTCTTTCGAATAGCCTCACTGTCGAGCTCGTCCGGAGTCAGGCCCTCACCCTCTTCCATATTTATACTTACTTCCACTCGCCCCCGGGGAAAAGATTTTTTAACGAAGTTTTCTGCCTTATGAGTTAAGGCCTGGTCTTCCGTTAGACCCCGGACCTTTACCGACGTGCTGTCGTGATTGGTAGTCCGAATGTTCACCTCGATCGTCCTTTCTCCCAGCTTGGCAGTCCCTTCACCAAAACCAGTCATGGAATAAACTCTATCGCTACTTTCGAAATCCGATGGCACTATAACCTACTACCTCCCGTCCGTAACCAGCGACATCCCCCGATGTCGCGTATTGTAATTTCGTCGGTTGGAGCTCCTTCTTCAGAGCAAAGTGCAACAAAACACCGATGGACCCGTAACCACAGATCGATATATCGTGCTCCCTAACTGACTCGTAGAAAAGGTCCACATTCCGGTTCATTATTGATTCGATAGCCCGACCGTCCTTCTCTTCTGCTACTTTTTGAGTTTCGTAATGGGTAAAATCAGTACTAGAAATTACCACAGCTCCCTCCGGAAGTTCTTCTACAATAGCCATTCCCAGATCCTCTGCAACTTCGCTACTCTGATCCTTTAGACAGATGGGGACAATCGAAAATTGATCTCCCCAGAGATGCTGGAGAAAAGGCAATTGAACTTCGATCGAGTGCTCTCGACCAAACGAAGCCGATTCCTCTTCGAGCAGCTCGCTGGTCTCGAGAATTCCTCGTCCCAGGTCCGAATTAAACCCAACTTCACCGAGAGGGGTCGACCAGCTCCCTTCGATAACGAGAGACGCGGCTGGACCGAGTCCGGAGTGATTCGTCCCGATGATCACCACTACTTCCGGCTTCCCTAGCCGGGCTATCCACTGAAAAGCATGGGCGGCAACGGGACCTGAATAAGGGTAGCCCGCGTGAGGCGCTATTAACCCGACCGGGGACGTCAAACTCTCCTCGGAAACTTCGGGAAGCTCCCCCGGTCCCAATTCATGGGAATAGCAATCTTCGATCCGGCCGATTAACTTCTCCCGATCTTCGGGATAGAATTTACCGGCGACAACGGGTCCAAATTTCGTCATAGTAATCACGCACACCTATTAAAACTTTATACTCCCAGATCAATTAGATTATAGGCTAAGTAGTCGTCTTTGACAAAAAATTGTGGGAACTTAGAAGCTCAACCGGCTTTAGGATAGTTCCACGTGCGACAGTCAGACAAAGGGTTCCATTGATCTACCAAAGGTCTTTCGTATAATTTAAGTGCTTGATGGGAGATCGTCTAATGGTAGGACGGCAGGTTCTGGACCTGCTAGTGGAGGTTCGAGTCCTCCTCTCCCAGCCAATAAATGGTCCCGTCGTCTAGCGGCCTAGGATATCGGGTTCTCATCCCGGCGACAGGGGTTCGAATCCCCTCGGGACTGCCAGGTTGATTCGTCAGGTCTATTTATAAAACCCACCTTACGATCTCGTAGGTAGGAAATGGGCTGAGGTTTATTTCCAATCTCCGAGCTTGAGACGTTTCAATCCCTATCGTAAAATTCCTGAGTTAAGGGGTGAGTTTAATTGAACGAGGATAATGACTTCAATCGTGACTATAAACGCCACGAGGGGGACGAGGAAAAGGACAGAAAGGACGACCAAGGACAATTCAATTTCCCCAACAACAATAATAACAACTTTCGAAACATCGCCCTCATAGTAGGAGCGATAATACTTTCGTTGATACTTTTTCAGACTCTGTTTAATTCTCCGGCCAACCAAGACGAAATAAGCTATACTGAGTTTTTACGCCGGGTAGAAGCGGGAAGAATAGCCCAGGTAACGATAAAAGGAGGACTGATAAACGGAAAATACAAGAGCGGAGGAAAGTTCGTAACCAGAGGTCCTCCCAGCTCCACTGACTATCTTTCCAAACTTAGAGATCAGGGAGTAAACATAACGTACAAAGAGGAATCGGAAAGTAACTGGTTCTTTTCCTTACTTATCTCCTTGCTCCCCGTTCTGTTAATTATCGGCCTCTGGGTGTTTATGATGCGCCGGATGCAGGGAAATAATGCCCTTAATTTCGGGAAAAGTCAGGCAAATCTCGTAAATAAGGAATTCTCCGAAGTAACTTTCGACGATTTCGCCGGTGTAGAAGAAGTAAAGGAAGAAGTACAGGAAATAGTGGAATACCTAAAAAATCCGGAACGGTTCAAGAAGCTCGGTGCGGAGGTCCCAAAAGGTATGATTCTTGTCGGTCCTCCAGGTACCGGAAAAACACTGCTTTCTCGGGCAATAGCGGGAGAGGCAGAAGTTCCGTTCTACGAGACCAGCGGCTCGAACTTCGTTGAGATGTTCGTCGGGGTAGGTGCTTCTCGAGTCCGAAACATGTTCAAGCAAGCAAAGGAGAACTCTCCCTCGATAATCTTTATCGATGAGCTCGATGCAATAGGAAGGAAAAGGGGTGCAGGTCTTGGGGGCGGCCACGACGAGAGAGAACAAACGCTAAACGAGCTATTATCCGAAATGGACGGGTTCGACCCAAACGAAGGCGTAATAATTCTTGCCGCTACAAATAGACCGGACGTCCTGGATCCAGCGCTTCTAAGGCCGGGGAGATTTGACCGGAAAATTACCGTGCCCACACCAGATATCGAAGGTAGGAAAGAGATTCTAAAAGTCCACACCAAAGACAAACAACTGTCGGAAGACGTAGACCTCGATGTTCTCGCTCGCAGGACCCCGGGTTTTGTCGGCGCAGATCTCGAGAACCTCGCAAACGAAGCAGCTCTCCTCGCTGGAAGAAGAGAAAAGGATATAGTAGAAATGACGGACTTCGAGGAATCAATAGACAGGGTTATGGCGGGTGTCAAGCGGAAAGGTATGGCAATAAGCGAAGAGGAGAAGGAAAAAATTGCCTACCACGAATCAGGGCACGCAATAATAGGTAAGCTTTTACCGAATGCGGATCCAGTACACAAAATTTCAATCATTCCGAGGTCTAACGGCGCGCTTGGTTTTACGTTGCAGGTACCTTTAGAAGAGAAATTTCTCATTTCCAAATCCGAACTTCTGGACAAGCTAACCACGCTACTGGGAGGACGATCAGCTGAAGAATTAGTTTACAACGAAGTTACTACCGGAGCTCAGGACGATTTCGAAAAGAGTACGGATATCGCCAAACGCATGGTTGTCCAGTACGGAATGAGCGATAAGCTCGGGCCGATAAACCTGGGACGTGACAACGGCAATGTTTTCCTCGGAGAGGAAATAGTAAAAAGTAACGAACATTCGGAAGAGGTTTCCTCCATGGTAGACAAAGAAATCCGGAATATAGTCGAAACCTGTCACACGAAGGCAAAAGACATCCTCACCCACAACAAAGAAGTGCTGAAGAAGCTGGCCGAAAAACTAATCGAAGTAGAGGAACTGGAAGGGGACCAACTAGAAGAGATTCTCGACCAGGCGGCTTTACCGGCAAATAGTTCCTAGGACAGACAAAATGACTACGGATATCGTAATTCTCGGCTCCACCGGCTCCATCGGTACCCAAACTCTAGAGGTAATAGGGGATCTGGAAGCTTCCAGCCAGGAAAAATTCAATGTAATGGGGTTAGCTTGTGGAACCAATACCGACCTTCTCGTCCAGCAGATAAGAAAATTTCAACCCGAACTGGTCTCCGTTAAGGGGGAGAAGGAAAGGGAAATAGTTTCCCGCGAGACATCAGAAGAAGTAGAAATAGCAACGGGGTGTAATGGGTTAAAAAAACTGGCAGGATTGACGGAGGCGGGCACGGTCGTAAACGCTCTAGTCGGTTTCGTCGGCCTGGAGCCAACTCTAGAAGCTATAGGGAACTCGGCTAAACTCCTTCTCGCCAATAAAGAATCTCTCGTCGTCGGAGGACCACTAGTAGAACGGAAATTAAACGACTCAGAAACATCACTGATCCCGATTGATAGTGAACACAATGCCATATTTCAGGCTTTACAGGCGGGGGAAAGCAAAGAAGTAGAGTCTCTAATAATAACGGCTTCCGGAGGCCCATTCAGGAAAACTCCGTTAGACCGGATAAAGAAGGCATCTCCTGAGGAAGCACTGGATCATCCAAACTGGGATATGGGGAGCCGGATTACCTGTGACTCAGCCTCGATGGTAAACAAAGGTCTGGAGGTAATAGAAGCTCACTGGCTCTTCGGAATACCCTACGAGAGAATTAAGGCGGTCGTCCACCCGCAATCCGTAATACATTCCCTAGTCCAGTTTCAGGACGGTTCCATGATCGGCGAGCTGGGCGAACCCGACATGAAAGTGCCTATCCAGTACGCTCTTACTTATCCGAAGAGGTTGGAGAACAATTACGATAGAACCGACCTAGTAGAACTGGCGGAACTAGAATTTGAAGAGCTGGAGGAGGAGCGTTATCCTGCGTTCAACGTAGTAGTCGAAGCGGGAAAATCGGGGGGAAATAGACCAGCAGCTGTAAATGGAGCCGACGAAGTATTAATAGAAGAATTTCTGGCCAAAAGGATAAGATTTGGTGATATTGCCCGAGGACTGGAACTGGTACTCAAAGACCTGGAATCTATTGAAGACCCGGCGCTAGAGGACCTACAATCGACTGATAACTGGGCAAGAGAAAAAGCCAGGTTATTGGTCAAAAATAAGAGAATAGGGGATCGATAAAACCATGGCGGACAAGTGCGTTTACGGCGGGAAACGGAAGGGACAAAGAGAGTGTCCTGCACTCGGTGGCTTGATCTGCAGCAGATGCTGCGGGGAGCACCGAGGCGTAGAGATAAACTGCCCTCCCGATTGCCACTATTTTAAAAAACACGAACAGTTCCAACAAACCAAACACGCGGAGTCCTATCGAGAAACCTGGGCAGAAAAGAATCAGGACCTACTGGAAGAAGAAAACCGTCAGTTAATAGAGGCGATAGGGGTTTTGGAAACGCTAATTTACTATCGCTACAGAAACGATACCAGGTTGACGGATAAAAAAGTAATAACCGGATTGAAAGTTCTGGTGAACCGGTTCAAAACAATAGAAGTACCGGGTTCCGGTTCCGAGTTTGCCGACTTCGCCCAAGAAGAACTAAAGCCTTTGTTCGAAAGGGGTAGGTTTTCCCAGGAACTAATGAAAGAGGCAACTTCAAGACTCCTTACAATTGCCGAATCGTTTTCGGACGATTCCCGGCGACTGGTTCAGGGGGTCGTGGGTAGAATAAAAGAAGATTACGATCTCCCTTCCGAGGAATCCGAGAACCGGACAAAGGAGCTAGAATCACTGATCACTACGCCAGACCAACTCGACCGGAGGCAATCGGGGCCTGAAATTTAGTCGACCGGAGCAATATTAGACCTGATTTCAATCACCCATCTGGACTAGCTCTTCCAGGAATGTTTCTTTTAATCCCAACAATATCCCAGCGCAAACATAACTCGCTATCCCCGCAATTACTCCCAGAGTAACTACGGAAAAGTCGCTCGCCAGTGGAATAAATTTCCGTACGATTGAAACGACAATTCCCATGATACCGGCCGAAACCAGCACCCTTACCAGGAACAAGCTTCCTGGAAGATACCCCCGGAGTCCTGTCCTGATTCCAAACGCAACCACTAACAATAGCCCGTTTACAACCCCGCTAACGCCTGTAGCCAGAGCCAGACCGCCCACTTTCATGGGCCCGATAAGGAGTAGGTCCAGACCCACGTTTACCCCAACGGCAATCGAACTAACTATCACGGGAGTAATAGTATCCTTCATGGAATAGAAAGCCCTGGAAAACAGAGTAACAAAGCTATAGCCGATCAATCCCACCAAATAAAGATGCAATACGTGAGTGGTTCGGACCGTATCGGAAGGCAGGAAATTTCGGTGCTCGAACAATAGTTCGATTATCGGTTTACCTAATACGAACAACCCAAGTGTAGCGGGAACCACAATCAGAAGTGAGATCTTTATCCCCCTGTTAAGCATCTCCGCGTAATCCGATTTCTCGCCTGAGGCCCATTTTTCCGATAACCTGGGGAGTATTGCGGTAGATATCGCAATAGCAAATAAACCCAGCGGCAGCTGATACAACCTTGTCGCGTACTGAAGGGAGGAAACGGATCCGGCGACTAGATGGGAGGCGAGCTTGTTATCGACCATGACATTTACCTGCATCGCTATCAGACCTAGAACCACCGGAACCATCATCTTCAGGGCCCGTTTGAGACCGGGGTGAAGCGGGAAAAGAACGGGCGACCAGGAAAAGCCGCTCCGGTTTAAATAGGGAAGCTGGAACCCAAGCTGCCCCATACCCCCCAGTAGTACTCCGACCGCCAAACCGAATATTGGTCGCGAAAAGAACCTCCCTAGAAACAAGGCCCCCGCTATAACTCCTACATTAAAAAAAACCGGGGCAAATGCAGGCGCAAAGAAAGTTTTCCTCGATTTTAGTACCCCCATTACTAGGGCTGCCATACCGATAATACCGATGAACGGAAATATTACTCTCGTTAATTCAATGGTTAATTTCTGCTGTGACGGGGAAAAACCAGAAGCGAGAAAAGGAACGAAATAAGGGGCGAGTAAAATTCCTCCCAGAACTATTAAGGGAAACGTAAGAAGCGATAAGTTGATAGCATTTGCCGCAAGCTTGCTGGCTTCCCTGGGATCATTTTTTAGATAATCTGTATAGACGGGAATAAAAGAAAGTGCCAATGCTCCTTCCGCTAGTAATCTCCTCAGAAAATGGGGCACATAGAAAGCGATAAGATAGGCGTCGTACGCAGTGCCGGCCCCGAACTTATCTGCAATTACGATGTCCCGAAACAGGCCAAACACCCTGGAAACAGCCGTGGCACCGGCGATAATTACTATATCCCTGGCAAACCGCCTCATGGCTAGCCGGGGACTAACGCTAACCCAACCGGGATTCGTCTGGTTCCCCCTATAGTTTTAATCCTTACTCCATCCCGGTAAACCATGCCCGCGGAAGATCCCCCGTCAAAAGCGATAGCGTTTTCGATATTCAGGCCCGATTTAAGGAGTAAGTCGGGTAATGTCTCGAGTCCGACGCCGGCTCCGGAGATGACAATAAAAAGTAGCTTTCCTTTTGCGGTGGTCGCCAAAACGGTCCGTCTAGCCCGAGACTGGACCAATCCTCCGCTATGGGAGAAATTTTCTTTCTTCAGGTTTAGAACGTTTCTCCCGTCCTTAATCAATAAAGGTCCCGCGCTCACCGCCCCCCTTAACATGGGAATGAACGGCTTCATCGTCCAGTCGAACTCGACTCTATCCCCTTCGGAAAACCCCTCCAGCTTCGATCTCTCTTCCCCGGTAGCTACGACTATAGTTCGGTCTGATTCAACAGTAGCGGACGGAACACTTGAACGAGCAATAACTTTTCCATTCTGAAGCTCAAGCACGACCGACGAACCTTCCGGAGTTATCCTTTTCCCGTATTCGGTCGTATAGACTACAAGATCGTCGTCGCCGACAGGTCTATTCAACCCCTGTACGGTGATATCTCCCCGGGAGGTCCTAAGAAATAGATCCAGGTCAGGTCTGAAGAATTTCAACCTCCCAAAGTAATCTATACCAACCGCCGCCCTATTCCCCCAATCTCGGGAAAGCAACTCGCCGTCCTTGATAACCAACCCTATTGGAGTAAACGTACCGGGGTCAAAAAAATTGGCATTTAGTCCCGCAACGCCAAAATTTTCCTGAACCAACCGGGATAGTTCGCCCCCTCTACCTACTTTCCCACCCGGCAGAACGGGCACGAGACGGTACCCTTCACTCCAATCCGAGATTTCCAGATAGTGAAGCGTCTGGCTCCCCCCGTCAGCCCAGAGCTGCATCTGATTATAGGAAAAGTTCTGCTTGGTTGTCAGCGCATCTCCGGCGGGACCAAGAGACCCAACTCCCTTCTCGGTAAATTCCAGCTGAAAGTTGAACCCCGATTTCCCCCTATTGGTCTTTATCGTCGTGGTCACGCCCTCCTTTAACCTCAGACGTAGAAGGATCTGCCGATCCTGGCGGACCAGGACCCTCGCTCCTTTTAGATAGGAATCAACTTTTTGAAATTTTATAGCTCCCGGATCAGCAGCTTTTACCGCATTGTAAAACTTAAACTCGTATTTTCCGCCCGAACTGGAGCGAGAAAAACTAGCATACCTGTCAAAGTTTAAGGAAAGTTCGCCGGATCGGGCTGAGACCGAAAGAAGCGTCGCGGGAGTGAGATTAACGTTCGCTCTATTTCCGCGGTATCGTACTCGCCCACCAAGCTGTTCAACCAGCAGGTCCAGGTTGATAAATTGCTTCCCGGCTTCCGAGGAAAGAGACTCCTTATTTACGTAGTAGGAATTCGTCTTTCCCCACTCCAGGACGTAGCCACCATCCCTCCCCGGGTCCGCGCGAGCTCCGAATAATTGAGCCGCTTTTTTGAGCGGTACTCGTGGGCCGGTTGAAGAATCCAATACTTTCAGACCTTCGAGCCGATTACCACCCAGAAATACAGTGGGAGTACCGCTGGAAATAAAAATGACGGACACCGCTGTCAGGGCAAACGCAGCCAGCACCAGTGCCCTCACGACCCCTGAATCCATTTAGAGACTACTCCGGTGGTTGGTTATAGGTTAGGGAGGCAATTTCGCCCAAACCGGGAGAAACAATCAACTTTCTTCCTCTTGATCTTCGTCCGAGGATTCTTCCTCTTCAACGTTGACCTTTATATTCGCGTGAATCTCTTCGTATAGCCTAATCTCTACTCCGAACTGTCCCAGTTCTTCAATTGGTGAATCTATTCTTACGGCGTCGGGGGAAAGTTCAATCCCCGTTTCATCCTCGATAGAATCTATGATATCTTTCTTTCTAACCGAGCCATATAAGTGGTGTTCTTCCTGAGCTTTTCTCCGGAACACCAGCTCAAGCCCGTTCAATTCATCGGCTTGCTCTTCGGCCCGCTCCCTTCGCTCTTCTTTCCTCTGGCTTATTTCTCTTCTGATCTTTTCGTAGCGTCTCTTGTTGCCCACGGTCGGTTCGACTGCCAGACCCTTAGGAAGCAAATAATTCCTCCCGTAACCGTCTGCAACCTCTACTTTTTCTCCCACTTCACCGAGATCTTCAACCTCTTCGGTCAGTATTAATTCCACTGGTTCCACCCCTGAAAGTTATCTTAAATATGAATTTCCCTTCAATTGGATCTTTTACGAATTTAGCGAAAACCCATGCATTTCCCTGGGCTTTGAAAAGCTTTGTAATTCTACGGCTCATCCCTATCTTGTTCAAGAATCAGGGGGATTACCTCGCCCCAACCTGCGGGGATGTGTAAAATTCCCCTAATATTAAGAACACCAAACCTATCCTCGGACTGGAATTCTACCAAATTCCCAAAAGTTAGATACTCCCTTTCCACTATTCAAACTTTTCTTCCAAAAGCACTTTAGCCTCTTCCTTTGCGATTGAATTAATTAGGGGGTACTCTTCGCCAAGAGGCCTGGTTATAACCTCGGTCAGTAGTTTTCGAGCCATTTCTTTTTTTCCTTTCTTTAAGGCATAATACTTGGCATAAGAAAAGTAGTTTTCCAGACAACCCGGAGCCAGTTCTATAGCTCTTTCGAAATGGTTCTTCGCTTTCTCCCAGCTCAACCCGTTGTTATGGACTTGAAAGATAGTAAAGGGAAGGCGGCTCAATAACGCTCCGGATATCGACCCCAGAGCTCGGTGTCCACCTCCACCCAGATAGGTCTCGTTTAGTTTTACGACCCTTCGATTCAGAGCGATAAGAGCCGGAAGATCCCCAAGAGAGTCCAGTATACCTTTGGTCTCACCCAACCGACCGAGGTTCGCACCAGTCCAGAAAATCGCCTCTACATTGTCAACTGACTTTGGTAGTTTCCTCAGTGCTTTACTCCCTTCCTCTTCGTAAAGTTCAGCAAAGTCATCGTTCTGGTTGAGACTCTTTAACCCGTATTTGTATCCTTCTCTGTAGGCAGCTTTCTTTTCTTTCCGATTATTCAGGTAAGCTTCCGCCAGGGTGAAATAACCGAGGGAAAGCCTGGTTAAGGCATGCCTGTTGTCCGAATCCATTTCAAGAACCTTTTTATAGATCCCAATCGCCTTCCTCAACCTCTCCTCAGTTCTCACTTCCTTCCTTGCTTCCTGAGCGATCCTATCCCCTTTTTCTATTAGTGCTTTTAGCTCGGTAGTGCTAGATTCTTCCCCCGTAGCCCCGACTGGAGCAAGTCCGGTTGAATAGACTATAACCAGAACAAATATAAACAGGGAGGTTAATAAAATTTTCTTCTCAGTTCTTTTACCATCGCTGTAGTTAATTTGCAGCCCGTAATCCGCCCTCTGTCGCTTACCTGATAATTGATTTAATCTTAAAAGGTTTAACATGGATGAGTCCCGGTAACCAGGTCAGCGGTAGAGGGTATAGATAATAAAATTAAGTCACTATTCATTAATTTCCGCCTCTCTTTCATATAATGTAGAAATAACTGAGTTCTTATCCCTTAAAATACTTGTAATTTCCGAATTAAATTTTCTCCCCATAGACCTTATTTACCGGAGAGAATAACAAAATAACTGGCCAACCGGCAGTACGGCCAACTAAAATCAACTCTGTAACGAGGTCGCCAAGCTATTAACGTCAGATGTATCCTTCCCTCTTAAGGCTAACTTCCCCGTATTTCCCAACTATAACGTGATCTATCAAAGAAATACCCAAAGACCTCAGAGTAGACTTAATCCGTTCTGTCACGTTTATGTCAGCTTCGGAGGGATCAGCTTTTCCTCCAGGATGGTTGTGGGCCAGGATGACCCCACCCGTATTACGCTTTAAGCAGCTCTTCGCGACTTCCCTCGGTTCGATCTGGACTTCGTTAAGAGAGCCGTAGAAAATAGTCTCTTCGTGGATGAGTTCATTGGAATTATTTAGATGAAGCGCCCTTAATTCTTCTCGTTCCAGTCTTTTCATGTCCGGATTCAGGTGACCTATGACATCGTCCAAACCAAAAATCTCTTCTCCCGCGGCCAGCTCGTCCCTGGCAAGCCTTTTCCCCAGCTCGAATACAGCAAGAATTTGCCCCGCCTTTACTCTACCGATTCCTTTATAACCCTGTAATCCCTGGAGAGTAGAATTTGACAGGTTATCGAGGTCCAGGTCCCGGATTATTTCCCGGCAAATTTCGAGAACGTTTTTCCCTTTTATCCCGGATCTTATAACCAGAGCAAGTAGCTCCGAATCGCTTAAATACCCCGGACCGTTCTGGTCCAACTTCTCTCTGGGTCGGTCATCCGGCGGTAGATCGTCTATGGTGTACTCAGTCATGGATAAATTGCGGTGACTCAAAAGGGTTAAATTAGACTTCCGTGATTGAATCCAAAATCAGGTCAAATAATTACAGGTGTTTCTCTACTGCATCGATCTTTCCTTTTATTCTTCCGGACTTATCCCCGTGGTCATCGACCTTTATGTGCGTTTCAACTCGGACATAATCCTCTTTTAACTGATGATGGCATTTTTTAATTACGCCCATTACTTCATCCCAGCCCCCCTCAATTATCGTCCCCATTGCCGTTAACTGGTGGTCGAGCCCGCTGGACTCTATTATCTTCTTCACTTCAGCAATATCTTTCCCCAGGCCACTCTCTTTTCCCATGGGATAAGTGTCAAACTCGACGATCAATATACCCCTCCTTACAGTCCCTACAGTTCAAGCTCAGCCTCCGGAAAAACAGACAATATATAATCCTGCCCTTACTTTAAGTCAACATCCCTACCTTTTGCCCTGTCCGGGTGCTCACTAATCCACTCTAAATTTTCCAGGGCGACACCAAGTCTTTCTTCGACCTCATCCTGGTCAGGCAAATCCTCTATCTCCAACCCCTCGATACCTTCTTTTGCCGAATTTATCTTCTTAAACGCTGATTCGTAGTTCCCCTGTTCAAAGAGTTCCAACGATTCCTGGAGGTTCTTTATAAGCCCGTTTACTTCCTCAACCAGTTCGAGTCCCTCAACTAACTTTTCCATTCTACTTACCCTGATCTTCCTCCTCGTCATTGTCGCTTGTTCCGTCCAGTTGAGATTCCAGCTCGTCCAGAACGCGGTACTTGATCCGCGATACCTGACGCTGAGAAGTTCCTATCTCATCCCCGACTTCCTCCTGGGTCCGGTCTTCGTAGAATATCCCTTTAACAACCTGTTGCTGAACCTCGGTCAACTTTTCAATTGCGTCCGCTATCCTAACCTTAAACTCCAGCGGGAGATTCTCCTTGTGCTTACTCTTGATTTTCTCGTAATCTATGTACTCGGGCCTGGGATCGGACTCCCTCCTTTCCCTGTCTATCGAAACGTAAGTCATCGAATCCCTCGCTTTTAATACCTCTTTAATCCCGTCCTCCTCTATGTTTAATTCTTCGGAAAGTTCCTTGATTGTGGGGTATTCACCGGTTTTTTGATAGATTTTTTCCTGGGCTTTTTTTACCTTTTTATTCAATCGTTTTATCCACTGAGGAATGTGAACGGAAGGTTGATTGTCCCTGACCTGATGCCTGATCTCCCCTTTGATCAAGTGAGTTGCGTAAGTCGAAAACTTCGTACCTCGGTTCAAATCGTAATTTTCCACGGCATTCAAAAGCCCTATGTAACCGGCTTGACGGAGATCTTCGAAATCCAGCCCGGAGTGAGTAAAATCACCAGCTATGGACTTAACCAGAGGGATATTCTGTTCAATCAATTGATCCTTTAACTCGTCAATTTTATTTTTTAGCTTTCCCTTTTTTTCGCCCTCCTCGACCGTTTCTTTTTGCTGCTCGAGTTCCTGAATTTCTTCAAGGATATCTTCGTTAGATCTTTCAGAACCTTTCATAAAGTAACTCCCTCATTCTCACGTCGCTTAAACAAGCCAAAAATCCAGAGGTCGTCCTGGGTCGTAGTTCTTAACCATTTGTCCTGTTTCTATCTCGAAAAGCCTACTTACCCACGCAGAAATCGGAAAACACGCGATCGAGTATCTCTTCCGATAAATCTTCTCCCAATAACTTCCCCAGATTACTTCTACCTTCCCTAATATCTATTTCAACCAGGTCTATAGACCTACCCGAACGAAGTGCTTCCCGGGCACTTACAATGTTTTTCTTTGCTCGTCTAAGTAAATCTTTCTCTTGAACGTTCAATAAGACGAGACTCTCGTCTTTCCTGACCTTCCCGCCCCAGACAAGACCGGTAATAGAACTTTCTAATTCCGACAACCCTTCCCCTTCTTTTGCCGAAATCTTTATTACATCGGCCCAACCGTGGCCTATTTTATCGAGTATCTCCTTTTTGGACAACCTATCAACGAGATCTATCTTGTTTAGGACCAAAATGGTCTTCCCTTTATCTATCTCCTCCGCGATCTCCAGGTCTTCCGATTCGACCCCTGTTCCCGAATCAATTAATAGCAAAGAAATATCAGAGCTTCGGCCCTGGTCTTTTGCCCTCTGGACACCCATCCGCTCGATCTCCTCCTCAGCTTGCCTTATCCCGGCAGTATCTGCTACTCGAAAAGGTATACCGTCAATTTCCAGCTCTTCCTCCAGGGTGTCTCGCGTAGTTCCCGGGGTCGGGCTAACTATAGCCCTCTCCTCTCTCAACAACCTATTCAGAAGGGTCGATTTACCCACGTTGGGACGACCGAGGACGGCTATTTTGTGGCCTTCCTTGAGTATTTTCCCGTCCTTGCTATTCTCGAGCACGTCCTCTATCCTCTCCTCGATCTCCGTCAATTCGACCTCTAACTCGTCCCTAGGCACTATCGACTCTTCGTAATCCGGGAAATCTATCATTGTTTCAATTTCGGCGAGAATCGACGTCAAATCCTCTCTAACCGAATTGAGGAAGTTAGAAAATTTGCCCTCGAGTCTGTCCAGCGAGAGTTCTAGCGATAGACGGGTCTTGGCGTCAACTATATCCTTCACTGACTTCGCCTGATCCAGCGTTAATCTTCCGTTTAAAAAGGCCCGTTTCGTGAACTCCCCCGGCTCGGCCGGTCTAGCACCGAATTCCAGTGTCAGGTCAAGCGTCTCCCGGAGAGGAACTACTCCACCGTGACAGTTAATTTCAACCACGTCTTCTCTGGTATAAGTTCGGGGAGCCTTCATCACGGATACCAGTACCTCGTCAATCTCCCTTTCCGTATCGGGGTCCTGGATAAACCCGTAGTGAAGAGTGTGAGAATCGACCTCTGATAGGTCGGTATCGTCAGGTGATGTAAATAACTTTTCCGTGATATTCAGTGCCTCGGGGCCGGATAACCTTACTATTCCTATACCACTCTTGCCAAGGGGAGTGGAAATAGCCGCAATCGTCCCTTCTTCAGTCATTCCTCTTTAGGCTTTATTATCACTCGTCTGTCTCCGCCCTCCCCCACACTGTAGGTCTCTACTCCTTCGGTATCGGTTAGAGCTACGTGAATCCACTTCCTCTCGATCGGGGGCATGGGGTTAAGCCTGATCTTCCTTCCTTTTAATTTCGCCCTTTCCGCCGCTTCCAGTGCAAACTGTTCCAGGTTCTTTCTCCTTGAAAGTTTTACCCCGTTGACGTCTATCTGGACGTCCCTGTCGAGGTCGTATTGTCGTTCTAGCAGCACCCTGACAAGTACGGAGAGGGACTTGGCAAGCTTTTCCCTCTCCTCCGAGAAGAAATCCGATTCGCCCTGAACATTTACGTATAGTTCGCCAGGTGATTTGGACTCTACTTGCAGACCAGGCTCTTCACCGATCAAATCGAAAAAACCTTTTAAGTAAGAGGCTACCTCTCGCTCGGCTTTATCCTCTTTTTCGGTCATGTTTCCTGAGGTTGAGTTTCATCTTCATCTTCCCCTTTTTCCATCTCCCAGTTTATGAATGCTTGCTGGCCGATCATAAAGACCTGGGTAAGGAAGTAATAGAGCCAGAGGCCGGCGGGGAAATTACGAAGGAATATCCCCATAAATAGCGGGAACCCGAAAGTCATTAGCTTATTCTGACCTCCACCCCCACCCGGAGTCTGCATCATCTGCTGTTGCAGGATCATCGTCCCCACCGTCAACACTACCAGTATGTAATAGGGGTCATGCATACTTAAGTCGTTGATCCAGAGAAACCCAGGAGAAACGTGAATCGCTTCCGCACTGTACATAATTGCTCGCCAGAGGAGAATTAATATAGGTAACTGAATAAACATGGGTAAGCAACCCCCCATGGGGTTTACCTCCTCCTCCTTGTACAGCTCCATCATCTTTTTCTGTTGTTCCTCCCGGTCGTCGTACTCGTCCTGAATCTCTTTTATCTTCGGTTGTAGTTCCTGCATTTTGGCCATTGAGCGGTACATATTGCGCATTAGAGGGTAAAGCAGTACCCTAATTAATATCGTAAACAGAATTATCGCCCATCCGTAATTACCGGTGAGATGATATAGTTGATTGAGAAAGCCTATTACCGGGACCAGCAACTGGCTAAAGAATCCTATATCGTCGATTTTTGCGAGACCAACGTTGGAGAGCAAAACGTGACGCCTTCTTCCGCCGTAGATGGAAAACTGAAATTTTTTCGACTCGCCACTTGCCAGGCTGGTCTCCGTCAGATTGACGCCGAGATTTCCCCCCGACACGTAAGGAGTGACGCTTTTATCGACCGTGTTTTTGGTATCGGTATAAGGAAGCCCAGTCTTAAGAAATAGGACCAGATTATTGCCAACCAATCCCACTCCCCCGAAACTATTGTAAGATCCCTCTGCTAGTTTTCCGTTGCTAACTTCACCGTCGAAGATAAATTTGGTTGTCGGATCCGTGAGATAATTTACACTTCCGTCTCCTCCGGATTTTGCCCGGGAACCGAGATAGAGCCTTGCCTCTTCCCCCAACTCGACTTCTTCTCCCGACTCGTTTGTTATTGAGAGCGAGAGTCCAAGGGTATAATTGGGATCGTTATGAACCGTATACGTCTTCTCTATCCTTAACCCGTCTTTGTGACCGACAAAAGTTATCCGTAACTTGTCGTAATGAGTACCTTCGGGAATGCTGGCTTCGTAAGATACGTCCCGATCCGAGTCTCCTTTAATCCTTAATTCACCAGGAAACTTCACCCCGTCGAGATAAGACCGCTCCAGAGTCTGGGGATCAGTCGTCGTACCGGGTACTATTTCGGCCTTATTTGTTCTAAAGGAGGAAAAATGAATGAATATACTTCTAAGTTCTCCCCCTTTCTTTGTGAAGAGATAATCAGCGATTGACGTTCTAACCTGAATTGTCCCGTTTTCCCGATTTCGCGTGACCTGGATTTTTTGCTTGTATTCCGAAGCTCCCGTGCCCGTTACTCCAACTAGGCCGATGAACGTTAATAACGTTAAAAAGACAACAGTCAAGAGTTTCTTATTCTTTATAGACGTAAATTGCACTTTAGCTCCTCCTCGGACTCTCAATAATGTCGAATGATTTTAACTAACGAGCAAGCCTATTTCAATTTACCCAGCTACCGGTCTTTCTGAAGACCCCCCGTCCGGGTCTTGCCCCTCCAACCTGGTTGAATGATAGTCCGCTCTTCGAGTACCATAAGTTGAAAGGTATAGAAAACAAACGAGGTAGATTTTAATTTATTACCTTCTATTAATAAATCTTGTTCCTCAATGCCGGTAAATAATGTTCACTGGAGTCGTAGACGATATTGGACGCCTGGTTAAAACTAAGGGCAACCGGTTTACCTTTTCGATTCCGGAACCACTATTGGACAAGATGAAAATTGGCGGCAGTATAAGTATCAACGGAGCCTGTCTAACGGCAGTCGATATAGAGGTAAAAAGAGCACGGTTGTCCGCGGACGTGTCACGGGAAACTCGACGAAAGACGAACCTCGGCAACCTGAATTCCGGCGATAGAGTAAATCTGGAACTACCTCTAGAGATCACAGAGTTTTCTAATAGGCTGGACGGACATATAGTACAGGGTCACGTGGACACCATGGGAAAAATCGGGAGAATAAAGAAAAACCGAAACAACCGCGTATACCGAATATCGACTTCTCGTCAGTTTTCGAATTACCTGGCAGACAAGGGTTCCATAGCTGTGGACGGAATCAGTCTTACGCCTTACCAGGTTAGGGAGGGAACATTTTCCGTAAGCGTAATTCCCCATACCTACAAAAATACGACTTTACAATTCAAGCACAACGGTGCTGAAGTCAACGTTGAGTTTGATATACTGGCAAAATATATAAAAAATAACGAGAAGAAAACGAACCCTTACAGGGACTAAACTTAACCGGCCAAGATATTTTCTGAGCCTCGGGAGGAAAAAGATGAGTCTCGATCCTATAGAAGATGCTATAGAAGCAATAGAAACGGGAGAGATTATCATCGTCGTCGACGACGAAGAGCGGGAGAACGAAGGGGATTTCGTCATGGCGGCGGAGAAAGTCCGACCGGAAGACATCAACTTCATGACAAAAGAGGGTAGGGGTCTGGTCTGTACTCCTATGGAACAGGAGCGATTGACCGAGCTGGAGCTTGACTCCATGGTTGGAAATAATACTTCCCACCACGGCACTCAATTTACCGTATCCGTAGACGCCAAAGAGGGAATCTCGACCGGTATATCTGCCTACGACCGGGCAAGGACTATTTCAATCCTGGTGGACGAGAATAAGGGACCGGAAGATTTAGTTCGACCGGGCCACATCTTCCCTCTTAAGGCAGAAAAGGGGGGAGTTCTCCATCGAGCCGGGCATACAGAAGCGGCAGTGGATCTGGCCCGCATGGCCGACCTTTATCCCGCGGCCGTTCTCTGCGAAATAATGGACGAAGATGGCTCCATGGCCAGATTTCCCAAGTTAAAGGAAATTGCAAGTGAACATGAATTAAAGATTATCTCGATAGAGGATTTGATAGAATACAGGAAGAAAAACGAGGACCTGGTAAAACGAACGGGCTCAGCCAGACTTCCCACTAAGTACGGCGATTTCAAAATACACAGTTACGTGGATCAGGTAAACAAAGACGAACACGTCGCCCTCGTTAAAGGAGAAGTAGAAGGAAAAGAGGATGTGCTGGTCAGAGTACACTCCGAGTGTCTAACCGGAGACGTATTCGGGTCCAAACGCTGTGACTGCGGCGATCAGCTCCACCAAGCCTTAACCACTATAAGCGATGCGGGAGAGGGAGTGCTCGTTTATATGCGCCAGGAGGGACGAGGAATTGGACTTAGCAACAAGGTTTGCGCTTACGAGCTCCAGGATCAAGGATTGGATACCGTTGAGGCAAACGAGGAGCTGGGTTTCTCGGCCGACCTGAGAGATTACGGATTCGGGGCTCAGATACTCTCCGACCTCGGGCTTAGCTCCATCAGGTTGCTCACAAACAATCCTCGTAAAGTGGTGGGTCTGGAAGGGTACGGACTTCATATTACGGAAACGGTACCTATAGAGATTGAGCCAAACGAACATAACCAGGATTACCTTAAAACAAAGGTAGAAAAGCTGGGTCATAACTTGTCCGAGTTCGACGAAAAACCCAAGTCTTAACCCTCAACGGGAGGTAACAGTGACTGATAAATTAGAAGGCGAATTAGACGGATCCGGTTTGAAAATTGGGATAGTGATAAGCAGGTTTAATAGCCTGGTCACCGATAGACTCCTCTCCGGTGCAAAAGATAAGCTCACTCGGCTGGGGACCGATTGGGGCGCCGTAACTGTGGCTTACGTTCCCGGTTCGTTCGAGCTACCCCGAGCGGTAGGAAAGATGAAGGAAAAAGGTGATTACGACGGAATAGTGGCTCTGGGAGCTGTCATCAGGGGCGAAACCCCTCACTTCGAATACGTGGCCAGCGAAACCTCCAAGGGGCTGGCTAAATTAAATCTAGAAAGCGAGACTCCGGTCACCTTTGGTTTAATAACGTCAGACACTCTCGATCAGGCCATGGAGAGAGCCGGGGCAAAGCAGGGCAATAAAGGTAGCGAAGCAGCAGAGGCACTAGTAGAGATGATAAACCTGGAAAGGAAAATGACAGAGGAAGGCTGATGAAGTACTACGCTCCAAAAGGATTAAACGATATAAAACCCGACGAGATGCCCTACTGGCACGCGGTAGAACGGGAAGTAAGATCTACCATGCCCCTGTACGGCTACGAGGAGATAAGGACGCCGATCATGGAAAAAACCGATGTATTCGCCAGAGGGGTCGGTGAAGAAACGGATGTCGTATCCAAGGAAATGTATACATTCGAGGATAAGGGCGGAAGGTCTATGACCCTGCGGCCCGAGAACACGGCTTCCGTGGTCAGGGCGTACTTAGAACATAAATTTTACGGTAAAGAAGAGCTTTCAAAATGGTACTATCTCGGCCCAATGTTCCGCTACGAAGCTCCCCAGAAAGGTCGGTCTCGGCAGTTCCATCAGTACGGAGCCGAAGCCATTGGTTCAAACGACCCGGCTCTGGACGCAGAGATGATAAGTCTCGCTACCGATCTACTGAGATCCCTGGGACTGGAAGACGTCGGTCTAACGTTAAATAGTATAGGTTGCCCCGAGGATAGAGACGACTACGTAGAGGAATTGGTTGAGTATTTAACCCCAAACAAGGCCCGGCTCTGCGATGACTGCCAGTCGAGGCTGGAAGCCAATCCGCTGAGAATACTGGATTGCAAAGAAGAAACCTGTCAATCGGTTGTAGAAGATGGTCCAGAAATCACTGACTACCTGTGCTCGGAATGCCGGACCCATTTTGAAGACGTAAAAGGATATCTCGAGCACCTGAACCTGGATTACGAACTGGATCCAAAGCTCGTCCGAGGACTGGATTACTACACTAAAACGGTATTTGAAGTATTCTCAACCGACCTCGGAGCTCAAAATGCCCTGGTTGGAGGCGGAAGGTACGACGGATTGGTCGAGTTATTCGGAGGAGATCCGACTCCGGCCGTCGGATTTGCCGGGGGGATAGAAAGGCTTGTTCTCCTGCTCGAGGAACTGGAACAGGTGGAAATAACAAAAGAAGGACTAGACGTATATCTCGCAACCCTGGACCAGGAGACAAAACGGACTGGCATGAGGCTCGTCCAGGAACTCAGGGAAGAAGGAATAAAAGCTGAGATGGATTACCTGGAAAAGAGCCTTCAGGGCCAGCTTGGATACGCGGACAGGTACGGGGCAAAGATAACGGCAATTCTGGGACCAAAAGAACTATCCGAGGGAGAAATTACCCTGAGAGATATGGAAACAGGGGATCAAACACCCGTCTCACTCGATGGGCTTAAGTCGGAAGTATCTAACAGACTGGAACCCGAGAACTAGCGTCGCATTTAATCACCACTCACCGGGGAGGAATTATTTATGAAAAGCAAGCTGAAGTCCACTGATGACTGTTCTATTCCGGCCCTTGGATTAGGCACCTGGAAACTAAGAGGGAAAGAATGTGAAGAAGTAGTAAAAAAAGCTATAGACATTGGATACCGTCACATCGATACGGCAATTTTCTACGATAACGAAGAATACGTCGGCAGGGCGATCGAAGATTACCGGCGAGAAGATCTATTTATAACGACAAAGGTCTGGAAGGACAAACTCCGATACGAAGACTTCAAACGCTCCACAGAGGGGAGTCTCCGTAGACTGGGAACTGATCACCTCGACCTTTTACTCGTTCACTGGCCTAACCCGAAAATTCCGCTAGAAGAAACTATTAAAGCCATGAACGAACTGATAGAAGAAGGAAAGACCATGAACATAGGAGTGAGCAATTTTAGCAAATCCCAGCTGAGGAAAGCTCGTAAACTCTCGGATTTCCCAATTGTAACGAATCAGGTAAAGTATCACCTTGGGATGGATCTCGGGCCTTTGCTAAACTACTGTAAGGAAAACGGTGTTTTTCTTACAGCGTACAGCCCTCTTGGTCGGGGCAAAGTCCCCGAACTGGAAGAGTTATCTGAAATAGCAGCGAAGTACGGAAAAACTCCAGGGCAGATCGCACTTAAATGGTTGATAAACCAGGATAACGTACTGGCAATTCCAAAAGCAAGCTCTAAAGACCACTTGAAGGAGAATATAGATCTTTTTGATTGGGAATTGGAAAATGATGATATCGAAAAACTCAATCAACTAAAGATCGAAGAGTGAACTAGCCTTATTCAGGACAAAGTTTAGAGTTGGTCTCGACTGACTACTGGTCATGTCGTATAAAACTCTTCAAAATGATTTAAGCTGTTTTTAAAACCCCCGTTCTTTGGGGCGGGTTGTTGACGTTCAAACCAAATCGATTAACCGATAAAAGGGGTGATTTTATGGTAGAACTACCATCTTCTAATGACGAACTAGACGCCGAATTCGAGTACGATCAGAACGTAACTAAACAGGACCTGATCTCATTCCTCGAAGAACTTCTAGGCCAAATCAAAGAAGACGATGCCATAACCGTATCCATGGTGGGTACAGAAGCAACATTTCCGTTCGAGGAGCCCATTAACCTGGAAGTTGAGTCGGATTACAACAAGAAACTGGGGAAACGAGAGCTGGAAATCGAAATAGAATTTAGGGAAGACGAGACCAGAGGTTAGCCGAAAAATAAGACCTCCAACTACTCCAGGATCGAGGAACCCGGTGTCGCCAGCTACCTGGATCTAGCATTCCGGATGCAACCGTCCTAGGCCAGGCTACCGACACCGGGTTGCAACTCGTGCGGCTCTATAGTTTTCGATAACGTCGTGCACCCGTAGAATGTCCGCCCCCCTGAGAAGTCCCACCACGTTGCTTGCAATAGTTCCTTCGACCCTCTCGTCAGGAGGCAATTCAAGTGTATCTCCGATAAAAGACTTCCTCGAAGTTCCCAGCAACAGAGGACAATCAAGCGTTTCAAACTCTTCAAGTCTTCGAAGAATTTCGTAATTGTCTTCGTACTTCTTCCCGAAGCCTATTCCGGGATCCACGATAATTTTTTTTCGGGATATCCCAAACTCCACCGCTTTTTCAATTCTTTTACTCAAAAATTCCTTAATATCCTCAACCACGTCACCGTAACTCGGATTCTTTTGCATCGTTCGAGGAGTTCCCTGCATATGCATCAATACGACCGGAACGTCTTCCTCACCTGCAAGCTTTCCGAGTTTCGGGTCGAACCGAAGAGCGCTGATGTCATTGACTATATCAGCCCCCGCTTTCAGAGCCTTCCTTGCTACTTCGGACTTGTAGGTATCAATGGAGATCGGAACATCGGTTTCCTTTCTTATCTCCTCTATTACCGGGATTGTCCTATCAAGCTCGGTCTCTAGCTCGACTTTTTCGGCTCCGGGCCTCGTTGATTCTCCCCCAATATCTATTATATCCGCCCCGTTTTCATCCATTTCCAGCGCTCGTCGCTTTGCTTTATCTCTAGCCAGAAATCTTCCGCCGTCAGAGAAAGAATCAGGAGTGACGTTTAATATACCCATAATTAAGACTTCGTCATCGCCCCTAATTTCGTCTAATAAGTCCATTGGCCCTCACCTCTGTTAACCATGGACGAAAAATATATCACCCAATCAACACTTAGTGCTTTCACCATTATACGAAAGGGAGGCAGAAATTCACGAACAGCGGCTTAATTTTATCGTTCATACACCC
>JBDGQU010000161.1:0-3886 GCA_042218715.1 Bipolaricaulia bacterium | reverse complement strand
TATTGACGGTACCTCGTATAATCTCCAGAGCTCGTTTGAGCTGAACGAGAGGATAGGGTTCAGGGGTGGCTTCTCTTATTTTACTGATTCCGTAAGGACCTCTTCTACTAACCTCTGGACAGGGATAAGAGAGACCGCCGAGAAAACCTCGGAGAGATTTGGAGAAGCCTCCCTCAAAATTAAGATCGGTCTCTGGGAAAATTCTGAACTCAGAACTCACTTTCTCGTACCCGTGCTCGGAGGGCCAATGGGGGTTGGGCTCGTCTGGTCGAGGGACCCAGTGATGATTTTCCCGAAGTTAACTTTTGACGGAGAGGAGTTCGGCCTGAACACAGGGATAAGCTTCGTGGCGAATTCTAAAATTGCGTTAACAGGGAGATTGGCACTTAGGGAAGCAGGGGATAGTTCTGTAGTGGGTTTCGGTGGTGGACTGGTGTACAGGTATGGTGAGTACGACGGGGTACAATTTTCCGCGTCTTTAAGGAGGGGTGATACAACTCAAGTCTCCCTGGAAGTCGGCCTGAGTTATGGTGAAGAAGAAAAATAATTTTAACTGTTTTGATAATTTTTTTATACTTCTGATTGGATCATAATAAGGGTGGTAACAATGAGCAAAAAGTTTAAACAGTTTTTGAAAGGTCCTTCGGCGGTTTTATTGTTGAGTTTTTTATTAGTTATTTCCGGTTCAGTTGCTCTAGCAGGACCAAAGCCGGTCAAGGATATCCTGGATCAGGCACCGACTCAGAACGATTATCCCGACTCAGATGCCGTAATAATGCTGGATAAAGGGGTAATTGAGGTGGGGTCGAAAGGAAGTAAAAAAGTAAATATAACCAAGCGAATTAAGGTCTTCAACAAACAAGGACGTCAAGAGTTTGGTGAAGTAGAAATACCCTATATTTCTAAGTCGGGACAACCGAAACTCCACTGGATTAGGACGATTACTCCGAAGGGGAAGGTAGTAAAACCTGATAAGAAGGATATAAGGGACGTAACTCCGGCCAGGCTGCAGCAATATCCGATGTATTCGGACCTGAAGAAAAAGATCATTAGCATGCCCGGCTTGACCAATGGAGCTATAATCGAATATTCGTATACTGTAACCCCTAAAAGGTTTTTCCTGAAAGGAGATTTCAGCTCGAGCTGGCTTTTTAGGTACAAGCAGCCAGTTATGAGATCCCACTTCGAAGTTACTTTTCCTGACGAAATGGACGTGACCTGGACTGACTTTGATGCGGACCTTCCCCCGAAGGTAAAGGAGGAGGGAGGCAAAAAAACTTTCGTTTGGGAAAGAAAAGATCTTTCCAAGATAATCCAGGAGCCGGGAATGCCCCCCATGAGTCGGATCTCCGAGAGAGTACTAGTTTCTTCGATTGAAAGCTGGGAATACTACGCGAGCCAGTTCTGGGATCTGGCGAAAGGTCGAGCGAAGCCTAATAAGGCAATTAGGCAAAAAGTCAAGGAGTTAACTAAGGGGCTCAAAAGTAAAAGTGAGAAAGTTCACGCTCTCTACAATTACGTGGCGACCAAAATTAGGTACGTAGCAATTGAACTGGGCCGGGGAAAGGTTCAGCCCCACAAAGCCAGTGAAGTATTTCATAACAAATACGGTGACTGCAAAGACAAAGCGACGCTGCTGATAAGTATGTTAAAAGTTGCCGGGATAAAAGCTCATCCGGTACTAATACTATCCGGACTCAACGAAGAGACGAAGTTCGGGGAACCACCTCCGGGGAGGGGGCTGAATCACGCGATCGTTGCCGTTGAACTGAACGATGGGCTGAAATATCTGGATCCAACTTGCGACGTTTGCCCGTACAGTTATCTTCCGGATTCCGACAGGGCTAAGAAGGCCCTGGCGATAATCCCGAAAGGCGAAGATGTAGGTAAATTGGTGGAAATGGACGGATTCGAGCCAGACAAGTCCAGAGTTCAAGTCGACCAAACAGTGAATATAACCAAGAAAGGGAACCTGAAGACAAGTATAGAGATATCTCACTCAGGGTACTATAGCTACTACCTAAAGTCCTTTCTCGAATCTTATTCGAAGGTCCGGCAAAAAAGAATATATAGAGGCATTTTGAGCCGTCTCGAGTCGGGATCCGTACTTAAAAGTTTTGATCATTCTGAGCTAGCGGATATTGATAAGCATTTAAAAATCAATATTTCCTACGAGAAAGAAGGATTTGCCGATAGGCTGGGTGATTCCCTGATATTTCAAACTCCTCCCACTCTTCGGATTCCGCTTGCTAGGAACTACGGAAAGTTTGTCAGTTTACCGGTGGACGAGAGGAAGTATCCGTTACAGATGATCCCGGCTAATTTTGTCGACAAACTAACAATTTCATTCCCCAAAGAGCGAGAAATAGTCACTCCGGACGGAGTAGACGTCGATACAAAGTGGGCTTCTTATAGTTCTTCCTACGAAGTTAAAGAAGAAGGCCAGCTTCTCGTAACGAGGAAACTCGTAAAAAAGACCTCGCTTTTACCCGTAGAGGGCTACCCTGAATTCAAACAACTGGTGAACAAGATGAGGAAAGATCAGCAAAGTAAATTTCAGCTCAAAGGATAAATAGGAAAAAGAGAATATTATAGTGGACCAGTTAAAGGGCCGGAGTTGATTCGGCCCTTTCTTTCCTCACCTACTTAGGTATACCTTGCAACCCTGAAACGACCTTTTCGCCGAATGTCTTCGTGGAAGGCAATAATAAGGGTTGAGTGGGAAAAAGTAATGTTATAATGTTGATGTAGGAGGGATAACGATGAAGCTCAAACGGACTCAGATATACCTGAAGCCGGAACAACACAGTCTGCTCAAGCGAGAAGCCGAACGAAGAGGGATATCGCTTTCCGAGCTTATACGCAGGCTGATAGGTGAGCATCTCGAGACCAATCATTCCGGAGAATCTAATTCTATAGTGGGTTTGGGAGAGAGCGGCAAATCGAATATAGCTGAAAAGCACGACCGTTACTTGGGTGAGGCAGTAGGTGGAGGAACAGAGAAATGAAAACTTTCGTGGATACCTCTGCCCTCTACGCCCTGGCTGATGGTGACGATCACTACCATGATCAAGCAAAGAACGTATACGAGTCATTAAAGGATAAGACCCAGCTGGTGACGACTGACTACATTTTGCTGGAATGCTGGTACCTGATGAGTAACCACCTGGGTAGGGAAGAAGCACTCCAGTTTTGGGATGGGTTAACATCGGGAGCTGTCGAGATAGTGGATCTAGACCTTTTAATCCGGAGAAAGGCAAGAGAAATAATTGAAGATTTCTCCGACCAGGACTTCTCCTTGGTAGACGCGGCCAGCTTCGCCTTAATGGAGCAGGGAGGAATCGAGAGAGCTTTCGCGTTTGATTCTCACTTCCAAATCTATAGGTTTGGGGAAGAAAACGAGAATTATTTTGAGGTCATACCTACAGACTAAAAAAGCTAAAATGGAGGTGAAGATGGCAAATGACAAGAAAATATCAATCAGGTTAGATACTGATGACCTATACGAGTGTTTCAAGAAGATACGAAAATAGTACGGCAAACCCGACTGGAACAAGGAAATCCAAAAGCTCAGGAGTCAAGGCTAAGCAATGGGAGAGATGCCGACCAGTGAAGCAATGTAGGGAAACCGAAAGGGATATAAAAGAAGTGTGCAGGATTACTCGCTGCTTGAGAATTTTTGAAATGGCAGTTAATATAAATCAGAAAAGTTGGAATATTAGGAAGGCGAGATAACTACATAGACGAAAGTTTTGGGTTTTTCAAAAAGCCCGATATTCTATATCACCCTATAATAGGGTATTATATCATGGGCGAATAGCTCAGTGGGAGAGCACCTGACTCACATTCAGGAGGTCGCAGGTTCGAGTCCTGCTTCGCCCACCAC
>JBDGQU010000160.1:0-8921 GCA_042218715.1 Bipolaricaulia bacterium | reverse complement strand
CCCCCCTCTGACGCTTACCTGGCAACTGATTTAACCTTATAATGCCGAACATACCCGAAATCCCGGCAGCCAGGTAAGCGGTAGAGGGGGGGTAAACGTTGTCTTTCAAAATCCCCCTTTTTTCGCTACCATAACTCTCGTTCGGGGGTGACAAGTATGATAGGAAAAGTAAGTCCGGACGAACTGAAAAAATCCGTCTTCAGTCGAGTTGGTGCAGTAGACGACTCCGTCATGGTCGGACCTGCTTACGGAGAAGATACTGCCGCGATTGACCTGGGGGAAAAAGTTCTGGTCATCAATTCGGATCCGATAATATACGCCGCGGATCGAATAGGGACGCTGGGAGTTAATATTGTCAGCAACGACATGGCAGCTTCGGGGGCCGAACCCCGGTGGTTAGTAGTTACCTACCTGTTACCCGAACGAGCCGAGGAAGACCTCGAGGAGATTACCCGTCAGGTAGACAGAGTTTCGAAGAATCTCGGTCTGGCGATAGTTGGCGGCCACTCGGAATACGTTTCCGATATCGATAGACCGTTTCTCTCCCTAACCTGTTTTGGCTTTACGGATAAATACGTTCCTACCGGAGGGGCCAGGCCGGGTGACAAATTGATCCTGACGAAAGGGGCGGGTATAGAGGCCACCGGTATTCTGGCGACAGATTTCCGGACCGACCTCGAAGGAGAAGTACCGGAAAGTGTCCTGGAGGAGGGTTCCGACAGGCTGAACCAGCTTAGCGTATTACCCGAAGGATTATTGTTGAAAGATTACGCCAATGGTATGCACGATCCGACGGAGGGTGGAGTGTTGGCCGGACTATTCGAGATGGCGTCCGCTTCCGGACTGACTTTCGAAGTGGACCGACGGGAGGTATTAATTGGTTCCGATACCGAGAAGCTCTGCGGTGCTGTCGGCCTGGATCCGCTGAAAGTTTTTGGTTCGGGCGCCCTTATAGCGAGCGTTTCGGACGAGAGTAGTCAGGAGGCACTGGACCTGGTCCGGAATGACGGGATAAAGGCGTCCGTAATTGGAGAGGTTCAAGATTCCGGACAACCCGGACTTAAGGTGGACGGAGAGATAATAAACGAGCCGGTGAGGGACCAGTTATACGAACTCTGGAACTGAGCGACGGTTAAACCAGCCGATCCACCAGTTCCTCTAGACTTTCAAAGCCCTCTCCGTTTCGGGTCAGGTGGAGGAATTCCATGCCCGTGTTTACGGCGAATTCTCTGTCGACTTCTCTATCCCCTACGTACCAGAATCGCCCGTCACCCATTTTTTCCTTTAGTCGACCGAACAGATGAGGGTCCGGTTTGATATCCTTAATCGAATTGAGTTCGGAACCCCGTCCGACCCAGGCCTCGAAGAGGTCGTCCAGGCGGTAATACCTTATGAATCGATCCACGACCTCGTCCGGAGAGTTGCTTATTACCCCGAGGGAATATTCGTCCGTTAACCTTTCCAGACTATCCACGTCGGAGAAAGGTTTTAAATCTCCCTCGTAGATCAATTTTAGTTTTTCCTCTATGTAATGTTTGTCCCTTACTTTCCAGACCTTTTCCGGGGGCGCGGGAAAGTCCCTTACTGCCGTCTCGAACTCTCTCAGTCCACCGGGGTAAAGTTTTTCGATGTTTTCCCCTGTTACCGGCATACCTAACTCTTCCAGGGCTCTTGACAGAGCCCGGTTGAGCCAGTCCAGGTTCGTTTCCGAATCCAGAAGCACGCCGTCGAGATCGAATATTATCTTGTCGTTTTTCATCGGGTCTTAATGAGGTTAACTGCCGGGGTCTATCAGGGCAACCTGGCTTTTTGATAGTTGCCGGTTCACCGGTTAAGCTTTTTTGAAGCTCCTTTTTACTTTAACCGAGCTAGAATTTCATAGAGGAGAATAACGGCTGATGTCAGCGAATGCGAATAAAGAGTTACTAATATTCGGGCTGGACGGTGCGACTTTCGACCTCCTTGATCCCTGGTTCGACCGGGGTGAGTTACCCTTCCTGGAGAAGCTAATTAACCAGGGTGTTCGAGGGGGGATGACCAGCACAATTCCCCCGTTAACCGGTCCGGCCTGGTCTTCGTTTCATACCGGAGTGAATCCCGGGAAACACGGGGTGTTCGACTGGGGGAGTTCGGGAGAAGAGACTTACGGAGAGGGCATGGTGGACTCCTCGTCGATTGCAACAAAAACTGCCTGGGAGATTGCCGGAGAGGCGGGGAAGAAGGTCGGGGTAATTGGAGTCCCGGTTACCTACCCACCCCGAAAAGTTAACGGCTTCATGACATCGGGAGTACTTACACCAAAAAAAGCTACGGACTACGCGTATCCGCCGAGTCTTAAAGAAGAAATCGAAAGCGTGGTGGAGAAATACAGATTTGCCCCGACACACGCGGAGATGGCGGTAAATAACAGACAGTGGATCAACGAGTTAAAAGAGTCAATTGGAAACAAGGAAAAGGTCTCACTACATCTGCTCTCTTCTCGTGAATGGGACGTTTCGATGGTTTACTTTATGGAGACGGATACCGTTAAGCACCATCTGTTCCCCGGGAACGCTCGAGACGAGCGGGGCGAAGAAGATAGTCCGGTTCTGGAAGTTTACCGGAGAATAGAAGAAGCAGTGAAAAATATCTACGAATCGACTGCCGGAAAAGATACCAACGTGATGATAGTATCGGATCACGGATTCGGCCCGCTCAACTGGATATTTAACGTCAATAGCTGGCTGGTTCGGCAAGGATACATGGAGTTAAAGGACTCCGTCGATGTCAGAGTCAAGCGGGCAGCGTCGAAGCTCGGCCTGAATCAGAAGAACCTTTACAAAATAGGTGACCTTCTGGGGCCTCTCGCTAGAGGTAACGAGTGGGAAATGGAAGGATTTAACGACATTCTGAGCAAGATGTTCCTTTCGCTCGACGACGTGGATTGGGAAAATACGAAGGCATATTCCCGGGGCGGAGTTACTGGGGCGATAAGGTTGAACGTTAAGGGCCGAGAAAAGAAAGGTTGTATTAATCCGGAGGACGTGGATCCCGTGAGGAGTAGACTGATGAAGGACCTGGAAGAACTGAACAACCCCTATACCGGGGACCCAGTAATAGAAAAGGTTTTGAAGAACGAGGAAGTCTATTCCGGTTCGAAATCCCCTCAGGGCCCGGATCTGTTGTTTATGACCAGAAACCTGGAGACCGATACTGGCGGTCTAACGGTGTTTAAGACTATGGATTCGATCATACCGTCTTTCGCAATTACGGGTACCCACAGAATGAACGGGGTATTCGCGGGTTATGGACCAAAATTCGGGAGAAAGCGTGAGGTCCGGGGGTTGGACATAACCGACCCGGCCCCGATCCTGCTCCATATGCTGGGGTTGAAAATCCCTTCCTACATGGACGGTACTCCGAGACGAGAAGTATTTTCGGAAGAGTTCTGGAACGAGCACAAGCCCGAGTACATGGAACACGTTCTTCCCGGAGGTAACGGGGGAGAGACGGACGAGGATCATGACGAAGAGATCCTGGAGCGACTGAAAAGTCTGGGGTATCTGGCTTAGACCCCTTTTTTGTCTTTTCCTGAGACCTGCGGGGACCAGCTTATCCTCCGAATTCTCGGATTGATTTGTATTTTCTAATCTAATATTATTTTTCGGATTTTCAATTCTTGGACCTAATTTGACTGGTTTTGTTATTTAGAAGTTGGTCTCAATTAAGAAAATAGTTAACTTTGGTTGGAGGTAGTTATGCCGACATACGGAGACTTGAACGAGGATCCTCTCGATCGCGAAGAAGAGGTAATGTCGTTTTGGGAAGAGGAAGAGGTTTTTCGTCGGAGCCTGAAGGAAAGGAAAGGAGAAGAAGAGTGGGTATTTTACGAAGGACCTCCGACGGCAAACGGTAGGCCCCATTTTGGCCACCTGATGGCCAGGGTGTACAAGGACCTCTTCCCGCGTTACAAGACGATGCAGGGGTACCACGTGGAGAGGAAAGGGGGCTGGGATACGCACGGGCTCCCGGTCGAGCTTGAGGTTGAAAAAGAGCTGGGACTGGAAAACAAAGAGGAGATAGAGGAATACGGGATAGAGAACTTCGTCGAGAAGTGCAAGGAAAGTGTCTGGGAATACAAGCAGGAGTGGGAGCGGATGATCGAACGCATGGGGTTCTGGATAGATCTCGACGACCCCTATATCACTTACGAGGACGAGTACATCGAGACCCTGTGGTGGGAACTAAAGAATATCTGGGAACAGGATCTGCTTTACAAGGGGCACAAGGTCCTGCCTTACTGTCCAAGGTGTGGTACGGGATTATCCTCGCACGAGGTGGCCCAGGGTTACGAGATGACAGAAGACCCGTCTATATTCGTCAAATTTCCAATAAAAGGGGAAGAAGACCTTAAACTACTGGCCTGGACGACTACTCCCTGGACGATTCCTTCCAACACGGCTCTTGCCGTTAGCGACGAGTTGTGGTACGCGAAAGTGGAAGTCGAGGGCGAAAAGTTGATACTGGCAAAAGCCCTGTTGGATAAGGTCCTCGGCCCCGATTACGAGCTGATAGACGAGTTTAGCGGTGAAGAACTGGTTGGGCTCGATTACGAGCCTCCTTACAGGCTGTCCGACGAAGACGGGGCCTATCGCGTTCACGACGCGGACTTCGTTACGCTGGACGAAGGTACGGGGGTAGTTCACGTTGCCCCGTCCTTTGGTGAAGAGGATGCAGAACTCGGTGAGGAAAAAGGTATACCGTTCGTCCAGCCTCTCAACCTAAGTGGTGAGTTCACTTCCGAGTTTCCCCTGGCGGAAGGCGATTTCGTTAAGGACGCGGACGAGGACATCGTCGACGACCTCGAAGAAAAAGGCTTCCTGTTGAAACATTCCAGTTACGAACACGAGTACCCGTTCTGCTGGCGCTGTGAAACGCCACTGCTCTACTTCGCCCTGGACTCCTGGTATATAGAGACTACGAAAAGAAAAGAGCAAATAATAGCTAACAACCAGGAGATAAACTGGTATCCCGGTCACATGCGGGATGGGCGGTTCGGCGATTTTCTGGACAACATGAAGGACTGGGCGCTAAGCCGGGATCGCTACTGGGGCACTCCGCTGAACATCTGGACCTGTAACGACTGCGGTCACGAACTTTCGATCGGAAGTCGTAAAGAGTTGGTCGAACACGCGGAGGACGAAGAGCTGGCTGAGGAAGTTGAACTCCACCGCCCGTTCATTGACGAGGTAAAATTAACCTGTCCCAATTGCGATGGGGAGATGAACCGGGTGAAACACGTGCTGGACACCTGGTTCGACTCCGGGTCGATGCACACGGCTCAGCTTCATTACCCGTTCGAGAACAAGGACGACTTCCAGCGATTGTTTCCCGCCGATTTTATTTGCGAGGGCCAGGATCAGACCAGAGGCTGGTTTTACACCCTCCTGGTGACGAGCACGCTGCTTCACGGTCAGTCCTCGTTTAAAAACGTTCTGGTAACTGGTTATGGGCTGGATTCCGAGGGGAACGCGATGAGCAAGAGCAAGGGCAACGTCATAGACCCCTGGGAGACGATAGACGACTACGGAGCCGACGCCATTAGGTGGTATCTCTATTCGACCACGGCTCCCTGGAAGACCCGACGGCTGGAAGAAGAAGGTCCGGGCGAGGTTCTCTATAAGTTCCTGGACACGGTCCGAAATACTTACAACTTCTTCTCTCTGTACGCCGAGATTGACGAGTTCGACCCGGATCAAATCGATCCGAACGACCTTGAACCTTCCCTGCTCGATCGCTGGATAAATTCAAAACTGAACCGAACTGTGGAGAAAGTTACCGATTCGCTGGACGATTACGACGTTCCCGCTGCGACTTCGGCGATAGAGAAGTTCGTGGACGATTTGAGTAACTGGTACGTTCGGTGTTCGAGGGATAGGTTCTGGAGCGACGAATCCGGCGAAGACAAGCTGGCAGCCCACTACACGCTGTATAACTCGTTGATTACTTTGAGCAAATTGTTCGCTCCGTTTACCCCGTTTCTCGCCGAAGAACTGTACCTGAACCTGAAGTCGGGTGGTCCGGATAGCGTTCACCTGGCCGACTGGCCGGGAGTCGATTCGGAGAAAATTGACGACGACCTGGAGGAGCACGTAAAGGAAGTTCGGTCTCTGACGGCGCTGGGAAGAAAGGCCCGGAACACGGCCGAGATAAAGGTCAGACAGCCGTTAAACGAGTTAATAGTCCGGCCCAAGCAAGACTTTGAAGGCCTCTCCGGCGAGTCTCTCGCCCTGTTGAAGGATGAACTTAACGTCAAAGAGGTGTCTTTCAAGGACGACGTAGAAGATTACTACGTACCCGTGGTCAGCCCTGACTTCAGCAAACTGGGACCCAGGTTCGGTGAAGACGCCCAGAATGTCGGAGACGCAATTGAAAAAGAAGACGACGAGTTGATTGCCACTGCTCTGACCGAACAGGGGAAAGTTGACATAAAGGTAGACGGCGAAGTCTTCGAGGTTACCAAAGACGAGGTCGAGATAACTTACGAACCGGGCGAGTCGTTCGTCCACGTGGAAGACAAGGATTACACGGTACTGCTTGACGTGGAAATTGACGAGGAGCTTCGCCAGGAAGGTTACGTAAGAGAACTTATCAGGCGGATCCAGCAGTTGAGGAAGGAAGCCGGATTCGAGGTCACGGATAGGATTGAAATTTACTACGAAGCCGATCGGGTAATCGACAGCGCAGTCGAAAAGCATTCGGATTACCTGATGTCGGAGACGTTGACCCGGGATCTTAGTCCTGGGACGTTACCGGAAAACGTGGACATCACGTCGGAAGAAAGCTTGAACGGTAAAAAGGCAACGATCGCGCTCAAACGGGTTGATTAAGAGTGGTGAACTGGGATCCCGTAAGGGAAATCGTCGAGAGTTCGGCAGTCTGGGCTGAATTTATCTACCGGGACGAACTGGATTCCACAAATCGTTATCTTAGAAACAACGAGGACCTGGAGACCGGAGCAGTCGTCCTCGCTGACCGACAGACCCACGGTCACGGAAGGGGGAGCCGCAAATGGTATTCACCCGAAGGGGGACTATGGTTCTCGTTTTCTATAGGTGGTATGACGTCTCGGTCCACGCAGGAACTATACGTCGACCTGTTGAACATCGTTCAGGGTCTTCTGGAGGAATACGGGGTGGAGACAACCGTGTCTCGACCCAACGATCTGGTGGTGGGGAATAAGAAAATAGCCGGATTGCTTATCGAAAAAAACACCGGGAACTGTATTGTGGGAATAGGAATAAACGTAAACAACGAGGCGTCAAGTCTGCCGGAGGTCGTCAAGGAAAATTCGACGACGATGAAAAAGGTGACCGGAGAAGAAATTGATCGGGTTGCCCTGCTCCGGGATTTTCTCACCGGATTCGAAAGTTTTTACCGAACGGAAACCGGCAGTGACGGATAGGGCTCGTCGGCAGAGAATATAACCTAAACCAAGGAGATAATTGACTCTTAAAGGGAGGTTCAATGAATACACTTACGATAATCGGTTCTCAATGGGGAGACGAAGGTAAGGGAAAGATTGCGGACCTTTTGAGTGAGGACGCCGATTGGGTCGTCAGGTTTAACGGCGGTCCAAACGCGGGACACACGGTAGTGGACGAAGAAGGGGAGTTCAAGTTTCATCACCTCCCGTCGGCCAGTCTGCACGAGGACTGTAAGGTATTGCTCGGACCCGGCATGGTAATCAACCCGGAAGGGCTGGTCGAAGAGCTGGATCAATTGCAGGACCGCCGGGGATTTAAGCCGAATATTTATCTCGCCGCCCGGGCTCACGTGATTACTCCGTTTCACCCGGTGCTGGAAGTGCTGGAGAAAAGCAAGGATAAAGTCGGAACCACGGGAAGAGGTATAGGCCCGACCTATCAGGACAAAGCGGCTCGAAGTGGTTTTCGGATAGTCGACCTGTTGCGGTCGGACTTCGAGGATCGGTTTCGGGACAGGCTGGAACGGTTGAAGGAAATCTGGGACGATCCGGGTAGTCTGGACAGAATTGAGGAGGACAAATTCCTGGATTTAGTCGATCGCTTGAGGGAGCTAGTCTCCGACGATAGGGTAATTAATTCTTCGCCGGTCCTTAACAGGGCGATCGACGAAGGAGAATCGGTTATTTTCGAAGGCGCTCAGGGGACGCTGCTCGATATCGATTTCGGAACTTATCCCTACGTGACTTCGTCCAACCCGACGGTCGGAGGTATCGGGACGGGAGCAGGTGTATCCCCGACGAGGGTGGAAAGACGAATCGGGGTCGTCAAAGCCTACACTACGAGAGTCGGCAAGGGCCCCATGCCGACTGAGGACGAAGGGGAGCTGGGAGAAAGACTTCGGGAAAGCGGAGACGAATACGGTGCGACAACTGGAAGGCCCAGACGTTGTGGTCCCCTCGATTTGGTCGGACTGAAATACGCCCTGAAGTTGAACGATATAACGGAGATTGCCCTGACCAAGCTCGACGTCCTGTCGGGATTTGACGAAATAAGGGTCGCGGATCACTACGTGAAAGACGGCGAGAAAATAGCTGACTTTCCCCCGACGGCGGAGGAGTTAACCGAGTGCGAGCCGAGCTACATAAGGTTTGAAGGATGGGACGAAGACATAACTCACGCCGATAGCCTGGAAGATCTACCGTCCCAGGCCCGGGGCTATTTGGAGTTCCTGGAAAAAGAGCTGGAGGTTCCTATTTCGATCGTATCGGTGGGCAAGAAGAGGTCCCAGACTATAATAGTGGATTAGAGGTTTAGGTTGAGCCAACCTTTGACAAAGTAACTTGGCTTGTGATTGGTCATTCCCGATAGTCGGGGTTTTCCAACCCCATTCAAGTCCCCGATAGCCGAGGCTTTTCAGCCTCGGTGTATACCTTGGTCAAAGTGTAAGGGTGTAAA
>JBDGQU010000016.1:0-5107 GCA_042218715.1 Bipolaricaulia bacterium | reverse complement strand
CTTCAAAAATGAAACCAGTTTACAGAAGAGGTTTTTTGGTGAAAGTATTTTTCACCGTCCGGTAATCGATATCAAACTGGGTGCTGGTTGAAAGCCCTGGAAGAGGGACTTGATTTAACGCTTTAGATATCACCTAATAGGTGAAGATAACTAAGTTTCTCAAATAGGGACTATTTTTTCTTGTAGACTGAATTATAAGTTGGTCTTAGGAGAGAGAATCGCACGACTTAGGTAGTAATTAAATCTTAGCATTAAGTCCCCTATCCCCCTACCATAGAAATTGCTCCATTAAGGCCATGTAACCCCAAATATTAGATAAAGATTATTGCTCCTGACAAACACAGCAAGTAAATTAATACTGTCCTACCGGCCAGCCAAGTAGCTCTTGCAATATCCTCCGACCCCGGAAGATCAAATTCCGAACCAATCACGTAGTGGGACCTTTTCTTCAGTTTAATCTTCAACGCTCCCGAACTTGCGCCCATCGACCAACCACTGTCAGGGCTTGGCGTATTATCCCAGTCCCTGAAAGCCATCCTGAGGGGAGCGAACGACAAAGAGCCAACCGATATTAAGAAGGGTGATAACCGGGCGGGTATCCAGTTCAATATATCGTCCAACCGCGCTCCGGGACAGCCTAAATCCAGTAATTTCTCGGTCCTATATCCAACCATAGAATCTACCGTATTAAGCGCCTTGAACCCAAGCGCCATGGCAACTCCCGCCTCGAAGTTTATAAATGAACCCAGGAAAAAGTAAAATAAAGGAGAAACAATCGAATCAACCAGGTTCTCAAACAGTGATTCTATAGCAGCGGACCTCATCTCGCCCGGAGAAAGATTCGACCTGTCCCTGCCTACAAGAGCCAGCAACTTATCCCGGGCATCCTCTGGGGTTTTTTCTATACTACGACCTATCGTCCAAACTGTTTCGATCAAACTCCTGATCGATAACGTAGATTTTAACAGGTATATTCCCACTCCGAGTCCAAGAGGCCACCACCATCCCGACGAGAACTTGACAGCCAGGTACCCCGCTCCCCCCGCACCTATAACCACCAATAGAACTAATATACCTCCGAAAAACCTCTTTCTCCCGAATCCTTCAAACCGCTCTTTAAGGACTTTTATTGCTCGCCCGATCCATACTACCGGATGGAGTGATTCGGGAGGTTCACCCAGCAATAAGTCCAGGGCAACGCCACCAAGCAGAACAACCAGACTGACCGGGATAACAAAACCATCAAATCTCATCGAAGACTATTTATATTAATTTCCGGACCTCTCCGTCCTTTTTTGGGCTTCCCGAGCCGGTAAATTTCCGACTCGCGTGCTCAAACTGTTCTCTCAAAGGTAATGGTTAAAACTAAAGGGCGGAGAGCGAGGCCGAGATCCGACGTTCAGCTTGCTGAAAGAGCGAATTCCACGCCGGGGAAGTCGCCTGCGGTTTTGTCGAACGGCGAGCAAAAAGATCTGCCAACCATATTAAAGATCTCAATTTTAATCAATAGATTTCTCCAGAGCTCCAATCAGCTTCTCGTTCTCCTCCCGTTTCTTTACGGCTGCTCTCACGTGCCATTCGTCCAGTCCGTAAAAGGAGTCGGCGTTCCTGAGCAGGACATTGTAGTCGAGACAGCGATCGACGAGCTCGGCCGCCTTCAAACCCACTCCTTCGGTCCTAAACAGGAAAAAGTTAGCAGAACCTGGGTATAGCGAAAAACCCAAATTCCTTAACTTTTCCGCTAGCCAGACCCTTTCCCTGGCAAGGTAACCCCTAGAATCTTCAAGAAGTTTGCGTTCATCTTTGAGAAATTTGCTTCCCACACGGACAGCAAGATAATTCAGGTTCCAGGGTGGCCGGAATTTTTCCATGTCGTCAATTAAATCCCTCGACCCCACACCATAACCTATCCTCAATCCGGGTACGGTAAAAGCTTTGGTAAGAGATCTTGCCACCACCAAATTGGGAAAGTCCGAACTAAGCCCGACTAAGCTCTCACTCGGTTGGGCCAGGTCTATAAAAGCTTCGTCAACCAAGATGTTGACTTCCTTTTCCTTGCACCGCCCTACGAATCGGCGGAGATTTTCCTTCTCCCGGAGAACTCCGGTCGGATTGTTCGGATTACAGAGAACGGCTAGATCATAATTTTCCAGTTTATCGTTGTAGCCTAACACGTCCTCGTACCTCACCCTTTCAACGGACAAACCAGCGAGCTTAGCCCGCGTGGTGTACTCGCTAAATGAAGGATAGGGAACGATAACCCTACGACTGCCACCGGCTTTGGCCGCCCGGAAGAAGAGATCGAAAATCTCGACCGATCCGTTACCGGGAACTACCCGCTCCGGACTTAGCCGGGTACCTGATTCGTTGCTGAGAAAATCTACGACTGAATTTCGGAACTCACTGTACCTGTCGTCGGGGTATATTTCGAGCCGACCGAGGGACTCGAGAAGGTACTCCTTCAAACCGGAAGGCGGGCCAAGCGAGTTCATATTGGCGCTAAAATCCAGCAGGGAGTCCGTCTCAATCCCCCGTTCTTCCGCTACTTCATCCACCCTTCCCCCGTGGCGGGGAGAGGATATGTCCTTCAGGTAGTTTTTCTCTCCCACGACATTAGCCCCCTGAGGATACGCCGGCTTCTTCGAACGTATACATCTCGTTCAGTATGGATACTGCCGCTTCAACTAGATTCATCGCCAGGGCTGCTCCCGTGCCTTCTCCGAGCCTAAGGTTCAGATCAAGAAGCGGTTCCAGGCCAAGTTCGTCGAGAGCTACGTTGTGCCCCTCTTCCAGGGATCTATGAGAAGCTATCATGTAGTCCGCCACCCGGGGTTCCAACCCGTAAGCAATTAACGCTCCCGCGGTAGTAATGAAGCCATCTACCAGTAACGGCACCCGGTTTGCAGCTCCCGCCAGATAAGCCCCAGCGATTGCCCCTATCTCGTAACCCCCAACCTTGCGTAATACGTCAACAGGGTCGTCGCTATCGGGGTTATTCTCCTCCAGTCCCTTCTTCACTGCGTCCACTTTTTCGGCCAGTGTTTTCTCGTCTATACCCGTTCCTCGACCGGTAACTTTTTCCGGAGGTGCTCCCGTCATTACAGAAGTAATAGCACTGCTCGGAGTAGTATTGCCGATACCCATGTCCCCGACCCCCAGCAAGTCAAGACCAGAACCTGCCAGTTCGTCAACCGTTTCGTACCCCACTCTGAGTGATTCGAGTGCATTTTCCCTGGGCATAGCCGGGCCCGTTAGAAAATTTTCCGTTCCTTTATCGATCTTCCTGTCAATAACGGACTCGGGTATCTCCTCGGAAGCTACACCTACGTCAACTACGACCACCTCGGATTCCACGTATTCGCCCAGTACGTTAATGGCGGCACCTTCGTGGATGAAATTACCGAGCATTTGAACCGTGACTTCCTGGGGATAAGCGCTAACTCCTTCCTCGGCTACCCCGTGATCTCCGGCAAAAACCAGCGAATACTTGGCCTCCAGAGAAGGATCGAGCTGTCTTGTTATCCCGGCAATTTTAATTGCCAGATCTTCCAGTTTGCCCAGACTACCTTTCGGTTTCGTCAGGGAGTCCATTCTCCGGGAAGCTTCAGCCCGGACCTCGTCACTAACTTCTTCTATTTGCACAGTAAAGTTCTTGTCTCCTATCAATTTCTCGCCTCCGCAATTCGGTAATAATTAGTCAATCTGGGACTTAGCCAAACTAAATCCACCAGCCCCTGCAATCTACCCCCAACCCGGAATACCCTACGATCACTTAAGCTGGAGAGGGAACCCCGCCACCATCAGGTAAACGTTGTCCGCTATGTCACCGAGAACTTGATTTGCTCTCCCCAGAGCGTCTCTAAATCTTCGCCCGGCGGGTGAGTCCGGAATAACGCCCATGCCTACCTCATTTGATACAACTATCAATTCAAATTGGGCTTTCCTGGCTAGACCGAGTTCCTCAGTTACCTTAAGTTGAACGAAATCCTCTAACTCCCCCGGACCTTCCAGATTTACCTCTCTCATTGTATTCGACAGCCAGAATCCGAGACAGTCCAAAATTACAGCTCCGGAGAAGGAATCCGATTCGAGCTCACTCAGGACTTCTCCCACTTCGACCGGTTCCTCTATGGTCCTCCAATCATCTGGTCTATCCTGTTTGTGTCTGGCTATCCTGCTTTCCATCTCTTCGTCGGTTGGTACACCGGTAGCTAAATAAACGACCTCTCCGTGTTCCCTGGCGATCTCCATTGCCTTGCTGCTTTTTCCGCTTCTTGCTCCTCCCAGTATCAGTATCACTTTAAACCTCCAAAGACTGAATCATTTGAATCAAAAAATTTCGACAATCGAAAAACCCAGGCTCGGAAGTTCTAGCTGATTCAACAGAACGAACGAAATAATAACCAGCGCCCGGACGATCTCACCTCCTGCCCCAACGATATCACCGTTCACTCCTCCGATTACCCGGAAGCCAAGCCTCACGAGGCCGAACCCTGTAATTAAAGCCAACAACAAAGGCACTAAGGCCAACGGGCTCCAAAAAACTATAAGAACGGCGATAGAGATAACGGTTCCTCCTCCCAGGTCATAGGCACCGGTTCTTTCGATAAACGTCGAACCCAACCCCTCGTGAGCGCTTCGACCGAAGAAAAGAAGTGAAATCATCGTCTCCTTGCTCAGAACCTCAGCTGCAATAATCACGAAGAAAACGAAGAAAAGGTTACTTTCTGAAAACAATTCCACCAGTCCGGAAAACAACAGAAGATTAGTTGCCAGGATAGACACCAGTCCTGCCGCCCCCGTCTTTTCGTCCTTCATGACCTCTTCTCGTTCAGCATGAGTTCCTCCGGTAACCAGTGCATCAGCAAAATCGGCCAGACCGTCAGTATGCAGTATTCCGCAGGTAAGGTAAAGCGCTATCATGAATAGGCTAGCACCGATAAACGGGGGAATAAAGGATAAAATGATCCCAATTCCTCCGAGCAATCCCCCTACTATCAATCCGATCACGGGAAATAAAAAAGGTCTATCGACGAAAGCCCAGAAGTCCTCTTCCCCTTTTCCGATAGGGAAAGTCGTCTCGAAGGCAAAACCTCCCCTCAATCCT
>JBDGQU010000159.1:0-8547 GCA_042218715.1 Bipolaricaulia bacterium | reverse complement strand
GTCAATTCAATCTAAAAACCCGGATGATCATTGCCGATGACTCCCTAACCTTCCCAGTTATTAATGTGGAGAACTTGCTCCAGGGATCTTTTCGGCACGTGAACAACACCTTCTCGGTCCAACCAATAATCGACGGAGTCCATTTCGTCTTCCAATTTTGACTCTTGGTCCGGATAACCCAGTCCTACAGCGAGATCAACCACACGGTTTTGCGGTACACTCAGCAATTCTTTGATCTCACCCTTTTTCGCCGGTACCTGCAAACAGGAGCCCAAACCTTTGCTAACTGCCCCAAGACAGATATTACCGGCCGCAAGTCCTGCATCGTGTTTTTCCGTAACGGGCTTGACACTGGGATTTATCAAAATAAGAACGTACGCTCTTGGCCTATCCTCTAAATCAGGATCCCAGTCAACGGCACCGGCCCAGCTAGTGAAGTCAAAGAAATTCTGCTCTACTTCCGGTTCGTCAATTATTACAAACTCAATGGGTTGCTTGTTCATCCCGGTTGGAGCCAGTCTTGCGTAATCGACCAGCTCTATTAAATCTTCCCGGGGAACCCGTTGATCCTTGAACTTCCTAATACTTCTTCTCCTACGAATTGCTTCGGATACTTCCATAAAACCTCCTAATGTAGATTCTGCGAATCACGCTCAGTGTAAACCAACAATTATGACGATCAACATCTACATCTGCGGAAAAGATGGGTTCGGGGTATCGATGAATAGTGAAGCCGGAAACAGGTGGCTAAACTCTTTCCTCCGTCCGGGTTTTTTCCATGAATTCGTCAAGGAAGGTAATTGAATAATCGCCTGTTCTAAATTCTTTCTGACGAATGAGATCAAGGTGCAAGCCAACGTTGGTTTTTATCCCTTCGACCTCAAATCGCCGTAGAGCTGATACCGCCTTCGTGATAACGTCGAACCGGTCCTCTGCGGTGACAATTAGCTTGCCCAGAAGAGAATCGTAGTAAGGCGTCATCTCGGCACCGTCGTAAATCCAGGTATCGAACCTGATCCCGTGCCCCCCGGGAATTTGCTTGAGATTTATTTTACCGGAAGAGGGCATAAATTTGTTCTCCGGATCCTCCGCGTTCAATCTGAACTCCATAGAATGGCCTCTTAGACCCGCGTATCTTTCCGGTTCAAGTTCCGCCCCGTCCGCGAGCTCGATTTGATCCTTTATCAGGTTTACTCCGGAGATTTCTTCCGAAACAGGGTGTTCCACCTGAATTCTGGCATTCAACTCCATGAAATAGTAATTTTCGTCCTCATCGACCAGGAATTCGACCGTAGCCAGGCTATTGTAGTCGAACTCCCTGGCAATACTGATAGCAGCCTCGCGAAGTTTTTCTCTCGTGGAAGGAGTTATGCCGGGTGCAGGGGCTTCTTCGATTACTTTCTGATGTCTGCGCTGGGTCGAGCATTCTCTTTCACCAACGTGGGCATGATTACCGTGCTCGTCGCCGATTACTTGAACTTCCACGTGTTTGGGCTGGTGCAGATACCGCTCCAGGTATAAATCTCCCCGGCCAAAAGAAACTTCTGCTTCTTTAGTACTTGCTTTGAACCCTTCGACCAATTCTTGTTCATCCTTGACAAGTCTCATACCTCGGCCTCCGCCGCCGAACGCGGCCTTAAGTATTAACGGGTATCCTAATCTATCCGCTTCTTCTTTTACCTCTTCTACATCGGAAACGGATCCCTCCGTTCCGGGCAATACGTCCACCCCGGCCCGTTCCGCTATCTTTTTCGACTCTAATTTGTTCCCGGCCAGCTCCAGCACGGACGAGGAAGGACCGATAAAATTGATGTTGTGTCCCTCACAGACCTCGGCAAAGTGCGAATCCTCGGACAGGAAGCCATAACCAGGGTGAATGGCGTCAGCCCCACTTATGTCTGCCGCCCCGATTATAGTAGGTAAGTTCAAATAACTTTCTTCGGGCTCTTTTGGACCGATACAGTAAGCTTCATCGGCAAGCTGGGCGTGGAGCTGGTGTTTATCGGGTTTAGAATAAACTGCAACAGTACTTAACCCGAGCTCTCGCGCGGCTTCAATAATCCTGAGGGCAATCTCGCCTCTATTTGCAATTAGTATCTTTTCCAAGTTAGCTACCTTTTTCCGGTTTAACTAGCTTAAATAATTCCTGGCCGTATTCGACGGAGTCGCCGTCCTCCACACAGATTTCAGCGATCTCTCCACCGGTCTCGGCCTTTACTTCGTTCATAACTTTCATTGCTTCCACTATACAAACCGTATCTCCTTCTTCTATCCGATCTCCAACTTCCACGTAAGCGGGTTCCTCGGGCGAGGGACTCCTGTAAAACGTCCCGACTATAGGAGAAGTTATCGTTGGCACCTCTACTGCGCTTTCTTCTTCTAATTCCTCCGCATCCGAATCCGCGCCCCCTTCTAATTCTTCCCCGGCCTTCTTCTCCGTTGTTAGTTGAGACCCCGACTTACCTGAGCGTAACTGAGACCCTCCCTCGGAATTCTTTTTCAAAGTAACCTGGAACCCTTCTTGCTGAACGCTAATCTCCGACAGGTTAGAATTCTCAAACAGGTCAATAAGCTCTTTCATCTGGTTAATATTTAAATCCATATATACCAGTCCCGGTGAGGAAAGGATACAACTGCTGGCTTTCTCTTTCAACGAAAAGGAGCAACAGAACTACCCTTGCACTTATATTTATCCTGCCGCTGCAATAATAAAATACCGAATCTATAATTATCAACAGTCTTTCAGCATTGTCACCAGTTCGCTGGCAACCTTACTATTCTTCCAGTTACTACCTGAGAGAATTCCAACCTTTCAAAAAAGTTAAACTGGAGTTACCCTTAGACGACTGAATTCTTAGAATTCAGGGGAGGATAAACTATGGCAGAATCACGCCATCATTTAATCAGCATTATTGCTATAGTCACAGTATTTATTGTCTTTCTAAGCTCGATAATCCCGATCTTCGCTGAGGGAGCGGAGACAAATTACCGCATTGATGCAAAATTACTGGAAGAAAGTCAACTAATAAAGGGCGTGGAAAGAATAGAGTTCACCAACACGCTGGACCGGCCAGTTTCCGAGATCGTCCTAACTTTGAAGGCTAACCTTCATAGAAAACCCAATCCTTATCTGAGCAAAGTAAACATCGACCAGAACTACCCCGCCGGGTTCGACCCCGGGTGGACAAAAGTAACTAAAGTTACCGGTTCCGACGGGGAAGAACTAAATTATTCGACAGACAGCCTACCACCTTTCTCGCAGATCTATTCTTTGAAGAATACGATTCTCAGAGTTGAGCTAGCAAATAAACTGGAGCCTGGCGAGAGAACTTCTGTTTCTCTCCAGTTTTCCACGAAATTTCCTCGGAAAAAATCGGGAGACGAAGAGTACTTTCAGGGCGTTTACACGTGGAGGTTTGGCTGGTACCCAACTTTAACCCCCCCTGAATGGTGGAAGGGCTACGACAGAGAACTCTACAGCCAGATAAAGTTGCCGACTGCTGACTACGACGTCCAACTGAACGTGCCAGAAGACTTTTCAATCGCGGGAACGACTTCTCACGGGGATCCGATAGAGAATTCACAGAGAAAACTATTCGAGCTGGAACTGGATAAGGCACGTTCCTTCCCCCTGATCGCAAGTTCGAAATACAGAAGGCACAGGGTCAGGTTCAAAGAATTTACGATCGAGGTATTGCACTTTCCCGGTTATCAAGAGGAAGCCAGAGTTCTCGCTTCTTACGCAAACGATATACTGAAGTTTTATTCCGAGAGGTTCGGGAAATACAGGAGAAAAAAGCTGACCTTTACTCAGAATCCGGTGTCTGGATACTTCGGAATGGCAGCCGACGGTGTAATTTCACTCGGAAATTCCTTCTTCGAGGAAAAGGATTTAGCCTTTTCCACTATTACGAACCGTCTGGCCGAATACATGGTCGCCCACGAGATCGCCCACCAATGGTTCGGGATTGGAGTTGGAGCAAATTTAAATTCCCAAAATTGGATCAGCGAGGCCTTTTCCGAGTACCTGGCCCTTCAATACTTCCACCATAAATACCGAGAATTTAAGCCAAACCTCTTCCGGTTTGAGCGGGACGGTCTGATAAGGAACGCAATCGAATCCCAGTTAGGATATATAAATCTACGCACCCATACGTTCGAGCTCCCCTATATCCTCAACTTCCAGAAGGGTTTCGACGAGGCTATAATCAAACCCCTGGACGAGGTGAAGTACGCCAGTACGTATCAGACGAGAGTTTATAAAAAAGGTTACATGGTCCTCCGCACACTTGAAGGAATAATCGGGAAGTCCGATATGGATAAATTCTTAAAAAGGGTATACGAAAAATACAAGACAGACGTAATCGACGTGAAGATTCTCAGGTCAATAGCAAAGAAATTCGGTGGAGGAAAGATTCCGGATAACTTCTTCCAGGAGTGGTTATTTACTTCGGGCCACGTCAACTATGGGATAGAGGGTTTCTCATCTAAAGAACTTAACTCCGGGAGTTACTCCAGCGAAGTAGTCGTAACTAAGTCCGGGACCCTTAACGCTCCAGTCGAACTCCAGGCTACGCTTAGCTCGGGAAAGAAGGTTCTAAAGACAATCTCAGTTAGGACAACCAGTAAAACCGTAACCTGGCAGACCGAAACTAGAATCAAGAAAGTTACAGTAGATCCGAAAAATAAGGTTATGGATACAAATAGACTCAACAACCATTTTCCCAGAAAGGTAGAAATTTCTCTAGGGAAAAACGCACTTCCACTTGACGCCTATTTCATTCTGGTCGGCCCGGGGACCATCACAGGACGAACGCCAAACAAATACATCTGGTCACTCGGACCGGGTTATGCGCGGGGTAAGGCAAATTTGAGCAGAAACCTTTCCCTCTCAGGCGGGATATCTTTGCAGGGCAGTAGTCTATCGGAACTAAACGTAAGCGGCTGGGTGGAATCCAGGTTTGATTTCTGGTCGAATCCCGAAACGGGTTCGGCAAGTCAGTACTGGTCCCAGAACCGATCCCTTAATCTCGGACTGGAGCGGCTTACCGGCCAGGAGGACCGGGCTTACAACCTGCTGGAGATTGGAGCCAGCCTGTCTCAAACCGTAACGGATAACTGGTACCTGGATTTCCGGTCCACCCTCAGCCTGGCGGGAGACGTAAAGTTTTCTTTGTCCGCAAGAGAGACCAAAAGAATTCTTCCAAATATTTATCTCGATTTCTCCTCCAATCTGGGTTTCGGCCTTGGGAATCTACCACCTCTCTTGAAGTTCGACCTATCCGAATTGAAAAGTTATGGACAATGGAGGGCCAATACCTCCGGTAATCTAGGCTGGACGGGATACTCGTACCCCGGAAATTACAAACTTTTCTCGAAAGCCTCACTGTCTTTCCCGATTTCGAAGGACGAGAAATTATTCGTCGGAAACCTTGCCCTAATAACTCGCGTAACCCAGAGTCTGTTCGTTTCCGGAGGAGCCACCTGGCAATCGCTGGAGGAGATCAACCCCGACGACCTCCACTACGAGGGCGGAGGAAAGCTTTCCATTCAAGGTAAGACCCTCGGGGGGTTAGTGCCCTTTGACTTAGCAATTGGCTATGCTTATCATGGTCAGGATAAAGGTAGACCTTTCTTCAATTTTTCCCTGGGTTTTTAGGAGGAGAAATGGAAATTTCTTATCGCTGGTTAGCTGATTTTCTTGATCTGAAGATATCGGAACAATCCGTTGAAGAAAACGCTGAACTTCTGACAATGGCGGGAGCCGAGGTCGAGAGCATAAGTTACGTCCAACCACCCTCGGACCTTATAGCGGGAGAGGTAACTGAACTTTCCCTGCACCCTGAAGCCGATAACCTCTTTTTGGCCGAAGTGGATCTAGGAACTGAGTCAGTTTCCACAATCACGGCGGCCGGTAACCTATACGAAGGGGCATTGGTGCCCGTAATCACGGCTCCGGGTAAACTGCCCAACGGAGATCGGATTGAGCCTCAAGAGTTTAAAGGTGAAACGTCAGAAGCTATGTTGTGTTCCAAAGAAGAGCTGGGACTGGAGGACAAGTCCACCGGTATTTGGATTTTAACTGAAGCCTGGGCTTCTCCGGGTGATAATCTACTGGAAGAACTAGAGTACGACGATTTCGTGCTTGATTTCGAGATAACCTCCAATAGACCGGACCTGCTGAACGTCGAGGGTATAGCACGGGAACTCTCGGTACTGACGGGAAAATCGTTACAATCACCCGATCCGCAATTTGAACCCGATACACCTGCTGAAGTCGATATCGAAATAGAGAACCCGGAAGATACCTCGAGATACAGTGCGAGGTCCCTGACTGATGTAGAGATAAAGTCTTCCCCGCCCAGGCTACAACACCGATTAGCAAAGACCGGCCTGCGACCGAAAAACAACGTAGTAGACGCAACCAATTACGCAATGTTAGAGCTGGGTCATCCTCTCCATCCGTTCGACCTAAATCGAATAAGCGGGCGAAAGATCAAGATAAGGCGTGCGAAGAAAGGGGAAAGTCTAACCACACTGGACGGGGAATCGAGAGATCTATCTCGGAAGAATCTGGTAATAGCAGACGAATCGGACCCGATCGCTCTTGCAGGTATAATGGGAGGGCAATTAACCGAGGTAACGTCCGACACCAATCAGGTGCTGCTGGAAGCCGCTTGCTTTGATCGGTCCACAATACGTCAATCCGCCCAGCTACTTGGACTAACTACAGACGCCTCGAAGAGGTTCGAAAAGGGAATGGACCCGGGAAAGACTAAAAAAGCAATAGAAAGGGTAACGGAGATATTAGGAAACCAAAACGCATTTGCACACGGGTCGGAATTAGCCGATAACTATCCTTTGCCACCCAACCCGAAAGAAATAAAGCTAAGAAGGAAGAAAGCTGAAGAAATTATTGGAATAGACCTTAAGATGGACGAAATAGAGAGGATTTTAACCGGACTGGGAATTTCGGCGACTAAAGCAGGGGAGGATAGCTTCTCCACGAGTCCACCCAGCTTTAGAGTCGATTTAACGAGGGAAGTGGACTTGATAGAAGAAATCGCTCGGATACACGGGTACGACAGAATCCCTGAAACCCCTCCCGAATCGGGGAAGGTCAACCTGTTTTCCTCAAAAAAAGAGAAGGTTACGAATAAAGCAAAGACTGTACTCACCGGATTGGGATTTTACGAAGCCCTTAGTCCCGGATTTTCCTCCGGCGACGAGCTCAGGGAGGGGGACCTCGTAAACTTGAAAAATCCGATGGGTGACAAACGCAAAGCTTTAAGATCGGAAATAACTTCTGGGCTAATCCGGCACGCGGAGCGGAACTTTCAAGAGGGAACCGATTCAATAAGACTATTCGAGATAGGCAATGCGTTTCAACCTGGAGAAAATGGTCCCCGGGAGACCAGTAAACTCGGGATATTTCTCGGAGGTAGAAGATACGAGGGCGTGGACCAGAAAGAGAGCTACGATTTCTGGGACCTCAAAGGGGCACTAGAGGATTTCCTGGAGGTTATGGGAATTTCAGGTTGTCAATTCGACCCGGGAGGACCGGACTACCTTCACCCCGGGCGTAAGTCCGAACTTATCCTCAATGGCGACTCCGTTGGTTTTGCCGGGGAATTACACCCGGACCTGGTTGAAGGTTACGATCTTCCGGAACGGGTTTATCTGGCCGAGCTAAACTTCGCCGATATAGTTGAATTAGCCAGTTTTGAAAACAACTACTCGCCACTCCCGAAGTTTCCGGCTTCGAAACGGGATCTTTCTTTGACGGTCCCCGAGTCAATAAATGAAAGTGAAATCAGAGACGTTATTCTCAATAGGTCAAAAGTAGAAAAGGTATATCTTTACGATATTTACCAGGGAGAACAAATCGAAGAAGGTAAGAGAAGCTTGACCTACGAGATTACGTTTAGAGACCCCGATAAAACCCTTAGCGACGAAGAAGTGGACGAATCGGTGAGCGAGATAAAAGACGACCTCGACCGAAAGGGGATAACCCTACGGGAGTAAGAACTTGCTAGAATACACTTCGGGTAACCCGAAAGAAACCAGGGAAATCGGAAAGAAACTAGTTCGTAAATACGGTTCAACCGGGATCTTCTGCCTATTCGGACCTCTTGCCGCGGGAAAGACCACTCTGGTAAAGGGATTAGCGAATGCACTGGGTGTTGAAGATACTATAGTCTCACCTTCCTACGTCCTTCTCCGGAAATACGAAGGAGAGTCCTTTCTGTTTCATCTGGATTTGTTCAGAATTCAATCAAGCGAAGAATTCGTCGAGGCGGGACTGGACGAATACCTACTGGAGACCGAGGGCCTGGTAGCTATCGAATGGGCTGACAGGATAGAAGAGATTCTACCCGAGAACAGGGTCGACGTGAAGATTAACCTGGCGAGCGAAGGGGAACGGATAATCAGAGTTCACCTGGTAACTTGATTGAATCGGCCGCCCCGAATATAATTTTTCTGTCAAATTGCCGAGGTGGCGGAACTGGCAGACGCGCATGGTTCAGGTCCATGTGGACATTTTTA
>JBDGQU010000158.1:0-48565 GCA_042218715.1 Bipolaricaulia bacterium | reverse complement strand
ACCGGTTCAGATAATCCCGCATACACTAGCGCCCCTCCGCTTTTAAACTAAATCGGGAGAATGATAATTAATGATCTTCGGTAAACCAACCTAATAGGAAAATGTTCCAGTAAGTAGCCTTGCTGTTGGGACTAAAGTCGCAGTGATAGGCTTGAGAAACTAATTAGCCCGGTCAGGTGATTACATTTTGGCTCTTTGAGACCGACCTACAGGTCGTTCCAGGTTACATTTCCTCTACATTCCCTCGAATCCCAGTCTCTTCCAAATACCTTCCGATAACCCTTCTTGGTCAGTGTTTTCGGCGTTTCTCTCGTAAAGATTTTTTTCCTCTTTCAGGGATTCGTAATGTCCGTGTTCCATAGCTGCCAGGTATCCAAATAAGTCTGAACCCTTGTCGTAATTATCGGCCAGGTACTCGTATATTCTAATTGCGTTGTATTCGTTGGTAATTGCTTTATCCAGTGCGTCGATTAGGTTTTCGACGTTCTTTAGGTTTTCGAAGTCCTCGTGAGGAGGTAAAGTTCCTTTCTCGGGCACTACGTAGTTCTCGTTCCCGTAAAGTTTCTCGTGCAACGAGAGCAGTTTTTCTCTATGGAGTTGTTCGTCCTCCATTAAACTTTTGAACCTTCTCGGAACCAGCTGACCTTTCCCGGATTCAACGAACTTTTCGTAGAATTCCTTCGATTTCCTTTCTGAGTCGATAGAATAACCGATAATAAGTTTTAGATCTACAGAGTCCAGCTTGTCTTTCATTTTTGCCTCCCTTTAAGCAAATGCTCTGTTTCGATTCTAACCGTTATTTATTCCAGGATTTTTCAGTAATAGCTGTTTATATTTTGCCGCTTAATAATAGATGATATTAGCTCAGACCAAAAGAAGAAACTTTCAGGCCAAAAAAATTAACTTACCGCTCATGAATTTCCGCCTCGTTTTCATATAATGATGAAAGAACTGAGCTCAGCTCTCTTTCCCTGGTTAATCAGGCTTTTACATGTAATGCTACACGATCTTGACAGAATAATAATCTAAAAAACCGGAGGTTTTACCTATGTCAGAAGAACGAGAAGAGGTAAACATTAACTATCTTTACGAGAAGAAAGACCGGGGTGAAAAGATATCCTGGCTTACCGCTTACGATTATCCCACCGCCCAGTACGAAGAGAAAGCGGGTATAGAGATGATCCTTGTTGGTGATTCGGGCGGCATGACTCTATTAGGTTACGATTCCACTCTGCCCGTCACTATGGACGAGATGGCTGTAATGACTAAGGCAGTAACTAGGGCCACCGACAAGACGTTCGTAGTAGGAGATATGCCCTACATGAGTTACCAGCCTTCCAGCGAAAAGGCAATAGAAAGTGCAGGAAGGTTAATGGGTGAATGCGGCGCCGACTGCGTGAAGTTAGAGGGCGGTAAGCGCATGACCCCAAGGGTAGAGGCAATAGTGGACGCGGGAATACCCGTCGTAGGGCATATAGGTATGACTCCCCAATCCGCAGCCCAGTTAGGTGGCTACAAAAGCCAGGGCAGGGACGCCGAAACGGCCAGAGAGCTAATCGAAGACGCCAAAGCACTGGAAGGTGCAGGTGCCTTTGCCATACTCCTGGAAGCCGTGCCTTCCCGAGTAACGGAATTAATATATGGGGAAGTCGAAGTTCCAATTTACGGGATCGGGGCTGGAGAATCTACTGACGGAGAACTTCTCATAGTCCATGATATACTTGGCCTGTTCGATCTGTTCAAGCCAAAATTCGTCAAGCGTTATGCTAACCTGGGCGAAGATATGGTAGAGGCTTTCCAGCAGTATAAAAGTGAGGTCAAGGAAGGCGTATTCCCCGCGGAAGAACACTCCTATAATATTCCTGACGAGGAGTTCGAAAGTATTTGAAGGTCGAGACCCCGGTTAGAACTTTCCCAAAGTGAGTGATGAACTGAGAGACCTGGAGATCGTTAATCCAGTTCATAAGTATAAAGTAAACGGAGGATCGTTTACATCGTGGTAGGTTATCCTTTCGTTGCCTCCTTCAGATCTCTCACGAACCGCTCTACGGCTTCTGGTTTCTCTCCGTTACTCACTTTCTCCACGATGGCAGATCCGACTATCGCTCCGTCCGCTCCCGCACTGATAACCCGACTAACCTGTTCGGGTGTAGAAAGACCGAAACCGACGCAGACCGGAAGTTTTTCAGGTAACTGGGGCTTTACTTTTTTAATCGTTTTTGTCGTTAGTTCTTCGACCGAATTTTTTGCTCCGGTCGTGCCTGGACGCGCTACCAGGTATAGGAACCCGGTGGCGATCTCCGATATCCGGGCCAATCTCTTCTCTGTCGTCGCCGGAGTCGCCAGCAAAGGTACGTCTACTGAATAGTTTTTTGCGACCTTCAGGAAGTCTTCCCCCTCTTCGGGCGGAAGGTCCGGGAGTATTACTCCACTTACCCCTGTTCGCCCGGACTCTTCGAAAAAATCCGGTTTGCCGTACTGGAAGATAGGATTTAGGTAGCTCATGAGTATTACGGGAATTTCGACGTTTTCTTTTACCTTCCGAACTAGATTAAATACTTCATCCAGGTTGTTGGTGGATTCGAGAGCTCTCTTGCCTGCTGCCTGTATCGCGGAACCGTCGGCAACAGGGTCCGAGAAAGGTACGCCGAGTTCGATAAGATCGGCCCCGCCGGCGGCCAGTGCACGGATGTAGTCCAAAGACCTGTCGGGAGACGGATCTCCGGCCATTAAATAGGGAATGAATGCTCCGCCGCTTTCTCTGCTTGGTTCGATTATCTTGGAAGCTATTTTGCTCATGTTAATCTTTCCCTGACCGTATTTAGATCCTTGTCCCCTCTTCCGGAAAGAGTTATTACGACTATCTTATCTGGTTTCATGGTCGATGCTATTTCCGTCCCGGCTCTAATAGCGTGGGCTGGTTCCAGAGCCGGGATTATACCTTCTATACGGGCTAAGTTACGGAAACCCTCTAATGCGTCGGCGTCCGAGACTTGAACGTAATTCGCTCGGCCGACTTCTTTGTAGAGAGCGTGTTCGGGCCCGACCCCGGGGTAATCCAGCCCGGCCGAGATCGAGTGGGTCTCCTTTATTTGGCCTCCACTGTCCTGAAGAACGAATGATAGAGCCCCGTGGAGAACTCCCTTTGTTCCCTCGGATAAGCTGGCGGCGTTGCCTTCGGTGCTTCCTCCCGCTTCGACTCCGGTTAGCTCTACGGTTTTATCGTCCACGAAGGGATAAAATGTACCTATAGCATTGCTTCCACCCCCCACGCACGCTATCAGGTGATCGGGGGAATCCTCCTCTTTTTCCTTTAATTGCTTTTTTATCTCGTCACCTATAACTCTCTGGAAGTCCCGGACGATCATTGGGTAGGGGTGTGGACCGACTACGGAGCCTATTAAATAATGGGTATTGTCCACGTTTCCCGACCAATCGCGGAGAGCTTCGTTTATCGCTTCCTTCAAGGTTTCGCTACCCTTCTCTACTTCGTGTACTTCCGCTCCCATCAACTCCATTCGAAATACGTTGGGTTTCTGCCTTTCAACATCTGTTTTCCCCATATAAACTTCCGTCTTCAGCCCAAGCACCGCCCCGGCAAGTGCCGTTGCCACACCGTGTTGACCGGCTCCCGTTTCACAGATCAACCTTTCTTTCCCCATTCTTTTTGCCAGTAACGCCTGGCCCATAACGTTGTTGAACTTGTGAGCTCCGCCGTGTATCAGATCTTCTCTTTTCAGGTAGATTTTTGCGCCACCTCCGGCTTCGGTTAGCCGGTTAGCGTAGTAAAGTGGCGAAGGTCGACCGCCGTAATCTTTGTTGTATTCTTCGAGTTCCTCGTTGAAATCTTTATTATCCCTGTAATTCTCGTAGGCCTTCTCTAGTTCTTTTAGAGCGGGATGAAGAATTTCCGGTACGTAACGGCCGCCAAAACTTCCGTAATTACCAGATTTGGGGTATTTACTTAACTTCACTTCTATTCACCTCTTCCAGGAAACGTTTTGCTTTCTGGTCCGATTTATGGTCAGCTTTTTCTACGCCCGTGGCTACGTCAACCGCGTAGGGACGGACCTTTCTTATTGCTTCACCGACATTTTCCGGGTTGAGACCACCGGCTAGAATTACCGGCGCCGGATAAATCGCATCTCTTATCGTTCGACTGACTTCCCAGTCGTGAACTTTACCCGTCCCCCCGGCTTGTCCGTCTTGAGCGCTATCCAGCAAAATGGCTTCTGCGGGTGAACTCGCAAGGTCCCGGGCCCGACTCTTCAATTTCTCGGTTGATCTATCAACTTTCAGGAGGGCAATTAGTTTCGTATTATCGGAAACGAAATTAGCTATCTCTTCAATTCGGGCGCCGGTTAAGGACGAGTGGAGTTGCAGGTAATCAGTTTTTGTTCTGGATAGTTCGCCTAGAACCTTTTGGTCTGTTTCCGTTGTGACCAGTACGGTACTCGTAAACGGTCGGACCTCTTCGATTAGTCGCGTGGCCGTTGTGACTTTAATATTTCTTGACGATTCGGGCGTGGAAACGATAAATCCGACTCCGGCCGCACCTCTAGCCGCGTTTAGGTCCCTCGTGCTCCTGTTGCCGCAAATCTTTACTTTAACCATCGGAACCACCCGTCAGGGTTTGGATGAAACTCTCCCTATTATTGGCCTTTGCCAGAGAAGTCCCTACCAGAAAGGCGTCCGCCCCGGCTCTTTTTAGATAGTCGACGTCGGATCGACTGGATATCCCGCTCAAGGACCAAACTATCCGGTCCTTGGACGAATTTGCCAGAATTGTCTGCGTGGTTGAGAGGTCTACTTTAAGGCTGCGGAGATCCCTGTTGTTAATTCCTATCATGTCGGCGTCCGTTTGCAATGCTGCTTCGTACTCCCCCCGATCATTTGTCTCCAGCAGCACCTCCATGTCCAGCTGGTGCGCGTGATTTATTCCTTCCGAGAGTTTGAAATTGGGGATCCCGCGGGTGAATAATCTGTAAATCATTAGCATCGCGTCCGCCCCGAGGGTTTTCCCGGCATCGATCTGAGTGTAATCGACGACGAAATCTTTCATTAAAACGGGCTTTCCGAGTTTCGACACCCGACGTAGATTATCGAGGGAACCGAAGAAATGGTCGGAGTCGGTTAGGACTGAAAAACCAATGACTCCACCGTTTGAATAGCTCCTGCCGAGTTTTTCGGGGTCGAATTCGCCTTCGAATAATTTTCCCTGGGTTGGCGAACCCGGTTTTATCTCTCCGATGACTGGTTCGGTGGTATGAGTTTTAATTCGTCTTCTAAAAGAGTCTGTTGTTCGGTTTCCCCGGGTGGCGATATCGTAGTAACCCTTTCTTACCCGTTTGTGGGCCGATTTTGATAACTTACCGAGGATATCACTCATAACGGCGTTTCCTCGGGCAGGTGATTTTTGACTTCTCTAAGGTCTTCCACGGTTCCCGTTACCTCTACCAGTTTGTTGGCTTTCCTGTAAGCTTCTCCTGAATCAATTGACTCTCGGGCAAGTTCGAGTCCTTCATGCAGGGAGTTTCCGCCCCCGGCGACGTAAATTCCGGCTCCGGCATTGAGCAGGACTATGTCTCGGGGAGGACCAGTGATTTCTCCGGTCAGAATTCCTATCGCTAATCGGGCACTCTCCGTTGGAGACAGGTCCCTAATGTCTTCCGGGTTCGCCTCCGGTAGATCGAAATCACGGGGCCCTATTCGATAGTGGTTGATATTTCCGTGGTCCAGCTCCCCGACGTAGGTTTTTCCAACCGTGGATATTTCGTCGATACCTGTTAACCCGTGAACTACGAGAGCCCGGTTTACTCCGAGTTTTTTCAGTACGGCAGGTAGTTTATCTACGAGGCCGGCGTCGTAAACCCCCAATAATTGGCGTGAAGCGGAGGCCGGGTTAGTAAGGGGCCCCAGCAGGTTAAATACCGTTCTTATGCCAATATCACTTCTCGGTTTTGCGGCGTGCTTCATGGCGGGATGCAAGTTGGGAGCGTAAAGGAAGCCTATACCCACTCGTTCTATTGCCCTTTCTACTTGTTCCGGGCCTGTATCCAGGTTGACTCCTAAAGCTTCTAACAGATCGGCGCTACCGCTCTGACTTGTGTTGGATCTATTCCCATGCTTTGCCACGGGAAATCCCGCCCCGGCTACAACGAAGGCACTGATGGTAGATATGTTAAATGTTTTTACTTCCGAGCCCCCCGTACCGCACATATCGACAAGTTCCTTGGTTATATCCGGATTAATTTGGATGCTCTTTTCCCTCATTACGTTTGCGAAAGCTGCAATTTCTTCGACGGATTCTCCCTTAGCTCTCATTCCCGCAAGTAGCGCTCCTATATTGGTTTCCGAACTTTCTCCGTTCATCAACTCGTTCATAGCGCCTCGGGCGAGATTCTGGTCGAGGTCTTGACTGTCAGTTACCTGTTCTATCGCTTCTTCCATTAAAGTCATTGGTCATCACTCCTGGATAAGCTCAAGAAGTTTTTGAGAATAGCTTTTCCGTGTTGGGAAAGGATGGATTCGGGATGGAATTGTACTCCGTAAATTGGATAGTTCACGTGACGCATTCCCATTATTTGGCCGTTTGGCGCCCTTGCGGTTACTTCCAATTTCCTCGGAAGCGAATCGGGATCGACGACGAGCGAGTGGTATCGAGCGGCGGTGATCGGGTCCGGGATTCCTTTGAAGATACCCGTTTGATTGTGGTGGATTTTGCTGGTTTTTCCGTGGAATAGCCTCGGTGCCCCGATTATATTCCCCCCGTAAGCTATTGCTATACCCTGATGACCCAGGCATACCCCGAGGGTGGGAATCGCAGGTGATAACTGCTTTAGAACTGTTAAAGATAATCCGAAGTAGCGAGAATCTTCGGGGGTTCCCGGCCCGGGCGAAATAATCAGCGATGCCGGTTGCAATTCCTCTAACTCCACTAGCTCGATCTCGTCGTTTCTAAATACCAGAGGGTCGAGATCCAGCTCTCCCAGATACTGGACCAGGTTATAGGTAAATGAGTCGTAATTGTCTATAATAACCAATTTTTCTTCTGAAATGTTAGTGGTTTGCATTGTTCCTCCCTCCGGATGAAACTACTTCTCTAAGAGCTCCTAATTTGTGGTTGATTTCTTCCCATTCCTTTTCGGGTTTGGAATCAGCAACGATACCGGCGCCGGCCCTGAGGGAGATTTGACTTCCTTTCGTGAACAGGCTCCGAATTGTAATACAGGAATCCAGGTCTCCGGTGAAAGAAAGATAGCCGACTGCGCCGGCATACGGCCCCCTGGGGTTGATTTCGAGTTCGTCAATCAGTTCCATTGCCCTTATTTTTGGCGCTCCCGAAACGGTTCCCGCGGGAAACAGCGAGGCGAAGGCATCGAAATTCTTCTTTCCCCGGGCCAGCTTACCAGTGACTTGGGAAACTATATGCTGGACGTGGCTAAACTTTTTTACTTCCATGTATTCGGGTACGTCTACGGTACCGTATTCTGCAACCCTGCCTACGTCATTCCTTGCCAGATCGACCAGCATGTTATGTTCGGCTCGTTCTTTATCGTCCGTGATAAGTTCGGTTCGTAATTTTTCTCTTTCCCTTCGCGTATCACCCAGAGACCGAGTCCCCGCTATTGGATAAGTGCTTATTTCGCCGTCGGACACGGATACGAGTTCCTCGGGGCTGGAGCCGATGACCCGGGTATTTCCGAACTTCAGGTGGTACATATACGGAGAAGGATTTATTTCTCGGAGTTTTTTATAAGCGGTGAGCGGATCACCTTCGAACCTTCCGGTAAGTTCCCGCGAGAGGACTGTCTGGTATATGTCTCCTTTACGAATATAGTCCTTGGCTTTGGTGACGCTGGAGCAAAAGTCCGACTTGCAGAAGTCCGATTCAAGACCTTTTAGGCGAAGATCCGATTTCCTATCTGGCTCTATGGAATGGATTAATTTTCTTAACTCTTGTGACCTGTCCTCGTCGTAGGAAAAGTAGGTAAGTTTGCCTCGATTTCTGTCGTGGATTATGCCGTCCGTAAATAGACCCAGCTGGAGGTCGGGAAAACTCCTCTCGCCGTCCGGTGGAGGAAAATCTTCCAGATATCGGACGAAATCGTAGCTCGTGTATCCAACTAGTCCACCGAAATAATTGGTAAAACTGTCCGGGGCGAACCCTTCCAGGTTGCTCTCCAGGCGTTTTAAGTGATGGAGTGGGTCCCCGGTTTCCAGCACTGGTTTTCCGTTTTCTTTAAATGTACCGTTGGACAGAGTCAGAATAACCTCTGGATCGTACCCCATGAAAGTGGATTCGGCCAGTTCTTCAGGGCCGGCCGAGCTTTCCAGAATGAAACTGTGCTCGAATTGAGGATTTAGGCGACGATAAATTTCGAAAGGATTGGAGATCTCCCAATTTAACTGCTTGATGGTGGGAGGACCCTGTACTTCAGTTGAGGTGAGGTAATTTCTTAAAAGAGAGTAAGGTTCCGTTGGCTCGTTAATTCCGGGTGAGCCAAACCCGATCACCCTTGAGATTACTGAACTGTCGGTTCATCTTATACCTCCTTAGATTTCGTAAGTTAATAAGTGCTTGGAAATAAAAAAACTATGGGCATTAACCCATAGTGCTCGTCAGTTTAGAGATCGCTCCAATTAAAAGTTCGCGAGTCCCTAAACTTTAGTTATACCAGAGCCAGAAAATACGGGTATCCGAAAGATAACTACTGGTTTCCGAACTCACCTCCGACTTATATTTTGTATTTTTCATTTATATACCCCTTTCGAGTTGAAACATTATATTTATTATTCGACTACTTATCAACGGTTACTCTATAAATCTTCGTCCTTTAACTAATTTAACTGGGTTAACCAATTAGTTAGATTCAGTTATTGCACCATACGGAAACTAGGCGGAAATTCACGAACGGTGACTTAATCTTATTATTTATCTCCTTCTACCGCTAACCTGGCTGCCGGATTTAGGGTATTTTCAGGATTTTAAGGTCAAAACAGTTGCCAGGTAAGCGGCAGATGGGGAATAACGGAAATATTAAGTACGATTTTGGTGAAAGAACTGAGTCAGGGGGGTAAATAATCCTGAACGGAAAAACCCTGTCTGCATCTGGTTTGCTTAAGTTGTTCTAGCCACCAAGTTAGCAGATATTTATCCTGTTTGCCTTATTGTCCGGTACCCCACATAACCTTAATAATTGTGGATTTTCCTGTACCTGGCTGCAGATTTGGCAGATTCTTGCCGATATATCTGCCACTTCGTCCCTCTCCAGGTCCCTGGCCAATTCCTTAATTGACCTGTAAACGTTATTATTTTCCGTTCGGAATTTACCTCTCTTTTCCCCTATATATTGGGACACGGCGGCCTGGGTTATGCCAAGAATATCCGCGACTCTTTGCTGGGTAAGATCCATTTCGACCAGTTCTCGGGCAAGACAGGCTCTTATACAGGGAAGGATATGCCAGAGAGCGACCTCGCAGGGCTGCTTTGGTGTATTCTTCGCCTTTTCGCCGCTAAGTTTCTCCTCGACCTGTTCTTTCTTCATCTGATTATAAATCACCTGATTTGGAACCGAAATACTTTACGTTTGTCATCCTGAGCTAACGACGTTAATATACTACCATTCTAACAACATTCACCAACTAATGCTAAGTAATAAGTAAGTACTTTCACAAGGTAATTGAACCCAAACTCCCGAGGAGGTGAATTATTTTTGCATATTAGTCCAGTTTAGTTGTGTAGTTAGAAGACCGGTACAGGCGGTTTGGAACCGGGAATAACGGTGGCATTGAAATGAACCTTGAGAATGTTATAATAATTACAATTGTTATAATTTTCTAGGATGGAGTTGTTGATTGAAAGTCGGCCTGGTGGTCGACGCAAATATTAGGGAGATTGCGAGCAGGTTAGCGAGTTTATTGTTTTCCCTATATTGAATGACGAAAAGAGGTATCATGAATACTGGTGAAAAACAAATTGAGCGGATATTGGTTGAAACCCGGACAGTTGAGGAAGATGGTGGGTTAGAGGATCAGACCGTTGAACAGCTATTGGAACTCCGGCTGGTAGTTGAGTACGGAGAGGATAACGAAGTGAAAGAGAAGGAAGAAATAGTTCTACCTGAAGTTCACCTGGTGAGGAGTTCGGAAGAAGAAGATCGTATTGTGCCTTACGGACCCGACCGTGCGAATACCTGGAAGAAAGCGGGAGAATGGCTGCACCAGCTTGTCATTGAGCCCCACCCGGTGATTCGAGAAAAAACTCACGAGAATAGATTGAGGGCGGAAGAATCGTATTTTCACGGGGAGGAAGAGCCGGATTATTACGAGTGGCAGGAAGATGAAGAGACTCTGGCTGAAATAAGGTCCCGTTATTCTCAAGTTAAACAAGAATTAGTGAACGTTTTAGGAAAACCAACCAGGTCGGACTTTGATAATCTATATCCGCATAAGTACGACGATCCGGGTCTCAGCGAGCGCGCCCGTAGGTCCGTTAGGGATTTAAGAGCGATATTTGGTCAAGATATAGTGGTTAGTTCCTGAATTATTAGAGGTCAAGTCGTGATTGGAGGTGGTTTAAAAGCTTTAATTCACCAGCACTATTAGCGTTGTAAGTGAGTTAGAGGCGTTAAATTAGAGATAAGTCATTAATAAAATCAATTTTCTCATTAACCAATAATGGGGGTATTCAACATGAGCGAAGAGGTCAAAGAAATTGAAACAACTGAAGAAGAGGGAAGTCTTCTGGACAATCTAAATCGCCGGGACTTTATCAAGAGCGCCGCTGCGACTGTCGGTGGAATTGCTTTCAGCTCTCTCGCGGTTACAAACTTCGAGGCCGCTGCAGCAGAAGGACAGGATTACGTAATAGTGAACGAAGTAGTTAAAGGCGGTGGCGGTGTCGTTCAAGGTACCGGGGCACCGTGTGAGCTATCCAGCACGTTCAAGAAGGGCGAAACGATCGTCTGGCACGCCGTCACCTTTAGCGGGAAAACGGGTAAGAAGATTAATGATCACGCGGAAATCCAGAAACGAGGGCTGAAGTTACAGGTAGAGTTGGAGAACGGTAAAAAGATAGACATGCACCATGGCGCTCATCCGCCAGACGAAAAACCCAAGGTGTATTTCTGGTCAGGAAGCTGGAAGATTTCACCTGGTGCTTCAACGGGTAAAATGACTTATTCGATAACGGCCAAGGACAAGGAAGGCCGAACGGGCAAGCTAGAGATGTTTGGGGACAAAAACGTAGAAACCTTCCCTCGTGCTTTGACCATAGAGGAAAGATAGATTTTATTGTTATTTGCTTTACGATCGGTACCGATATTCGGTAAGATAAGGGGGTCAGAAATTGGCCCCCTTATTTTATTTGTGAAAGGAGGAGGCAAAAATGACAAAAGTTAAAGGAAGCGAAGAGGGGATTATTAGAGATCTAAACGAAATGCCAACTCCCGAGGAAGGTTTTCAGGGGGAGTTAAGTTTAACCCCAGAAGAAGCTAATGTAGGTGAAGAGGTGGAAGTTCGAGGAGAAGGCTTGCCACCAGAAAGCGAGTTCCAGTTATTGTGGCGTTCTTACGAAGCAGATTGGGACGTAGAAAGGAATTCGGATGGTGTTTTATGGGGAAAGTTTCTTGGGTTTCAACACGAGGAAAGGCAGAAGATCCTCGAATCGGTGGAAACAGGTGAGCAAGGGAAATTCCTTGCGAATATTGAAGTACCGGAAGACTACGGCGCTTCGCATGATATTTATCTTATCAGCGAAGATAAGAGGATCAATAAAGTAAGAATTCTGGTAGTTCCCAGTTTCTCTGTTGAGCCGGACTCAGGGCCGTTAGGGTCTCCAATAACCATCACGGCACGCGGTCTACCACTTCCGGTTCCCCGTTCAGTGGACAATTCGGTTTATCATATTTATTACGATAATAAGCATACAGGGATGATCAGTCCTGTAACCCCAAACGGAACTGCCAAAATAAACATTCCGGCGACAGGCAGGCCGGGTCCTCACGTAATTGATGTGGAGCGGTGCCCGTTTGGCAACACTGGATCTTACCGTCAATCTCACATCGGTTTGACTTCAATGCCGGGGACAGTAGATCTATCCTGGACTTTTGAACTGACCGAAGGTCAGCCCGAATTACCACCCCCGATAGATGAGCAAATTCCGGATCAGGTACTCCGGGAAAATGGTAACCCCAAGCCTGAAGATGGTGCATTTCTGACTACGCGTGAGCGGGCAATTCCGGTCAATGATTCCGTCACGGTGGAAGGATTTGGGTTTCCTCCGGGGGCTCAGGTCAAACTAACCTGGTCGCTCATAGAAGGAAACGATTTACGCGAGGACGTAAGAAAAAATGAGGAGTATACGGAGACGACCGTGTTGACTAAAAATTCCACTGTTGGGGCTAATGGTAAATTAACTACCGAAATCACCCCGGCACCGGAGTCGGTCCAGGGCGGTCCTCAGCCGATTCACGCGGTCATTGATGGAGAAAAAGTGGCGACGACGTCCGTAATCGTTCTTCCTGTTTTTGACGAGTTGAAACCAACAAGTGGCCCAGTTGGTACGCAGATTACTATAAATGGACAAGGTGTAGGGTGGAATGAAACCTGGAACCAGGCCACTATTCTATACGATAACTCTTATATAGGTTACGTTTGCGGAGGCGATATTCCGGGAATAGTTGAAGGGAAGCTTAAGGCCACTGGGAGCCCTGGCTGGCACATCATAGATATCTACCCGACAATCGAAAAACAATGGAATTTTGCTAAGGAAGCATTCGAGGTTCCATTCATATACCGTCGGCCGTTTTTGAACTGGAACTCCCACCCCCAGGGTTATCACTTTCGATATGCATTTAAAGTAGAGGAATAAAGAAATCGTTTGAATTTTTCTATCCCCGCCCACAGGGTGGGTATTCTTCGAAATTCAATATCCTATAAGGAAAGGAGTGATAAATGTGCTAAGTGAAAGCTCTCGAGATAAGGATAAAAGCCTAACCAGAAGAAGGTTTCTCAAATTTACCGGCGGTTCATTATTGTCACTTTCTCTCCCTTTTGCTTTGTCAAATAGTGCCCGGACTGCTTCCGGCCCGCTGAAAGTCGGGGGGATATTTTCCCTCACCGGCCCTAATGCTCCTGTGGGGAAGACGATCGAGAAAGGTGCCAGGTTAGCGGTTAATCGAATAAATGATGGAGGGGGAATCGGGGGAGAAATAAAGCTGGAATTAGTCGTTAAAGATGGCAAAACTTCCCAGACCGGAGCTTCAAAGGCTGCTCGAAGGCTGGTTAATCGAGGAGATATTGGTTTTGCTCTCGGACCGTTAATTGGTACTCATGGAATGGCTACTCAGCCTATATTCGGTGCGGCGAAAATTCCTCAGGTATTTTTTGGAACTGTTGCCAGCTTTACGGAGAATCACAGTAAATATCCTCTGTCGATTAGATACGGAACCCGGACGATTTTGCAGATGGCCCCTGTCATTAAATACCTGATGGAGGAGAGAGAGGATAAACAGCTTTATCTGTTCGTACCAAATAACCAGCAGGGGAGAATTTATGAAGACGTGGTACGGAAACTACTGGAGAGAACGAACGGAGGAGAGGTTGTTGGAGTAGATTATTATACACCCTTTCAAACCGATTTCTCTCCTTTGTTGACGAAGGCGTTAAATTCTTCCGCCGATGGAGTTATTATGGGAACCGGCATACCGGCGGACATAATTTCCGTTGTCCGGCAGTTCGACCGGAGAGGGATTGATAAGGATGAGTTCGGGTTTTACACGGGGCAGACGCCGAACGGGTCGGTGGATTTCGAGAGGCAGGTACTGGAGAAAGGTATGGGCGACGGAATAATTTACGCCGTGCATTACGAAAGCGAGGATTACGAGAGAGGCTTTAAAGGAGGCCGTACTCCGAGTCAGGCTAAGGAGATGGAGGCGGCTTTTGTTAAAAAATATGGCCATCCTCCGGTTTCTCCTCCTTCCGGTAGCTGGGGATGGGGGAGCATGTACATACTCAAACAGGCGATAGAAGGAATGATCGAGAGACGAGGCAAGGAAGAGGTTTTATCGCTTGATCGCCGTCAATCTCTACCGCAAGAGGCAATTTCTTACCTCTTACCGCCGAGTTCTTCCTCGGAACCCGGTCCCGTGATGAAAACTCCTTACGGAAATTACGGCTTCTTGAGTTGTGGTCAGTTCAACATCCGACTTGGAGTAGGTACATTTAAAGGCCAGAAACATTATCTGTTAAAGGATCGGGGATACGGTGAGGACTTGCTCGGCCCCCTTTGCTCCTAGTAGGCAGTATGTATGATTGAGTGGGGGATTCTCCCGAAGTTTGTCCTGGACGGACTGTTTCTTGGGAGTTATTACGGTCTTCTCGCTCTGGGTGTCTCCATCGTATTCGGAGTGCTGGATGTTGGGGACGTAGCTCAAGGTGGCCTATTCACGGTCGGGGCTTACCTGACTTATACAGTGGTAGAAAGGCTGGGGTTTAGTTATTTTTTAGCCCCTATTTTCGTAATTCCGCTGACGGCTGTCATTAGCATCATATTTGGTACATTCGTTTATCGGAAGTTACGGGAATACGGAATAGCCCCGACCTTCCTGGGGGCGGTCAGCCTCCTGATTATCGTTCAGAGTCTAACGGCAATGATCTACGGGGAACGGGCAAAAACGATTTCCTCGCCAATCCTTCCTCGGATGATTCAGGTCGGGTCGGCCTCGATTTTTTCTCACAAACTTTTCGTAATTTTGATCGCGATCTTTTTGGCGGCACTCGTCTGGTATTTATTGCAGAAGTCGAGGTGGGGAAAGGGACTTCGGGCAGTTTCTCAAAATCAGGAGGCCGCCTCTTTGGTAGGGATCAATTTTACAAAAACGACCTCTATTGCTTTCGCCGTGGCTGGTTCGCTCGCAGGTTTGACTGGATTCCTGACAGCTCCCGTTTATACTTTTACCCCGTTCACGGGGAGATTTCCTGTGCTTAAGGCCTTCGTAATTTCGAGGATTGCCATGGGATCAATCCCGGGGGTTATTGGCCTGGCGGCGATCATAGGCGTGGTGGAGTCCCTGACTTCAGTTTACTTTTTGGGGAAATTCAGCAATTTAATTCCGTTTGCCCTTTTAATTCTTGTAATGCTATTTAGACCGGAAGTCCTGGGTCCGGAAGAAAGGAGAAGAATTAGACGGAGCGATAAAAGGAAAATCCACTTTAGGTTGCCTGGTAAAGCAAGGCTAACCAGAATTCTGTTTTTGGTGGGATTGGTCGTGCCTTTGTTCGTAAACCTACCCTCCTATTTATTTCACCTGGCGGTTATGATAGGAATAGCATCTGTTGCCGTTACCAGCCTGGATTTACTTTACGGTTACGTGGGCTCGCCCTCACTGGCTCAGGGTGCCTTCTTTGGGGTTGGAGCTTACGCCTCGGCGGTATTAACAATGAATTTCGGTGATTTCGTTCTTCTCGGGCTGGCCGGAGGGTTAGTAATAAGTGGGCTTACTGGGCTAATTGTCGGTCTCATCGGTGTAAGGGCCGGTCGCCACTGGACTTCTTTTACTTTTATAACGACAATTATTTTTACGATCCTGTTTACGAACCTGGATTTCATTACAGGAGGGGCGAGCGGTATCTCGGGGGTACCGATCCTTGCGTTGAAGCTTCCCGGAATCGAAGGGCTAAAGTTTAACCCGTTTCTCAGTAAGCAAACTTACTATATTTTAGTCGTAATCGTTTTGTGTATAATTTTATGGTTAAAGCAAAGGATTTTGAGTTCCTGGTTTGGTCGATCGATCAAGGCCATCAGGGAGGACGAGGGGCTGGCAAAATCAATTGGGATACCGACCAGGAAGTATAAAATATTGACGTTTGGCTTAAGTGCTTCCGTAGCAGGCTTGGGGGGTGCTCTGTACGCCCATTACGTAGCCTTTTTACATCCGAACTTGTTTGATTTTGTAACTTCTTTCAGGTTTCTTATGATGAATAGGATCGGTGGCCTGGGGAGCTTGTTTGGTCCCGTGCTTGGCGCGACACTTCTAAATGGGGTTGAAGAGTTAACTCATTACTTCAACTCTTACCTGTCCCAGATCGTTTTTAGCGGAATATTGATAGTCTCCTTGCTTTATATGCCCGGGGGACTGATCGGTATGGGGAAGAGAATTCTAGAAAAAGTGCTACCCGATAAATACGTAAAAGTGGGAGGGGTTAAAAAGGAAGGAGAAGTGGGTAATGGCGGTGAAAGGGAGGAAACGGTTTGATTTTCTATGGAAGAGTTACTGCGTACGGATAATTTAACGAGAGATTTTGGTGGGCTCAGGGCCGTAAGCCAAGTTAATCTAACAATCAAAAAAGGAGATATCATTGGCCTTGTTGGTCCTAATGGGGCGGGTAAGACCACCCTTTTCAATTTGATAAGCGGTTTCATCTCGCCTACTTCGGGAGCGGTTTACTTTGAGGGGAAAAACATTTCAAGCTGGCCAGTACACAAAAGGGTCGAAGCGGGAATAACCAGGACTTTTCAGGGGAGCAGAGTTTTCCCCGGATTGACCGTCCGAGATAACGTAATTACCGCTACCTATTCCGCCGGTGACAAGGGGACCTTTACGGCTATTCGAGAGGAGGGCGAAGAACTGAACACAGAGGGTGACTCTCCTGTAGAATGGGTTTTAAACGTTACAGAACTACAAAAATATTCGGATTTTTTAGCCCAAAACCTATCTTACGGTTACAGTCGGAGGTTGGAGCTGGCAATAGCCATTGCAACTAATCCGAAGTTGCTATTGTTGGACGAGCCTTTTAGTGGCACTCACTCTTATGATCTCCGGGAGCTGGCAGAGCTCTTAAGATTTTTAAACTCTGAAGGCCTTACAGTGGTTCTTGTAGAGCATAACATCGCTTCCGTGGCAAACGTGGCCGATAGGTTAGTATATATGGAATCCGGGAGGATTACTATACCAAATGGAAGAACTGCTAAGAGTTGAGGGTCTGGGGCTTAGGGTTGACCAGAGTCAGATTTTGACCGATATAAATATTAAAGTCTCCGAAAGAGAGATCGTCGCTCTCCTGGGGGAGAACGGGTCCGGAAAAACTATGACTCTCAGGTCTTTGGCGGGACTGGAAAAAACTGTGGCTGATAAGTTGAACTTCAAGGGGAGAAGTTTGGCCGAACTCCCTCCTCACGATCGAGTTAAACTAGGGTTGAGTTATTGCCCTTCGGAATCTCAACTTTTCCCGCAGATGAGCGTCCGAGAGAATCTTGAGCTGGGGAAATTCCTTTATCCGGAAGAGGTTGAGAGGCTGGAGCCAGCATTTGATCTTTTTCCTTTATTGAAGGAAAAAGGCGGACAAGAAGCTACCAAGTTAAGCGGAGGCGAAAGGCACATGTTGGCCCTGGGAAAGGCATTAATGACCAACCCGGAACTTTTACTGCTGGACGAGTTTTCCCTCGGTTTGGCCCAAGAAATCGCTATCGAATTTTCCCAGAAGGTGAAGAAGATATACGATTCGGGTGTTTCGATATTGTTTGTAGAACAAAATTTCCAATTGGCCGCAGAATTGGCACAGCGGGACTACTATATGGCCGAAGGCCGGATAGTCGATAAGAACGTACTTGACTCGAAAGTATTGCCATAGTGGTGGAAAAATATTGCTAAGGGAGGTCAAATGAAAACTATAGAGCACAAGTTGTTGATAGTTGGTGGCGGGGCGGCCGGTCTCCGTGCCGCGATAGAAGCGGATAAGCACGTAGATAATCTGGGCGTGATATCCAAGGTTAGAACTCTTCGGTCTCATTCGGTTTCTGCTCAGGGGGGGATAGCTGCTTCACTGGGAAATACCGGTGATAACGGGGACGACAGTTGGAAGAAGCATCTAAAGGACACCGTTAAGGGCGGAGCTGGTCTCGTCGATAGAGATGCCGGCGAGGTCCTGACACGGAACGCTACCGAGAATGTAATTGAGCTAGAACATATGGGGGTTCCGTTCAGCAGGACCGAGGGAGGGTCTCTTGACCAAAGACCTTTTGGCGGGCACAGTCTTCCCCGAGCACTTTATGCCGCGGATCGAACGGGACATGCAATAGTTTATGCTCTTTACGGTGAAAACGTCAAGCGAGGAACATCCTTTTACGACGAATTCTTCGTTCTGGACCTGCTAACCGAAGAACATTCCGTATCGGGGTTGGTGGCTTACGACATCAAAACTGGCGAAATCGTTATTTTTCGGGCAGGAGCAATAATCCTTGCCACCGGAGGTCCGAGCCAGGCTTACGAGTTAACCAGTAGTGGAGCGGCAAGTACTGGGGACGGACTGGCTATAGCCTTAAGGAATGGAATACCCCTGGAAGATATGGAATTTATCCAGTTTCACCCGACCGGTTTAAAAGATAAGGGGATCCTGATTACCGAAGCGGCTCGTGGTGAAGGAGGTTACCTCAAAAACGACAGGGGAGAACGGTTTATGGAAAGGTACGAGCCCGAAGATATGGAGCTTGCGTCGCGGGATCGGGTAGTAAAGGGGATGCAACGGGAAATTAACGAGGGAAGAGGGATAAACGGAGAAAATTATCTCCATCTGGATCTGACCCACCTTTCCAGAAAAAAGATAGAACAAAAGTTACCGACAATAAGAGAACTTGCTTTGGACTTTGCCAAAGTCGATCCGGTAGAGCGACCAATACCGGTTCAGCCGATGGCACACTACTGCATGGGTGGAATACCGACCGACACCAAGGCTCGAGTCCAGAGTAAGGAAAAAAGCGTTACCTGGAAAAATCTGTACGCAGCGGGTGAAGTAGCCTGTGTGAGTGTCCACGGAGCAAACAGACTGGGAACGAACTCTTTGTTGGAAGCAGTGACATTTGGCAAAAGGGCCGGCCGATTTGCAGCCCAACAAGCAAATAATTCTGCTGGGGCGGAGGTGGGTAAAGCGGATGTGAGCAAATACGGTTCCAGAATCGAGTCTTTATTGGGGAAAGAGGGATCTGTCAAAAGTCACGTATTACGTGACCGATTGAAGAAAACCATGACGGAGAAATGTGGGGTTTTCCGGTCTCGGGACGACCTGAGAGAGGCGTTGAACCAAATTAACCAGCTACAGGAAGATTATAAAGAAAAATTGACCGTTAATGACAAGAGTCGGAAATTCAATACCGAGCTAAAAATGGCTCTGGAGCTGGGTAATATGCTGGAGTACTCGGAAGTTATTGTCGAAGCGGCGCTTGCCAGAGAAGAAAGTCGGGGAGCTCATTTTAGAACTGACTATCCTGATCGAAATGATTCGGATTGGTTACAGCATTCGTTCCTGTACAGAGGCTCGAGCGGCGAGATAAAGCACCGGTACAGGAAGGTCGACGTTTAAAAACCGAAATTAAGAAAGAGGCGATAATTGTGGAGATAGTTTTTGAAGTTAATAGATATAACCCGGAAAAGAAAGAAGGGAATTTCTATCAGGAGTTTTCTTTACCCGTAGATCAAGGTGATCTGGAGGAATTGACCGTACTCGACTCCTTGAAAAGGCTGAAAGAAGAAAAAGAGGGAAGCCTAACCTTTCGCCACTCCTGCGGACACGGGTCCTGTGGGTCTTGCGCCATGTTGATTAACGGGGAAAACCGGTTAGCCTGTAAAACTCATTTGATTGATTTAGTCTCCGAAAAGGAGACAAGGATAAAAGTTTCCCCGCTACCGGGCTTTCCGGTCGTAAAAGACCTGGTGGCTGAGCTGGAATCGTTTTTTGCGCAGGACGAGAAGGTAAGTCCGTACTTAATTGTGAAAAATGGTTCGGTGACAAAAGAAGAAAGACTACAGACTCCGGAGGAGCTGGAGCAAATTCAGGAAGCCACAAAGTGTATAATGTGTGGGGCCTGTACTTCGTCCTGTCCGACCTACTGGGATAATAAGAAATACTTTGGCCCAGCAGCTTTCGTTAAAGCTTTTCGCTGGGAACGAGATAGCCGGGATGAGAGTGACGATGAAAGGATGAACTTGCTGGACGATAATCGCGGAGGGGTCTGGGGCTGCAACAAGGTATTTAATTGCGAAGAAGCCTGTCCCAAGGATATAGATACGGTAGGAATAATTGACCTGTTAAAACGTGAGGCTCTGGGATTTTAATTGTACCAAATTACCCGGTTTGCTGCTAACTAAACGACCCAAACTGAAAGAATTTAGTTAGATATCCCGCTATTAATCCACCCAGAATCGGGACGACAAAGGTCGATAGGAACCTTAATAGCGAGAACCTCCAGCCCAGAAACGCTATTTCGTACGGTACCCTGGTCAGCGCAACACCTATGCTTGCCGAGAGGATCATGGTCATTACCTGACCGATACCCGAACCAGCATCCAGTAGTGAAACGGCTATGGGGTATATGGTGAAAGGAGCACCCGGAGTTACGGCTCCCACCCCCCACGCGATCAGGTAACCCTTCATCCCGCTGGTCGGTCCCAGGTAAGTTGAAACTACTTCCTGGGGAATTAATACGCGGAGGAAACCGGCCACTCCCATGGCTAGAAGAAGTAACGCCCATACGTTATTTAGGGTACCCAGGCTGGATTTTAAACCGTTAATAACACCTTCTACCCCCTGCATGAACCAGCTAAGCGCCCCCAGAAGCGTAAATATACCGAGCATTATTGCCGTATTAATATTCATCCGCTTTTTACCCCCTTGAGAAGAGAAGTAAATGAATAAGTCATCCGGTTGTAACTCTCGTATAACTGAGGTTCAAATCGATGCTTCTTCCCAGATAACTTTCCAGTTTTTTATCAATTGTTGTTGCTAGATTTTCCCTGAAAGTTTTAGCCCGGTATTCCGCCGATATTCCCACTATTTTTTGGAAAAAGAGCCCGGTTTTTTTAACCGAAAACTCGGTGAGGTTGGCATTTGCCTCGGTCAAAATCGTTTCCGTTATCTTCTGCAACCGTGTTTCGAGCCTAGCTTCTCTCCGTACCTCCCAGGTCATCAATCCCAGGAAGACGGCAATTACTAATAATAGAATCATTAGAACCAGTATTCTACTTTTTGTAGCTCTTTTCGCTCCTTTCTGTTCGTACCATTTCCCGGGCTTGTAGCCCTGAAACCAGAGTGTGAAGGTTCCGGCGAGGTTTATGCTTACTATATTGATTGCCAGAATAATCCCGGCACTCGAAGCGATTTTCAGGTTTAAGGTGGCAATCCCTATTCCGGCAGCAGCCGCTGGAGGTAGTAACGCCACGGAAATCATTACGCCTACAAGAGCGGAATTAATTCCCGCGGTAAGGGAGAAAGCGCCAGCCAGTCCGGAACCAAGAGCAACTACCAGACTGAGAAACCCCGGATTTATCTGGTGAGTTATCTGGGTTAACGAGAGAAGGTCCAAGTTTGCCGGTAGCATTACGGATAGAGCTAACCTGCTAAATGCGATGCTGCTGGAAACTGCGAGGAGTACACCCAGTATTTGTTTCTTCACTCCAGAGTAAAATAATGGCTGGTCGTTTATTATCGTCCCGACGCAGCTAACCATTGCGGGACCAATGAGTGGGGCGATGACCATAGACCCTACTACTACCGCCGCGTTGTCCATAAGGATGCCGGCTGAAGCAATTAGCGAGGCGGCCAGTAAAAGAAGGTAATATGTCGGGGAAGAAGGGGAAAGATTCTCCGCGCTTGCTTTTAGTTCCTGCCGAGCTACCTTGCTTTCATCAGTTTCTTCCGACTTTTTATATCTCTCCTTTAACTCCTCGAACTCCCTTGCTACGATTGCTTCGGCTTTGGTTACTACGGTAAAGCCGTTTTCTTCCAGGCCCGTATTTCTAAGTTCGTCCAGAATTTCCTCTACGCCCTCCTTTGGGATGGGAAAAAACAATACGTCGCTGTACTTTCTCTGAGAGGTTTCCGGACTTATAACGTAATCGATCCCTTTTTCAGTGAGGAGGTCAATTATTTCTTCTTTCTTCCCTTCCGGGACTACTGCTTGAATTAGCCTCATATTGTTGGTGACCCCTGAGGTGTACTAACTGAAAGGACGTTTGGCCAGGTCGGTCAGGGCTTTTAGTAAACCTCTTGACCAGGCAACCATTTTATGCTCACTTCCCTTGAACATTAAGACGGATGTATCAACTCGATTAGTTAGATTGTCCGCCGTCCTGCCAAATAAAAATCTATCAAAAACCCATTCCCTGCCAGGACCTATAACGATCAAATCGGCGGCTTGACTCCCGGATAACAACCCCTGAAGCACGGAACTTGCGTTGATAATACTTGTTTCGGTCTTGGCCGAGAGCATTTCTTTGACTTCATTTAGACGTTCTAGAGCTTTCTCGTTTGCGTTTTCTCCCGTATCGGGTGTCAGAATGTGGATTAACTTACCTTCCGCTTTGGTCTGGTTGAGCAACCTATCGACTATTGCCAGACGTTTGTGTCTTGGATTACTTGGTCCGACCGGCATCACGACTTTACTGACTTCCTCAAGAGTATTCCGGGATTTAAACACTCCAACGTCACAGGGGGCTTTGTGTAATACTTTGTTTACCACGGAACTTCGCCTAACTGCAACCGGGGTTATTCTTCCGAACCAGCCCATAATTACCAAACCCGCTTCGACATTTTCAACAGCATTCAATATGGCCTTTGGAATTGAACTAGAAGTGGACGCTAGGGGTGCGGCGGTCCGGCCTAACCGCTGAGCGTAATGAGTGGTATCCATTACTAGTTCCGTCCCCTGACGCCAGGATCGTTCCCGTTCGGGGAAGGACTTATCTCTTGTCACGTTCATGATATGAAAGGTCGCTCGACTCGTCGTAATCAATTTAGCAAGCTTCACCAGCTGTTTGGCGTTTTCCGGGTTGGCTACGGAGATTAACACGTCATCATATTCGAATTCTGCAAGCGAAAGTTCTTTATTTTTTTCATTCATGGGAAGTCTCCAAAAGTTTTTTCACTTCTGTATTCAACGCTAATACGTTCACTCTCTCCAGACCGTACAGACCGAGGAATTTACCCTGAGTTCGATCGTCGATTAACTCTCTCAACCTTTCCGGATCGAGCCCCGTAGCCTCGGAGACTCTCGGGACCTGCAGGTAAGCGGATTCGGGCACGATGTGAGGATCGAGGGCGGACCCGGATTCGGTGACGAAGCTGACTGGCACCTGTTCCGGTTTTACGCCCTCCTGTTTTAACTCTTCCAGTATTGCTTTCGCCCTCCCGGTTATCCTGTCGTTAGTTGGCGCCAGGTTGGCGCTGCCCGAGTCCATGGCGTCGTAATTTTTAGAGGAGGGTCTGGGGTGAAAGTACTTGTCCGAGCTAAAGGATTGACCGATCAGCTTGGAGCCGACGATTTCACCGTCAAGCTTTACCGGGTTGCCCCGGGCGGATCCCGGCCAGGCGAGGTTACCTATACCCGTCGTGGCGAGGACGTAGAGGACGCTGGTAAGCAGTATCGAGATCAAAAGGGCTCGTCCGCCGGTGGCAAACATCCTGAAAGTACTTAGCTCGTCCGTGTCGGGGTAGGAGACTTCCTCCTCCTCGATTTGTTCTTCCTCTTTGAGTTCCTTTTCTTCCGGTTTCCCTTCGCCCGGCTCTTCTTCGACCGTTTCGTCAGTCAATGTTAAAACACCCCCACTGTGACCAATAGCCAGTCGATTAACTTAATGGAGAGAAACGGGACGATTAGTCCGCTACCTCCGTAAATCAACATGTTCCGAACCAGTAGTTGAGACGCGCTGACCGGTTTGTACTCGACACCCCGCATTGCCAGGGGGACAAGGAATGGTATGATCAGGCTGTTGTAGATCAGCGAGGAGATGACCACGCTCTGCAGGGAATGGAGGTTCATCAGGTTCATCTTGCCCAGTGCCGGAATGCTTGCCGAAAATATTGCCGGTACCAGGGCAAAGTAACGCGAGACGTCGTTGGCGATACTGAAGGTGGTCAGCGATCCCCTGGTCATCAACAGCTGCTTGCCGATACCGACCACTTCGATCAATTTGGTCGGGTCCGAATCCATGTCCACCATGTTTCCGGCCTCTTTTGCCGCCGCTGTACCGGCGTTCATCGCCAACCCTACGTCCGCCTTGGCGAGCGCCGGGGCGTCGTTGGTCCCGTCCCCGGTCATCCCTACCATGTGACCCTTGGCTTTTTCGTCTTCGACCAACCCGATCTTCTCCTCGGGCTGGAACTCGGCGTAGTATTCGTCCAGTCCGGCCTTTTCGGCAATGTAGCGGGCGGTCCGTTCGTTGTCTCCGGTACACATTATCGTCTTGATGCCCATCTTCTGGAGCTCGGCTATCCTTTCGCCGATCCCCGTTTTCAGTTCGTCCTGTAATTCTATTAGGCCGACCACCTGACCGTCTACGGCCAGACCGAGCGGCGTGCCGCCCGAATCCGCCACTTCCGCTGCCTTATCGTCCAGCTCGTCCGGAGCGGAGTCGGCGTAGTCCTTGATCGCGTCCACCGAGCCCTTTCTGATCTCGGTTCCGTCCGCCAGATCAATACCACTCATTCCCGTCTCGGCGCTGAACTCGATGAACCCGTCTTCGGGTAGTTCCTCTTTGCCAGCTTCTTCTCCCTCGTGTTCGGCCAGCGCTACGATGGATCTACCCTCGGTCGTCTCGTCGTAAAACGAGGACTTAAGCGCCGCGTCGACGACCGCCTCTTTATCCGTGCCGTCTACGGGAACGAAACTCGTCGCCGCCCGTTCTCCGGTTGTAATGGTCCCCGTCTTGTCCAGGATCAGCACGTCCAGGTCGCCGGCGGACTCGACTGCCTTGCCGGACTTGGCTATTACGTTGTCCCTGGTAACTCTAGTCATGCCCGCAATTCTGATCGCCGAAAGCAGGGCCCCGACCGTGGTTGGAATGAGTCCTATCAACAGGGCGATCTGGTCCGCCACTTCCACGTTCAACCTGACGAAGTCCCCGAAGAAGGTCAGTGTGGTTACGACGAGCATGTAGATGAAGGTAAAACTGGCTAATAGGAGTGTCAGGGAGATCTCGTTCGGCGTCTTCTCCCGGCTGGCGCTCTCCACCAGGCCGATCATCTCGTCCATGAACGATTCTCCGGCGGCCGCGGTGATCTCGATCTTTAGCTGATCGCTCAGTACTTCCGTACCACCGGTAACCGAGCTCTTGTCGCCGCCGCTCTGGCGGATGACCGGCTCCGATTCTCCAGTGATTGCCGACTCGTCAATCGAGGCCGAACCTTCGACTATTGAGCCGTCCCTGGGTATCATGTCCCCTTCCTCGACGTAGACGAGGTCACCTTTCTCCAGGTTGTCGGACTCGACCTCCTCCAGGATTCCTTCGTCTATCTCCTCAAGCGAGGCGTTTTCTTTGAGCCTCTTTCCGGTTACTTCCTCCTTCATCGCCCGGAGGCTCTCCGCGTGTGCCTCTCCCTGGGTTTCCGCTAGTGACTCGGCAAAAGTGGCAAATATTACCGTGAACAACAGCACAACCGAGATCGCCGAATAGTACCATCTTCCCTGGCTTCCGCCGAAAAACCCCGGTATTATGGTAAGGACAATTACGATGATCGTGCTGATCTCGGTCACGAATATTACGGGGTTTTTCACAAGATAGGTCGGACTAAGCTTCTTTATGGCCTGTCCGAGCGCCTGTAGTACCTGTTCTCTATCCATTTCCTATCACCACAACGAGAGAAGTTCCGCGATCGGCCCGAGAGATAGGGCCGGTATGAATACCAGCCCACCGATCACTACCATGATCACCAGCAAAAGTACCAGAAACGGAACGTTTTCGACTTTAAGCGTTCCTTCGGTCTCCGGTCGGATCTTCTTTTTCGCCAGCGATCCGGCTATCATCATCTGTAATACCAGAGGCACGTACCTGGCGAGAAGGATGACCGATCCTCCGGCCAGGTTGTAAAATACCGTATCGTCCATTAGTCCCTCAAAGCCGGAGCCGTTGTTGGCCGCGGCGGAGAAGAACTCATACATTATCTGGCTGAACCCGTGGAATCCGGGGTTTGTTATCGCCTCTTTGCCCATGTTAGTTATCACTGCGATGCCGGTCGGGAACAGGACCAGCGTTGGAAGCAAAAGGATTATCATCGCCGCGAACTTTATCTCGTCCGATTCCAGCTTCTTTCCCAGGTAGACCGGAGCTCGTCCGATCATCAACGCTCCCATGAAGGCGGCGAGGAAGACGTAGGTAAGCAGGTTCATTACCCCTGTACCAACCCCGGCAAACAGCGAATTGAGGCTCATTCCGAGGAAGAGAGCGAGTCCTCCCAACGCCGTAAAGCTGTCGTGCATTGAGTTCACCGAGCCGGAGGTCGTAGACGTAGTCGACACGGCCCACAGGGCACTGAGGGTGGCTCCAAATCTAACTTCTTTGCCTTCCATATTACCCTTGGCCTGATCTATACCTAGTCCGTTAAGAGCGGGATTGCCCCCCATTTCTCCGCCAACCGCCATTGCCAGAAATATCAATACGAGTACCGAGACCGCTCCGACCAGCACGAGCCCGTGTTTTCGCTTCTTCATCCAGATACCGAAGGCGTAGAAGTTGGATACCGTTCCCACAAGCAAGAACAAATTAAGCACCACGTTGCTAAATGGCGTCGGGTTCTCGAACGGATGGGCGGCATTGGCGGCGAAGAACCCGCCTCCGTTTGTGCCGAACATCTTTATTGCTTCGTGGGTCGCAACCGGCCCCCGGGCGATCGTCTGTGTCGCTCCCTCCAGAGTCGTGACCGAAATCGGACCGGAGAAGGTCTGAGGCACGCCCTGGCTGATCAGAAACAACGCCAGGACGAAACTAATCGGTAACAGAAACCTGGTCAACGACTTGACGAAGACGGTATAGAAGTTACCCAGCCGGGGGTCCTCCTCGTTGGTCAACCCCCTGGCGAAACCAAGCAACAGGCCCAGGCCGCTAGCGGCCGAGACGAACATCGCTAAAAGTACTGCCCCCACCTGGGAGAAGTAGGACAGGGCCGTCTCGCCCGCGTAGTGTTGCTGATTTGTGTTGGATACGAAGGTCGCTGCGTTGTGGAAAGCAAGGTCCCAGTCGAGGTTCCCTGCGTCCGCGGGATTGAGCGGAAGTCCGCCCTGGAACAGAAAGATCAGGTACAGGAAGACGAACAGAATCAGGTTGAGCCAGAGGGCACTCAACAGGTACGTCTTCCAGTTCATCGAAACCGACGGGTCTATTCCACTGACCCGGTAAATTAGGCGCTCAATCGGCTCCAGTATCGGTTTCTCCACGTACCGTTCCAGGTAGTCGAAAACCTTTGGGAATCCGTCCTCTACCCTCATCTCTTCCCGGAAGGACCAGCCGAGATATTCCCCTACGACGTAAACCAGACCGGCCAGAATCAGGAAAAACAAAGCCAGTGGAAGAATTATTCCGAAGAACATTTTAGAACCTCTCCGGGTAAAGCAGAACGTAGCCGAGGTAGAGGAATATGAACCCAGCAACTATTGCCAGCAATATCCTTCCACCCATATTCGATACCCCCTAAGTTTATTACCTAAATTTGACCCAACTCTTTACAGAAAAAACTAAAACAGTTAGTAAACCATATTACCAAAGTTAGCTGAGAATACCCAGGACTTACCCGGGGGTCAATCAACTGGGTTTCTAGAAGCCTCTTCCTCTGGGACTGGTATCTGCTTTATTAAAAAACTTACAAAGTAAAACAATTTTTTAAAGCTAGAAATAAAACCACACAATTTTGGTATTAATTTGATTTTAATGAAAGAAATATTTAACTTCTAGCACCGGAAAAACTTAACCCACTCTAGAAACAACCCAAGCTAAAAACTGGGTTAAGTTCGGACCTCCTGATTTTATTATACCGTCCCCAATCTTCTGAATTAGATAAATCTACAAAATCTCCTGCAGGACGAAACTTATGGATAACCCCACTCCTTTGAGATAACGTGTTAAACCGCTTAGTACAGGTTATAATTAGTTTACGACAGTTAGACCTGCTCTTATTAAGTTTTGGAGAGCACGAGAATGGTATCAAGGAGGAATATACAGATGGAAGAAGCGAGTAGAGAAAAACCAACTAGATTGGAAATTGATTACCCCGACAGAGAACTGGACAGAGTTACGACGTTTTTTCGGCCTATTGTGGCTATACCCATTTTAATAATTCTTGGGACCTTATCCGGCGGTCCCGTTTTCTGGGAGTCGGTACCCTGGGATTGGGGATGGTTTAGCCACCTGGAGTGGCAGGAGACTGGAGCTGCCGCTTTTGTGGTTGTTCCGACAGCTCTGATGATTATCTTTCGGAGCAAATATCCCCGGTGGTGGTTCGACTGGAACCTCCAACTGGCAAAGTTTGGAGCGAGAGTGTTTTCCTACATGGCACTACTTACGGACGTTTACCCGTCGACTGACGACGAACAGGGCGTCCACCTGGACCTGCATTATCCGGAAGTCTCGGAAGAACTAACTTCCTGGAAACCCCTGGTTAAGTGGTTCCTGGCTATACCCCATTACTTTGTTTTGTTCTTTCTTAATACCGCGACTACAATGGTAATTATCCTGGCCTGGTTTGCCATATTGTTTACCGGACGGTACCCAAGGGAGCTATTTAAGTTCGTAGTGAACGTATTCCACTGGAATCTTCGGGTGCTGGCCTACGTGTTCCTGTTGATAACGGACAAGTACCCGTCATTCACCTTTAACGGCTGGGAATAGGTATTCCTTAAATAATTTCCGAGGAGGTATGTATGAGTGGTGGCAGGATATTTCTGATTATCGTTTCAGTATTCATTTTGTTGATAGGTTTGGGTTTAGTAGCCGGTGGTGGAGCTCTCTGGTGGTCAAATGCTTTCCTTAGGGATTCCGAAGGATATTATACGACGAGGACAATAGATATTGAGCGAAATTCTTACGGTGTAACTACCTATCCGGCACGTATAGAGTTTGGCCCGACCTGGTTTTTTGATTGGTCGAATCTCGTAAAGGTAAAACTTTCCGCCACTAACAACAGGGTCAAAAAGTCCTTTATTGGAATAGCGGAGGAGAAGGACCTCCTGGACTATTTGAGCGGAGTGGCTTACGACGAAATCGTGGAGTTACACATCAACCAACCGTTCGGTTCGCCGAGAATATCTTACAGGGAGTATCCGGGCGAAGCACCTTCGAAACCACCTACTGAAAAGGATTTCTGGGTCGCCTCAACCGTTGGTAGCGGCACCCAGGTACTTCGCTGGGGACTTGAAGAAGGTCGTTACTCTCTACTTTTGATGAACCACGACGCGTCCAGAGGCCTGGATATAACTGGAAAGATTGGAGTAAAAGTCCCCATGTTAAAGGGAATTGGCATAGGTCTGGTCGTGGCTGGATTCGTTTTTATACTGTTTGCTTTTGCCTTGGTATATTTGGTCGTAACCAGGTCCCAATCTTAGGAACGTAATCTAGTCTTCTTTTGGCTCTTTTCCGACTAGCCTGTCGGCCAGGTCGATAATCTTATCCGAAGCCTTGTTGATCAGTGAGAGTGGATATTTGGCCCCCGGTATATTAAGACGGATGCTTCTCCAGAACCTGGGAAAGTAGACAAGGCTGAGGATTATTCCCAGCAGGAAGACGCCGAGCAGGTAACTAATACTGGAGGCGTAGTTACCCCAGGTCAAAAGCAGGCCAATTTCGTCCATAAGTAGACCGAGTCCGGCTCCGTAAACGAGGGCCAGTTTTTCTTTGCTAAAATTAGGACTACCGGCTATTGCAAGCCAGCCCGCGATCCCAATAAGGAGAATACCGAAGTAAAAGTGATGAATGTGGTAGCCGAACAGAATTATATTCCTTCCGATATGGAAATGAGTCAGTGTCGTTCCGCCCTTAACTATTTGGGCGATTTCGCTATTCGCCGACCCGGCCAGTATGACCATTAGCCGGATGAAAAGAAAAGCGGCCAGGTAAGAAATAGCTATCAGGAAAGGCGTTTTCTTGTTCTTTTTCGGGAAAATATTAAAACCCTCTGATAATTCTAATGCTTTAGAATGTAAGATCCAAATTCGAGGGGCGACGGGAGAATTTAATCGGACCCCCAACCTCCCGGTCATTTTCTTGTTGGTTGATTATTTCATTTGGTGAAAGCTGTTAACGGCCAGGGTAGCGAGGCTAAGTGATAGGAAGGTCATAATGCCTATGTCCATCAAAATGGTAACTCTGACGTCGAATAGTGATATTCCGAGGCCGAACTCCGGAAGTCTCTCCATCATGATCGAGGGAATACCCATGGAAAGGAAAAATAACTGGCGCATCGAATCAACTATGTATGTGAACGGGTTTATTCGGACGAGTGCGGCCATCCACGTTGGTATGCCTTTAAGTGGAAAGAACGCGCCGCTAAGGAAAAACATGGGCATTATCAAGAAGTTCATTACCATCTGAAACCCCTCCGCGGAGTCCAGTTTTGATCCGATGAAAGTGCCAAGACTGGTAAAGCCCAACGATCCGAGGAAGACGAGACCCCATATCTTCACTACAAGTAGAGGAGTAACACTTATTCCGACAAGAGGGGCAAATATGAACAGAAGCGTAGCCTGAATCATGGTAACAGTACTACCACCGAGGATCTTTCCTCCCGCTACTGCCAACCTTCCTACCGGTGCCACGAGGATTTCCTTGAGAAAACCGAACTCTTTGTCCCGGACTATCGACAGGCCGGAGAACATCGAGGTAAACAGAGTATTCATACCTATTACCCCGGGGAACATAAACTTCTTAAAATCTATACTAAATCCCCCCGCTTCTCCCATTAATTGGCCAATAGATGAAGACAGTCCGGAACCAAATATAATCAGGAAGAAAAAGGGCATAGCGACTGATCCGGCGATTCTGGGTTTGTCCCGCCAGTATCGAAGCAATTCCCTATACCAGATTATCGCGACGTGTTTTAACGTAGTCATTAGTGTATCCTCCTTGCCAGCGATTTATCTTCGGGTTCCGCGTCTCTAATTTCCTTTCCGGTTAGGTGGATGAAGACATCGTCCATTGTTGGTTCGTGCAGGTTAATCGACCTTACCTTTCCGGATAAAATACTTGTCACTTTTGGTATCCATTCCTCCCCTTTTTCTACGGTTAACTTGAGCTTCGAGTCGACAAGATCTACTTCGATACCGAATTCTTTTTCCAGAGTCCGTTTGGCAGCTTTATTGTCTTCCGTCTCAATGAAGATAAGATCCCCGCCCAGCTGGTCCTTAAGAGCTTCTATGTCATCCATTGCTATAATCTCGCCTTCGTCGATCACCGCAGCTCGTTGAGCCAACTCTACTTCATCCATGTAGTGGGTCGTGAGAAAGATACTTATGTCCTCATTTTTCTTTAATTCCTGAATGTAATCCCAGATGTAACTTCTGGTTTGGGGATCTAACCCGAGCGTCGGTTCGTCCAGAAAAAGTACGTGAGGATGGTGTAACAATCCTCGTATCAGTTCTAACCGGCGTTTCATTCCCCCAGAGTAGTTCCTCGTTAGCTCGTCCAGTCTATCCGTTAGCCCGACTTTTTCGCTCAGTTCTGCGATCCTATCTCTTTCGGTGGACCTCGGAACGTTGTAAAGTTTGCCGTGGAAGCTCAAATTTTCTCGGCCAGTCAACCGATCGTCCAGGCTGGACGTTTGGAAGACGAGACCGATCTGTTTTCTTATCTCCATTGGCTTTTTTGCCACTTCCATACCAGCAATCCGGGCAATTCCAGAAGTCGGAGCAAGTAAACCACAGAGCATCTTTATCGTTGTGGTCTTTCCGGCACCATTTGGACCAAGAAACCCGAATATTTCACCCTCGGACACATCGAAATTAATTCCATCTACAGCCCTGAGGTCCCCGTAATCCTTTGTCAGGTTTTCTACTTCGATTACCTTTTTCATTCTCTATCCTCCACTCCTGTTAAATCGTCAAGCTCTTCGTGAACGCTTTCTATTACACTTTTTAGATCGTCATTGTTAAAATCGGGGTCGTCTACCTTACCCTGCAATCTATGGTGCAGGCCTTGAATTTTTCTCCTTAGCCCGCTGGTGGATTCACAACCATCGCTAATTCTTTCGGCTACTTCCCTGATTTGCTCTTCATTAAAGATTTGGGAAAAGACTAACATCGATTGTTTTAGGCTCTCTCTCATTTTAGATTTTGCCTCGGACGCTTCCTCGTAAGCCTTCTTTCCCTTGTCGGTTATTCCCCAGGAACTTCCTCGGTCCGTTTCCTCTCCTTCAATCAACCCCTGATCTTCCAGCGATTCCAGCAGCGGGTAGACGGACCCCGTCGAAGGTTCCCAGAATCCCGTTTCCTCTTCTATTTCCTTTATAAGTCCGTATCCCGAGTAATTATCTTCTTTTAGAAGTTTTAATATGTAGTACTTGAGAAATCCTCTTCTAACTCCTCTCAATTTGTTCCTCCCTATTGCTAACGATATATCGCTAACGACATATCAATATTAATTGCGATTCCTGAATCAAACAACCCGGACCCAGTATTAACCTTTTCTTTGGTATTCGACTACCTTAACCTTAATCAATTCCCAATGAACGGTGATCTAGACAGATGATTATTTCCGGAGAAGGTTACGTAAAAAACACGATTGACAGAGACGTCCAGCGCCAGCAAGCAGGGATAGATTTGACCGTGGGCAAGGTCGAAAGGTTTACAGAACCTGGTAGGATAGATTTTGACAATTCGACCCGGAAAATTGCCGGGGGTGAAGAACTCCACGGAGATAAATTGGAAGGTGGAACTTCCTACAGGATTACATACAACGAAAAGATCCTGGTGCCGGAGAATGCGATGGGGCTCGTATTTCCTCGATCTTCGTTGATGAGAAATGGGTGTCACCTCGTTACCGCCGTGTGGGACCCGGGTTACGAGGGCAGAGGGCAGGGTTTGTTACAGGTATTTAATCCCCGAGGGATAGTTCTGGAGAAGAATGCCCGAGTGGGCCAGCTGGTATTCTTTGGCCTGGAGGACGAGGTGCCCGAAGGCTACGAAGGTCAGTATCAGGGAGAAAATTTGTGAGCCGAAATGTCGCTAAATAGTACGGCCTTTTCGTCCTGTTCTGGCACAAGGAGGCCCTGGAAATATCTATTTTGTCAGAGCCTGGCTTGTCTGGCGTAGTCTGGTGGCAAGTTCCGCGATTACCTTCATCGCCATGTCCGGATAGGTCTTGATTAAAGCTTTGAAGTCCCAGTTTGTCAATAGAAGACATTTGGTATCAGTAAGCGTTATCACGTCAGCCGACCGGGGCTTCTCGTCCAGCACGGCCATTTCGCCGAAAAATTGTCCCGAGCCAAGTTTTGTCAGGACCTTGTCGCCCCGCTTAACCGCTACTTGTCCGTCGAGGATCAGGTAAAAGCCAGCTTTAGTTGATTCTCCTTCCCTAACTATTGCTTTTCCTTTCTCGAAATCTTTCTCTTTGGCTGTCTTTATTACCGATTTGAGCTGTTTGTCACTGAAGCTAGAAAATAGAGGTACCTCTTTCAGATAGTCTACGGGTCGATTGGACATCTATATTTCCCCCTGGGTTTTGAGTTTGATAAAATATAGCACAAGCTGAAGAAAAATACAAAGCATCCCGATCTAAGAACTTTTACCAAAGCTAGCTGATAGTTCCCTAAGGCTTGCCCCGGATATTAATCAGCTGGTATTTCTACAGGCCCCGTTCTTCGGGACAGGGTTCTTGACACCATCAATCTAGTTACGCCGAAAAGTCGACCGGGTTAACAGAAGGAAAATTATGTGCTATTTACATCGGAGAGGGTTGTGCTAGGGTAGTGGTTCTGGCAAACTGGGCCCACTTTTTTTATGATGGGATTAAGGTTTTGGTAGTACTAATCCCGGGGAAAATATTAGATTTCTTATAGAGAAGATAAAGAACAGGGGTTGTTTGATGAAAATCGAACACTGGTTAACAAGGTTTCGTTACGTAGGGGCTTTGCTCTGGGTGTTTGGGTTCATACTGCTTGCTCCGCTGACGATGATACCGTTCTCGTCCCAGATTTCATTTAATTTCCCCGTCGTGTTACCGTTCGTGGTTCCGGCCGGCTTGTCCCTGCTTTTGGGTGGTTTCTTGAACAGGTCAATTGACTTCAGACCGTTGAGCGGTAAGGAGTCACTTGTCGTAGTCTCCCTTGGCTGGATAGTTGTCTCGATTATCGGAGCCTTACCTTTGTTTCTGGGGCTCGATATAGGGTTTTTAAACGCTATTTTCGAGTCCACCAGTGGCTTTACTACGACAGGAATAACAGTCCTGCAGGGTCTCGACTCGATGCCTCACCATATACTTTTCTGGAGGTCACTTACCCAGTGGATTGGCGGATTGGGAATACTGACCCTGTTTTTGATTCTGGTGTTTCGGGGGGAGGTTTCGCACAAGCTCTTCGGGGCGGAGAGCCATAAAATATTTTCCGAACGGCCAGCTCCGGGGCTCTTTCATACTCTAAAGATCCTCTGGTCAATTTATAGCCTTTTCACCGTTGTAATTGGGGTGGTATTGTTTCTGGAGGGCCTGACCTGGTTTGATGCTCTAAATCACGCCCTTACTGCTCCTTCGACCGGAGGTTTTTCGACCCATGACGCAAGTATCGATTACTTTCGCCAGGCGGGTTATTCCAATTACCGAATGATCGAATTTACTTTTATATGGGCGATGACTCTGGGTGGAATGAGTTTCGTCGTTCATTACCGAGTGTTACGTGGCAAACTAAAAGCCCTGTGGGAGGGTCTGGAGATAAGGCTATTCTGGAAGATTATCCTTGGCGGTCTCGCCCTGGTCGCGCTTAGCCACTTCGTAAATTTCGGGGTCTCTGAAGCCTGGGACGTAATCCGATACGGACTCTTTCAGGTGGTTGCCCTTGTTACCTCTACGGGCTACGCCACGAAAGATATAGGAAGTATGTACTTCCCCACGGGAGCTAAAATAGTCTTTCTGGTTCTCATGGTTGTTGGGGGTAGTGTCGGGTCGACCGCCGGCGGATTTAAGGTCCTCCGGGTGGGAATACTGGGAAAAATGGTTGCCCGGCAAATCAGGTCATTGTCCCTTCCGTCGCGAGCCGTAAACCTGTTAATTGTAGATGGAGAAGTTATACCGACTAAGGAAATACGGAGAATAGCTGCTCTTTTGTTCGCCTGGATGGGATTTTTACTGATAGGAAGTTTGATTACTGCTTATTTCTCGAATCTGGGTGTACTGGCTTCCGTATCGGGTATGTTCTCGGCAATGGGTAATATGGGGCCGAGCTACATACCCCTGGAAGATTGGCCGGGACTACACCCAATAATTAGAATTACTTACATCGTCGGTATGTTGGCTGGAAGGCTGGAAATTTTACCAATTATTATGTTATTTACCAGGATTGTTTGGAGGTAATTTATGTATATAGTGATTGCCGGTGCCGGTTTACTCGGTAGGGGGCTGGCGAAAAGGCTGGTTGAGGGTAAGCACGATGTAGTGGTGGTAGACAAAGACGAAGAGGCATGCAATAAGGTATATCGGGAATACGGCGCGGTTTCGGTCAACGGAGACGCGACGAACGTGGACGTGCTCGAGGACGCCGGGCTCGACGAGGCAGACGTGGCGGTCGCGCTGATGCGGAGGGACGCCGATAATCTTTCTTTTTCTTTACTGGCTAATAACTATGGTGTTTCCAGGATTTTTACAAGGATGAGAAACTCGAAGTACGAAGATGCCTACGAAGCAGCTGGAGTCACTAAAATAATTAACGTTGTCGAACTCTACCTGGATCAGTTTACCATGGAGATCGAACAGCCCAAGTTGCAGCGGGTGGCCACGTTTGGTGGGGGCAAGGCTTCCATAGTTATCGTCTCGGTTCCCGAAAATTCAAGAGCCGCTGACGAAACTATTGCTGAGATTACTCAGGACAAGCGGTTCCCCGAGGACTGCGTTATCGCAGGAATCTACCGCGAGGACGAGTTTATCATTCCCCGGGGAAATCGATCTATAGAGATCGGGGACCGGATTTTCCTGGCTGCGGCACTTGAAGACGTAAAGCGGGCCGCGGAATATCTCGGGATTAAGGGAGAAAAGTGGTATCGAAGACTTGGGTTTTGACCCCCGTTCAGTGGTAGATTATACCTACAGGTAACTTTCCTCAAGGTGGTGGGTGAAAGTTTCGGAAGAGTGAGTTAATTTTAACCTTTTAAACTTTACCCGGTGGTTGGAAATTAAATAGCATTCGCGGTCGGTTATGACCGGATCGTCTGGGGAGTGCCAACAGTAATTGTGTTCTTCAATTTCCCGTTGCGGTTCCTCGATTCTCCGCTTCGCTTCGGTCTTCTTCCAGTCCTTCTTCACCTAGTTCGCCCGGCCGTTTATTCGGGTAATTTTTTACCCTGCGCTGGTCCATAGCTCGGAGAGTTTCTACGAATGCTTTTTTTATTGCCGCTATTTCATCCAGGGTAAGCGGGCTATGGTCTAATTGTCCGTCGGCTATTTTCGAATCTATCTGTTCTTCTACCATTTCCTCTAGCCCCTGACCGACGTCGTCAAGTGTATGGGAAGCCGCTTCCACGGGATCTGCCAGAGCAATTATAGTCGTTTCTTTTGTCCTGGGAAGTTCACCTTCGTAGCGGAAATCACCTTCGGGAAAATCTTCCTCCTCTTTTCCTTCTCTCAATGCTTTAAGGTAGAAATATTTTATCAACGAGGTGCCGTGGTGGCTGGGGATGAAGCTCAATACGTCCTTTCTTAGTCCGTACCTCTCGCCAAGGTTTATTCCCTGTTTAATATGGGAAGTAAGGACTATTTTGCTCATCGAAGGGGTAAGATCGTCATGGGGATTTGAATTCCTGGACTGGTTTTCGATGAAGAAGTCCGGTCTAACCATTTTCCCTATGTCGTGATAGTATCCTCCCACCTTTGTCAACAGAGGATCGGCTCCTATTGCCCGGGCAGCGCTTTCTCCAAGGCTCGCGATATTCTGGCTGTGGTGATAGGTTCCCGGTGTTTCTAGCCTTAACCTCTCCATGAGTGGATGAGAAGGGTTAAGCAACTCCATCAAGCCGATAGGACTTGTAGTTTGAGTTATCCTTTCTGCCGTGGGTACTGCAGCCGCTATGAATAGAGCGCTGGCAAATCCGTTCAGTGCTGCCCACCAGTAGTTAGGCCAGTCTAGGTTTACAATAAACGGGGATCTTAGTGTGGGAAATCTAAAGGCAAAAACAAGCACGGCATTTATCAGACCGACGGAAATGCCTATGCTCGTCAGGTCCGACATTCGAGTGATATCCCTGGTTTCCAATATCCCCACTAATCCTCCGGCGAAGGCGACTATCACCGGACCAATGGATCCTGAAGTTCCCGGCTGGACGGCAACGGCTATGGCGAGAAAAAGATTAATACTGAGACCGGTTTCAAAACCGATGAAGAGAGTTGTTAAGGCCGTGGCGAACGCCACGGGTACGAGATACAAAGAGACTAGCGCTGCTCCTTTTATCGTTAAAAGTAAAATGAGAGTGGTTCCCATAAGAAAGACCATTAACCTGTTATCGTTGGTCAATTCGTCTTTTCTTAGCGAAAGATAAGATATCGTAGCTACGGCGGTTATCGCTATCACCAATCCGTGGGCAACTGCTTCCTTCCAGGGAAGAAAGACAAAAAACGGCTCGGTGGTTTGGAAATTAAAGGTAAACAGAAAAGATATCAATAAAACGTATCCGGACAACCATAGACCTTTCCTGGAGCTGGCTTCGGGTGATTGTCCCTTTAACTTCTCGGTGAACCGGGTAAGTCCGATCTGATTGCCGCTATTTCGTGGATTCTGATTCATAGGCTTCGATAATTTTCTTCACCAGATCGTGTCGGACTACATCCGTTTTGGTGAGGTATATGAATTCGATTCCTGGTATATTTTCGAGGAATTTCCTGTCGTGACTCAGACCAGATGCATCTTTCTTCAAGTCGATTTGCGTAATATCCCCTGTGATGACGGCCTTTGAATCGAATCCCAACCGGGTAAGGAACATTTTCAACTGGGTGGAAGTGGTGTTTTGAGCTTCGTCCAGTATCACGAAAGAATTGTTGAGCGTTCTCCCTCTCATAAAAGCCAGAGGGGCGATCTCTATCCGACCTTCCTCTTTGAGTCTTTCGAATTCTTCCCCTGGTATCATATCGTAAATCGCATCGTAGAGAGGTCGAAGGTAAGGATTAACTTTTGCCTGCATGTCTCCGGGTAGAAATCCGAGCTCTTCCCCGGCTTCGACCGCGGGCCTGGTAAGTATAATTCTCTTGACTTTTCCTTTTTTCAAAAACTCTATCCCCATCGCAACCGCGAGGTACGTTTTACCGGTCCCGGCGGGGCCAATGCAGAATACTATATCTTTTTCCCTTATTGCTTCGACGTATTTTTTCTGGTTGATCGATTTTGGCTTTATTTGTTCTCCCCAGTAAGTAGTTTGAATAACGTCTGATAGCACGCCTTTTAATTCAGCTCCCTTTCCTTCTTTTGCCATTCGGGTCATTTTTTTTACTTCTTCGTGGGTTAGAGATTGGCCCGCGTCTATCATTTCCAGCAGCTCGTCGAATAACGATCGGACCTGCTCTACCTCTTTTCGGTTGCCGCTTATCTTTATTATCCCGTCTCTGACTAAAATCTGAGCGTCGAAGTTTTCGCGGATGTACTTCAGGTTCTTGTTGTACTGGCCCAACAGAGTCACAGTTTGGTCATGGTCCCTCAGGGTTAGCTCTCTCTCTATGGTCTCGTTCTCGTCGATTTTTATCACTCCCTGCTTTTTTCTTGTCCCGGGTTAATTTTTTTCTGTCTTCTTTCCAAAGTTCCCGGTCGTAGTTTAACGGTTTTGCCAGACAAAAACCTTCTTTTACGTCTACTACTTTTGCTTCTACGGTTTCTCCCGGCTCCAAATCTCCGGACTGGTTCGCGGAACTAAGGTGGATATTCAGATAATTCCTCGAATACCCTCTCCAGCCATCGATTTTATCGCTGGGCTCTTCAATTATCATTTCCCGGCCACTGTTCTCGAACCCCCGTCTATAGCTCAAGCTTACAGAGGTTAACAAGGATCGAAGTTCGTCCGCTCTCCGTTTCTTTGTTGACGAGTTCACCCTTTCCTCAAAGTCGGACGCCGGGGTGGCATCCCGAGGCGAGTAGCGGAATACGTGACCGTTAATGTATTCTGCTTTTCTCACCGTTTCTTTGGTCCGGGCAAAGTCAGTTTCTTCTTCCCCGGGAAACCCTACCATCAGGTCAGTTCCAATTGTAGGGTCGGATAGATATTGCTTAATTAAATTGATCTTCTTTAAGTAAAATTCTCGGGTATAACCCCTGTTCATTTTCTCCAGAATTCTGTTGGACCCGGATTGGAGTGGAACGTGAAAATATGGACAGGTTTTTTCCGAATTTTTAAAAGCCTCCAGTAGTTCCCTGGTTATTCCGTCTGGATTGATTGAACTCAACCTTATCCTTGATATCTTCTCAAGCCGGGACAACTTCCGAATCAACTCGGCCAAACCGTACTCCTCTCCGCCGTACTCGGCAAGGTTAATTCCGGTTAATACTAACTCCCGAAAGCCGTGATCTCCCAGTTTACCGGCCTCCTCCATAATTCTGGACGGAGATTTACTTCTGGCTGGCCCCCTCAGGAACTGAACTTTGCAAAAAGTACAAGAGTTGCTACACCCGTCCTGGATTTTCAGGAACGCTCTCGTATGGCTGCTGTCCTTTGAAATAACCTGGTTGTCGAGATTCCCGTTCTTACCCGTGGAGCTTTCTACTTTTCCCCTGAACCCCGATTCAGCTCTATTTAAGATATCTACTATTCCGTTCTTGTGGAGATTTGTAAATATTACGTCCACTCCCGAAATTTCAGCTACATCGTCCGAGTCGAGAGTTGTATAACAACCTGTTACCATCACCAGATCTCCCTTTCGAGCCGCCCGTCTGACGTATTTTCTAGACTTTCTATCTGCACCGTTAGTGACGCTGCAGGTATTTACTACTACCGCGTCCGGATCCTCATCCCCTGAAAAAGGCACTACTTGACAGCCCGGTTCGTCCCTTATGGCCTCTTTCATACTCTCAGTATCGTATTGATTCGCTTTGCAGCCTAACGTATAGAAAGCCACTTTTTTTGTCATAGTGTCAATGGTGTCAGATATATAGTTCAGGTGCGGATAGAAGATGGGAAAAAATTAATTGTCAATAGGCCCTTCTCCCTCGTGTCTTTCGACCTCGAAGCGTTTGATTACGAAGTTCTCGTCCCTCGGGGGAATGCCCGCTTTGTTCTTAGTTACTTCGATCTGTTCTTCGACGGAGTCTATTCCTTCCAGGTCCGGTAATAATAGGCCGGATTTAGTCCCTTTTTCTAGAATGATCCCGTACTTGTCGGGATTCAGATCTTCCCTGTCACAAACTTCCGGCTGAGATAGGATGTCTACAGATAGCGTCAATTCATCTAGTTCATCCGGTTTAACAGGCGAGAACCGAGGGTCTTCCAGAGCTGCCGAAGAAGCATTTCTCATTATTTCTTCGGCTACCGATTCCGTAACCGGAGTATATGTACCTATACACCCGCGCAGTTCTCCGCCCGGTCTCTTTAAAGTTACGAATACCCCCCTGGACTCTTCTGGTAGAGAGTCCTTAAGTTCTTGAATCCCACCCGGATTCTTGCCGGTGACAGCCTTCTGGACTGCCTTTTTGGCTAACTTTACGTAGTTATCTTCCATTTCTCTTTATTATAGAGACAAGAGACCCCTTATTCAAAGCTAGCTGGGTCCTCGACTAAATCCTTGACTTAACCGTGAGGATGCGTTAAGTTAAGCGTGATGTTAAGATGAAATGGAAAATATCGATAACAGTCGTTCTGGTAATACTAATAGTTGGATCCGGGATAGGAATCTATCTTCTCAATCAACGGAACGTCAACGAGCTGGTTAAGAAAGGAGAGAAGATAAACCTTCTTGTCCTGGGTATAGATCATATTGAAGGCTCTCAGGCTCGGCGCAGCGACACGATGATGCTAGCCAGTATAGATACGGCGAAAAAAAAGGCCAGCTTAATATCAATACCTCGGGATATTTTCGTGAAGTATCCGGACGGAAACTTCCGGAGGATAAACGCTGCTTACGCCATAGGCGGACCGCAACTGGCTAGAAGGATGGTATCGAACTTCTTGGGGTTGCCGATAAACTTTTACCTGGTAGTTGATTACGAAGGGTTCAAGGAAATAGTCGACTTGATGGGCGGAGTAAAAATAACCGTGGAAAAGCGGTTACAGTATACGGACAAAGCCCAGAACCTAAGTATTGACATTAAACCGGGAACTCAGACTCTCAGCGGAGAAGAAGCAATGGGTTACGTAAGGTACCGGGGCAACCAGAGCGACCTCCAGCGGATTAACAGGCAGCAGAAATTCCTTCGGGCCCTGCTCCAGGGGGGCGTAAATCTCGAGGGATGGTCCCAGATTAAAAACGTAATTAATACGGGTAGAAAATACGCCAAGACCAATCTTTCTCTTATGGATATGTACGACCTGGGTAGGAACTTGAAGAATCTGGGGACCAAAGATTTCGATATGATAACTCTGTCAGGAAAGCCAGCCAGAATTAACAACAAGTCAGTCCTGTTACCCCGAATAGTGGAAACTAGAAAGGTAATAGCCCAGGAAGTTCACGGGGTGAATATGGTTAGCAATGCCGACGCGAAGGTTTACATATTAAACGGAGAGGGGACTAATTACCTGGCTAGGAAAACCGCCGATAGACTTACCGGTCTGGGGTTTTCGGTCACGGGGACGGATAACGCCGATCGGTTTGACTACGAAACCAGTTACCTTGTGACTTTAAACGAAAAGGGGGCTAAAGTTGCAGACCGTCTTGCCCGGGAATTGGATTTTGAGTTGAACGTAGTTAAATCGAAAAACTTTCAGGAAACAATGAGCTCGCTCGAAGGAGCGGGTGTGAATCCCCCGGCGTCGACCAATTTACTTTTAATAATGGGAAAGGGGTCGCCAAGCTTTGTCTCTTAATGAAGAGGAAAAAAGAAACCTGCTGAAATTTCTCGAAATTATCGAGGATAAAAAGGGAGAGCAGGCTAAAGTTCTGGATATGAGGGATCATACTATTGCCACCCGGTTTTTCGTTCTCGCCAATGGCACCAATCCGAAACACGTTAAAGCCTTGGCTGAGGAGGTACTGGAAAAGTACGATGAACCGGTAGATCATAAGGAGGGTCTCGATACGGGATCGTGGGTTGTCCTCGATTACGGGGAAGTAATGATCCATCTTTTTAACGAAGAGGTCAGGAAATTCTACGACCTGGACGATCTCTGGGTCGACAGAGACTACCCTCTCAAAAAGCTAAAGAGCGCTTGACTGTTTGCTCAATCCAAAAAGCACTCCTTAATCAATTTTTTATTGCTATACAGGTAGTCTATGCCCGATGCGAGCGCGGTCACCATTGCCAGATATACCAACCACGGGATAGTTCTTTCCAGCCAGACTAGCCGGAACTCCAGATTTATCGTGATGGCAGCAATAAGGACGAGGTGGGAGATAGTTTTTGTCTTTCCAAACCAGCTTGCAGAAATTACCTTCTCTTTGGTCGCCCCCAGGAGACGAAGTCCGGTTACGAGGAACTCCCTGCTTATTATTACCACTACGGGCGCGGCGGTGAGTTTTCCCAGCTGAACGAACGTAATTAATATCGCTGAAACCAGTAATTTGTCGGCGATTGGGTCCGCAAACTTCCCAAACGGGCTCGTTCTGTCGTATTTTCTGGCAAGGTAGCCGTCGACAAGATCCGTTAATGATGAAAACAGAAATAGACCCAGAGCTGCCAGGTTCATGTCCGATAACAGTAAAAACATAACGAAGGGAACTGATATGATGCGGAATACCGTCAACGCGTTGGGGATATTTTCGTTTGCCATATTGGTGCTCCTCGAAACTATTTCATCGGATAGCAATACGTTTCAGTATCACGTTACTTAATATCCGTTCATTAAAATTAGTGTTTCTTTGGATTTCGGTTTTTAGCATTCGGAGATCGAACAACGTATTTTGTATTTTGGCTCCGTCCTTTCATTATTATATGAAAACTAGACGGGAATTCCCGAACGGTGACTTAATTTTATCGTTTATACCCGTAGTCGCTTGCCCGGCTCCCGGGATTTCGGGAATTTGGTTTTAAAATTATATCAGTCGCCAGGTAAACGGTTGATGGGGGATAACAGGCTAAATATTTACCAAAACGATATTAAAATAACTGAATTTGAGTATAATAGATAGAGGTCTTGATTAACAGCTTTACAATTGCCCACCAGACTAGCTTCGAAAATGTTAGGTGGATTGTATTTCTCTCCGTCCTTGCTTATACTGTCTCAAATTGAACCGATCCATTCTGATTTTTACGACAGTAATTTTTTTAGCATTTTCACTGGTTTAACCGCGATTATCCGTTTATCCAGGACGTTTAGGTGAAAGTCAATGTTGCAACTACATAACACGTTAACGGGAAATCGGGAAAAGTTCGAACCCCAGGAGGAAGGGAAGGTCCGCTTCTATAGTTGCGGACCGACGGTTTACGATTACTTCCACATAGGAAATGCAAGACCGTTTATAGTTTTTGAAGGTCTTCGCCGGTACCTCGAGTTCAAAGGGTACGAAGTCGAGTTTACTCAGAACGTCACTGACCTGGATGACAAGATAATAGACAGGGCGGAAGAGGAAAGTGTCGACCCGGAAGAGCTCGCGGAAAAGTACGCCAAAGCCTATTTCGAGGATCTGGACAAACTGGGAGTGAGGGAAGCAGATTACGAGCCCAGGGTAACCGAATACGTGGACAGGATAATTGACCACGTTAGCGCCCTGATTGAAAAAGGCTACGGTTACGAGGTGGAGGGAGACGTATACTTCAGGGTGAGGAAGTTTGCCGAGTACGGTAAGCTGTCTGGTCGGTCCATAGATGACCTAAAGAGCGGTGCAAGAGTAGAGGTTGATGACAGGAAGGAGGATCCCCTCGACTTTGCTCTCTGGAAAAGCTCCGATTCGGACGAACCGGGCTGGGACAGTCCCTGGGGGAGAGGTCGGCCCGGATGGCACATCGAATGTTCCGTCATGGCCCAGGAAACACTGGGTGAGACGATAGATATACACGTAGGGGGTCACGATTTAATATTTCCCCATCACGAGAACGAAATTGCTCAGTCCGAAGCGAGGACCGGAAAGAAGTTTTGCCGTTATTGGCTCCACAACGGGCTACTTCAGTTTGAAGGTGAGAAAATGTCGAAGTCGCTCGGCAACTTCGAGTACGCTAGAGACGTTTTGAAGGAGTACAATCGAGAGACCATAAGGTATTTCTACTTTTCCACTCATTATAGAAAGCCACTGAACTTTAGCGACAAAAACCTGAAAGATGCTAGTAGGGCGGTAGACAGGGTTTACGAGTTTATAAGTATGGTTGAGGAGCAGGAAATACCTGGTAAAAATGAGGCTGAATCCCTCGACGAAGCGGGGAGAGAATTAAAGAAAGCGATTGACGACGCTAGAAAGCGGTTTGAGGATGAAATGGACAAAGACTTCAATACGCCCGGTGGGTTAGGCGTAATATTTGACCTGGTGAAACGGGCTAATAGGTTCCGCACCCAGTCGGAGAGCGAAAATTACTATTTGCTGGAAGAAGCTAAGAACAAAGTACAGGAACTGGCCGAACCACTCGGTCTATTTCAGGGAAGAGAGGAGGTTTCTGCAGCTGGCCTGGAAAAAGATTTGCTGGAACTTCTGCTGGAAGTAAGAAACGAACTGAGAGACCAACAGGACTGGGAACTGGCTGACCGGATAAGAGCCGAGCTTGAAGAAATGGGGATAGAGATAAAGGATCAAGAGGGAGAAACCGTTTGGACGGTGGAGAGGGATCGTTAAATTTCGCGGGTTGCTGGTAACGGTTTTGATAATGTACAACAGAACCTTTACTCCTATCGGGTGATAACATGAATAAGTTTGAAGCGTACCTCTCGGTTTCGGACGTAGCGGAATATGCCGGGTTAAGCGTTGAGGGGGTCCGGGAACTGATCGAAGAGGAAGAGTTAGAGGCAATGGAGCTTAACGGCAGGACAAAGATCAGAAAGACGGAAGTTGATAGGTGGCTTGACGAACGAGTGAATATAGAAAAATTACTAGAGTTAACGGAAAAAATGGAAGAAGAGATGGACGTAGAAGAGGTCGCTTCGGCGCTAGATATGGAAGCGGAAGAGGTTCAGGATAAGCTTATCGATAATGGCTAGTATTTATCCAACCGACGCGGAGAATCGTAATCTAATCTATCGTGGCAAATAGTAATTTATTTCAGGACATGCTGGGGCGGACAGAAGACCTTAGGGGTAGGTTGATCCGTAGTTTTGTTGCGATTATTTTAGTGGGAATTGCTGCCTACATCTTTAGGGACCGGGTTCTAGGGTTTATCCAGAGACCCCTGGTAGATAAAGAATTGATTTTTATCCATCCCACGGAAGCCTTTTTTACTTACATTAAGCTCTCTCTATTCGTCGGTGTTCTTGTTAGTGCACCTTATCTTCTATACCAGATCATCCAGATTGCCACCCCTTTTCTCGCCAAAAGCGAGCGGTTTGGTAGGGGGTTTGTCTGGACTCTATTTGGTTTTGGAAGCGTATTTTTTTATGCGGGAGCCGCGTTCGCGCTCCTCGGGGTTTTACCTTTTGCTCTGGATTTCTTGAAAGGAATCAGCGGTGAGAGCTTGCGTGCCACGTTTACCGTGGGGAACTACGCGTCTTTTGTGATGGCATTTACGCTAATTTTTGGTTTCGTCTTTGAAATGCCGGTGGTCTCTTTCGGGCTGGCGAGACTGGGATTGATAACAAGAGAAACGCTGACGAGCCAGTGGAGAATAGCTCTTGTTGGGGCAGCGATTCTGGCGGCAGTGCTTACTCCTCCTGACCCGATCACCCAGATGTTCCTTTGGGGTCCGTTGCTAATCCTATACGGTTTATCCATATTGCTTGCTGGAGTTGCGGAGCGCCGGTAAGCAGGTAAGGGAGAAGAGAAGTATCGAGGGAAGGGGATAGGTAAGCTCATTACCGGTGGAAATTTGGCTACGAGTTCTGGTCTCCTTTAATAGGTATTACATTTTGAAAGGCGATACGTTAAAATAATTTTAGCAAGATTGGAGGTGTTATAGACTAATGTTCGGATTGGGCCCAACTGAGTTAATAATTATCCTCGTAATAATTCTCGTGATATTTGGTGGGGAAAGGTTACCTGAACTTGCGCGGTCTCTGGGGAAAGGTGTCCGGGAATTCAATAAAGAAAAGCAAAAGATAAAGGACCAGTACGACGAGACCCAGGAGGCTATTGACGTAGATACGGAAACCGGTAGCAAGGATTCTGATAGAAGTTCTGGTGACGAGAAGTCGGACGAAGAAGACGATAGCGAAGATCAAAGTTAAAGACCATAATTATTATTGAATGAAAGACGAAGAACGACCGCTCGGGGAGCACCTGGAAGAATTGAGGAGCAGGATAATAAGCTCCCTGGTTGCGATCGTTCTCCTCGGCGGTATTGCTTATTATTTTAGGATACGCTTGCTGGATTTTCTCATAAAAGCGGCCCGTGAGGATTCTTTAATTTACCTTCATCCCACGGAAGCGTTCCTGACTTACCTCAAGTTAGCCGTAATAACGGGATTGATTCTCTCCACTCCCTGGCTACTCTACCAATTCTGGAAATTTATCCTTCCTGCTTTACTCGAAGAGGAGCAGAAATGGTTTAAGCTGGGGTTTTTGCTCGGAGGGATATTGTTTTACGCTGGAGTTGGGCTGGCTCTCCTCGTGGGGTTGCCTTATACGATGATGTTTTTGTCTAACGTGGGAGGGGAGAGTCTAGTTTCCAGCTTTTCCGTGAGGAATTATATAACTTTTACCTCTTTGTTGACCTTCTCGACCGGACTCGTCTTCGAAGTTCCACTTCTCATCTATCTCGTGACGAGGTTAGGCTTTGTCAAACCCGCGACCTTACGCAAAAATCGAAGGTACGTGATTGTCGGTGCGTTTATCGTGGCCGCTTTCATAACCCCGACTGACCTTTTTTCCCAGGCGTTTATGGCCATTCCACTTATTCTGCTTTACGAAATTTCAGTACTTTTCGTTGGGCTAACTATGGGGGAAGAAACCGAATCCCGGGAAGCCGGCTAAAGTTAGGATATTAGTTTCCCTGTAGTATCTACCGATCCCGGGTCCAGGGGGTAATAAATAGTTTTGCTATCTTTCTTTATTATCTTTAATTGTCCTTCGTTTGTTTTAACGTACTGAAATCCAAAGCTTTTAATCACCGGATAAGGCAAGGGGTAGGTAAATGTTATTATGTACCTTTGATCGTAAGTTCTGTAAATAGCTATCCTTCCTATCCGTTTACTTAACTTGTCAAGATTGACCACTTCGTTGATCTTTTCCGGGAGCCAGCGCTCTCGTTTTTCTTTTATTGTTTCCACCGCTCCGTCGACGTCGTAGGTGGGTCCTAGAGATAGCACGACGGGGCTTTCTCTGTAAGCTCCTGAAGCACCGAATTTCAGTTCGCGCCTTATCCGAAAGTCCGCGACCTCGGAAGTTATAAAGTGCCAGGAACCAAGAAAGGCTATCAATACAATAATGAATATTATCTTTGACCTCCGGTACCTTTTGCTGGCCCCCTTTTTGCTTTTAACGTTTTCTTCTGTCTCTCTGGTGTTCAGGTTACTGAAGAAGTTGATGAACTCTCTTTCCGATCTGAGTTTAAAATAGAAGAATACGATTATAAATGGTAAGCCGGCAAAGTATAGCAGGTAATACAAAATTGACATGCGACTTTTACTCCTTGCAGGTGTTGGTAGTTAGATGACTAAGCTTGCGAGGAACGGATTTTATCGGATATCATTTTCAATTTAGTCTGGGGGACTACTTTGAAGTTTTCAAGAGGCGAGGATTAAAATTAACCAAAATTACCCGGTTTTGACCCGGTAAATTAACAGGGAAGAGTTAACTGAACGCCTTATGTACTCAGTTCTTTCACCATATACGGGAACTAGGCGGGAATTCATGAGCGGCGACTTGGTTTCATTATTTATCTCCCTCTACCGCTAACCTGGCTGCCGGATTTAGGGTATTTTCAGGATTTTAAGGTCAAAACAGTTGCCAGGTAAGCGGGAGAGGGAGAATAACAGGTGAGGATAACTAAGTTTCTCAACTAAGGACTATTTTTCTTGTAGACTGAATTAGAAGTTGGTCTCAGGAGAGAGAATCGCACGACTTAGGATTAAGTTACCTTTTACGTTATCTGCCGCGCCTACACCTAATGGTGAAAACTGAGTTAAAAGAAGGTGTCTTTAGCGGTGGGACCGTTCAACCTAGGTCTCAATATTTTTCTGGTTGACTCGTCTTCCAAGGTTTGATAATATAAGGATGTTATAGACAGTATCTAGAAATTAGATGATCACTATTGATCATTAATAAATAATTATGCTATTATCCGTTTAAAGTGAGGAGATAACCTTTAAGTTATTTCAGATGTCAATGTCCATTTCTTTTAATATAGGTTATCCGGTTAGGGGGTGGTAGCTTTTTATAAAGACAAATCCAATAAACTCTCTAACTAGTTCTAT
>JBDGQU010000157.1:0-3893 GCA_042218715.1 Bipolaricaulia bacterium | reverse complement strand
CTTTTTACGATCCCCTTATAAATTCAAACTTCTCTACGACAATTTCTGCAAGGTCTCTTTTCTCAGGTGGGTCTCCCTCAAAGAGCCATAAGTTCATGTGGGGATAAAGCCTGTCTTTAGGAACCTGGTCTCCGGTGAAAATCCACCTTTCGATCACCAAAGCCTGGTTGTCCGGATCCGGGTTGTGCCCCCTGATTAGAGAAAAGATAACCTCATCTTTGCTCCAATTGATCTTGAAGGTCCACTTTTCTTGAAGAAGATTGAGGTTGAACTTATATAGGTGCCCTGTGATATAGGCTGGTTGAACTATGAACTGAATGTTTCGGTCCTTACCCTTGTCCCAGCCGGAGATTTCTATGTCGACTTCCTTGCCGGGCCCCCCGTAAAGAAAAAGGCCCATCACTACCTTGTCGGGAAGTTCTGTTTTCTGGGGATCGAGGTAAAAAATATATTCTCCGTACCCGAGGAAACGATCAAGATAAACTTCAGCACAGTACCAGTGGCCGGTTTGCTCCGTGATGTTTAAGTGGAGATTCCCTTCTCCGTCCACCCGGACGTTCTTTCTGCTGGCTGACCAGTAATTGGGACCGGGACCTCGCTTATGCTGGACGTAGTGTTTGACCTTCCAGGTGTAACCGCTGAAATCTACAGTCCTTGCCTCCCCGACCATGCCGGAAGCTATCATTGTCGTGAGCGAGAACAAAATTACGAGATGTAGAAATTGATATCGGGACATTTTCACCTTATATTCTCATTCTTTCTCGACCGGGTCAAGAGGCTCCTTCATCACACGAGGTTCGAACCGACTCCCGAAGTTTTTGTAATACCAGTCTCTCTCAGTGAAATAGTTAATTTGGTAGAGCCCCGCTTTCGTTTTCTTTGCCCCCCTTTTTTCGTTGAAATACTATATTGCCTTCGACTATAGTGGTTTCTACGGTTAAATCGACTATTGAACCGGGATTTTCTATTGGGTCTCCGTCCAATAGAACTATATCGGCGTACTTTCCGACCTCCAGGGAACCTAGTTTTTCCTCTCTACCTTCCGCACGGGCGGAGCCTCTCGTATAAGCTTTTAGTGCTGACCTTGGTGATAATTTCTGGGATTCGTAGGAAGAGTTTACTGCCCAGTGGAGGCCATAGAGAGGGTTGAACGGCATGCCGTCCGAGCCGAATGCGAGTTGAACTCCTCGCTTGTAGAAACGGTTGAGCCGGTTCAGTTTCGGTAGTTTTTTTTCACTTAACCGTTTTTCGTACATACCCCCCCGCAAACCCCATTTGCCGGTGAAATTTGGTTGCATAGAAGCCATTATCCCCGACCGTGCCATTTTGTCTATCTGGTCGTCCGTGGCCATTTCACAGTGCTCGATCCTGTGTGGCGGGACGTAATCCGCTATATCGTTAGAATTAATTGACTCTTCAAGGGAATCTATCGCTTGATTAATTGCCCGGTCCCCGATCGCATGAATCGCTACCTGAATGTTATTTCGATGCGCTCTGTCCGTTAATTCTCTTAGTTCCTCTGTCTCGAGCATCGAAATACCGTTATCCTCGGGTTCATTGCTGTACCCGTTGGAAATCCAGGCGGTTTTTGATCCGATAGAGCCATCGGTGAATACCTTTAGCCCACCGATCTTTAATCTGTCGTTGCCGAAACCGGTTTCTATACCCAGGTTAATAAAATCGTCCAGGTAATTCCGGGTAAAGTACAATCTGCATCGAAGGTTTAGCTTCCCTTTTTGGAGCAATTTTTGGTACGCGTTAAAATAGTTTTTAAACTCACCGTCGTCGATAACCATCTGGTGAATCCCTGTTACACCGAGGGAGTGGGCCAATTCCTTGGCTTCATAAAGACCTTGAACCATTTCGCTGTGAGAAGGAGCTATTTTGTTGCTAACAACTAACGCGGCGTCTTCGGAAAGCCGGCCGGTAAATTCGCCCGAAGAAGTTTCGGCTCCCCGGGTTGAATGTTCCAGGTCTAGTAGTTCTAACGCTTGACTATTGACGCAGTAAGTGTGACAGTCCACTCTCTGTAGTGCTACCGGACGGTCAGGCACTATCTCGTCAAGTTCTCGTTTTGTCGGGAACGATTTATCTCCCTCCCAGTTGCTTTCATCCCAGTTAGTCCCAAGTATCCAGTCCTTTTCTGTCTCGTTTTTCGCGTATTCTTTGACTCGGTTTAGCAACTCCGTTTTTGAGCCGACGCGTCCCAGGTCGAGGTAGAAGTATTTTTTTACTCCTAAGTCAAGGAAGTGCGTATGAGAATCTATAAATCCCGGAATCGCGGTCTTACCCCGCGCGTCTATTTCGGTAGTTGTGTTCGAGACAAATTCCTTCACGGCACAGGAGGAACCTACGTGGCTTATTTTCCCATCGGTAACTCCAATCGCTTCCTCGGTACGTCCTTTACCGGTAAGGGGGTAAACTTTGGCATTTTTGATCAATAAATCCATCCCTTTAGACCTCCAATTTCCAGTTATCTGGTAGAAGAAGGAAAATAACCCAATTTGCTGGTTCCCCCGGAAGCTTCACACTAATTCAGTATATCAATTGAATAACTAGCGGGCAAACTGAGAAGCCTTGACGGCGAGGGAAATGGTTTCTTACGTAGTGCTCGGCTGTCCACACTAGTCCACCTTCTGATCCTTGTTCTCTAGCTCCAGGGGGTGAAGGCCGAGGTAAAAAAGGCCGCTGCCTACGGTGTAGAGCACTGAAGTTAGGAGGAATGGCAGGCTATAGGACAGGTTGGACAGAATCCAGCCAGCGATAGGACCGGCTGCAGTTCTCCCCATTCGAGAAGCGACCTGTCTCAGTCCGTTTATTTTTGAGCGCTCGCCGGGCCTGGCAATATTCATAAGCAGATTGTTGCGGAGGGGACTGGCCAGTCTCATTAGGCTACTCCGGATCATCAATGAGCCGGCCATGATTGGTACGTGGCCCGCGTAACCTACGACCAGAAGGAACGGTATCGAAGTTAGTCGGACGATCGCAACGCCTTTTGCTTTCCCCCATCTTTTGGAAATTTTGGGCGCGTAAAGAACCACTAGCCCCGTTAAGAGAGACTGAACTGTAAATATCCAGCCGATAGTCTCCGTGCTGGCCCCGTAATGTTTGAAGATGACGTTCAAAAAAGGAAATATCATACCCGCTCCCAGGCCGACAAGCAATGCGGGGACAATTATCTTTCTGGCTAGCTCTTGCTTTAAAAAATCCAGATCGTAGGTTTGAGAGGTAGAGGAAGTGTCAATATCGGTTTCGGGTTTAGTGCTAATCAGGAAAAGAGGGATAAGAGCCACGGCCATGGAAAAGGCCTGGATTAAAATCGTCATTTTGTAGGAGAGAGGGGTTTCCCCGCCGAGCTGAAATAACCTCCCTAACAATCCCGGCATGTATCCGCCCAGCAGGGCTCCCGGAATTAAAGAAAGTCGCCTTGCAGAACTAAAGGCACTGAAGAGGTGGGTTCTCTCTTCCGTGTTACTTTCCTGGGTCAGTAACGCCGGCCCGGCGATAAAAAAGACAGACCACGTGACTCGATTCAGCGATGCTCCTATAACTATTGGGATTCTGTACGGAAGGGCCTGGAGAGCGACTCCAATGGCTCCCAGCAAAGTTGCCCCGATTAGTGATCTTTTGGGTCCGAATCGATCGCCGAAATGTCCACCCGGCAGCGCCACCATCAGGCCGGTAAAAGTACCGGCACCCACTACTACCCCGATGAAACTTTCGTTGAATCCAAGTGATAGAAAGTAGAGGTTTCGGGCTACCCTTCTAATTCCGCCGGAAATTCCCAGGAATACTGTTGCGAAAAGGAGGAATCGGGCCGAAGGTCTAAATTTCTTAAACCGGTTCAGATAATCCCGCATACACTAGCGCCCCTCCGCTTTTAAACTAAATCG
>JBDGQU010000156.1:0-1059 GCA_042218715.1 Bipolaricaulia bacterium | reverse complement strand
ATGGAAAAGCTAATCGCCTCCTGGAGATCGGTCAAGCCGAAGGAAAACAGGTTCCGGTTTTACTCCATTAGTCTCGGGAAAGATCTGTGGGGCGAGGAGGTCCTGGTAAAACGTTGGGGAAGGATCGGCGGTCAAAGCTATGAGAACTATATCTGGCCGGATAGTCACCGGGAGCTTCTAGATTTAATTGATAATATTAAGGAAAAACGCGGGGAACACGATTACCGGCTCGAACGGGGAGTGCTGTCCAATTAACTTCCTCACTTATTCGACTTTTTTCTACTTCAACAACTCAAGTTTGAATTTTTGTATCGTAAACGATACAATACTTTCAACAGGGACTTGGACTGACATATGCCGACGGTAATTGAAGAAGGTGAATACAAGTTTATCATCCATACTCACGAACTGCCGTACGAGCCACCCCATGTTCACGTAAGGTTCGGGGGAAAGGAAGTACGGATTAACCTGGATGGCGGTATCTTTATGGAAACACCCCCAGGAGGGAGAGAAGGAGAAATTATGGATATTTACGAAAAACACTCAGGCACGATAAGGAAAGAGTGGGATAATATCCATCAAGAATAGGCTCCAGGAGGTAATGGCCATGAGTACTAAAGTAGTCAAATTAAATCAAGCCGAGAAAATGATGACTTATCTGGAGATAGACAAGGGAAAAAGGCGGATTCTGGTCCGGTTCGCCGACGATAAAGAGGGATGGATTCCGATAGAAGAGATAGAAAGTCTTTCTCCCAAAAAAAGCCTCACTCTGGAAGAGGTGGCTTTACCCAACCCTTACGAAATAGAAATAGGCACAGAAAAGGGTGATTCAGTTAAAGTTCCCTGGGATTTTGCCCGTCATTTCTGTGATAAAAGCTACAAAGAGAAAGAAATAAATAAAAGGGACCAGGGTAGATCCATATTAGGAGAAAGAATAGCCAGGGCTCGCAATAATCGAGGAATGACCCAGGAAGATCTGGCTGAGGTTGCAGATATTGGAAGAGTTACTATAAGTAGGCTGGAAAACGGCGAACAGTCTCCCCGATACCAAACGCTCGA
>JBDGQU010000155.1:0-1070 GCA_042218715.1 Bipolaricaulia bacterium | reverse complement strand
GGAGGAAAACACCAAAATGACCAAATCAGAAAACACTGACCTTACGAGAAGAAAGTTCCTCAAGTGGACGGCCGGGGGCTTGCTAGGAGCCGGAGCGATTACCCTGGGACTCAAGCCGTGGAAGGAGACGGCCCAGGGGGTCACGGTCAACCAGACCAGACCCGCCATGGGTACGTTCGTGGAGATAACCGCCCGGGGCGAGGACGAAGCCGAGCTGTCCCGGCTGGTTGATAAGGCCTACGAGAAGATAACCAAAGTGGACAAATCGATGAGCGTCTTCAACCAGGGCAGCCGGGTCCACCGGTTGAACGCACCGGGAACGAAGCGGATCGACCTGACTCCCGGCCTGGCCGAGGTCCTGTCCGAAGCCGACCGGATCTCCGGGATCACCGACGGCGCCTTCGACGTGACCTCCGCCCCCCTGGTCAAGCTTTGGGGCTTCTACGAGGGCGACCTCTCCGTGCCCTCCCGGGACCAGCTGGCCGAGACGCTTAAGCTGGTCGACTACAAAGGGCTGGAGGTAGATACCGCCAGCGGTACCGCCACCCTACCCGACCCCAGGGCCGGAATCGACCTCGGGGGAGTGGCCAAAGGTTACGGGGTGGATCAGGCAATAGAGGTCCTAAGCCAGGGAGGAGCCACGGCGGGGCTGGTAAACGCCGGCGGGGACATCAGGGGGTTCGGGTCCCCCGAAGGAAATAGAGCCTGGAAGGTGGGCCTGCAGCACCCTCTAAACGAGGACCAGCTGCTCGGGGCCCTAAACCTTGCCCTGCCCGCGGTCACCACCTCCGGCAACTACGAGAGCTTCTTTACCTACCGGGGCAGCAAGCTCTCCCACATCGTGGACCCCCGGGACGGACGACCGGTAGAGGATACCCTCAGCGTCTCCGTGCTCACCGACAGAGCGGTAGTCGCCGACGGACTGTCCACCGGCGCCTTCAGTCAGTCCGCCCCGAAGGCGTTAACTACCGTATCCCGACTCGAGGATACCGAACTGATCTACATCTGGAAGGAGAAGGGAAAGATAAAGGTAGAGGTAACGGAAGGACTCAAGGGAGAGGTTGACGAGG
>JBDGQU010000154.1:0-19575 GCA_042218715.1 Bipolaricaulia bacterium | reverse complement strand
ACTAATCCCGACTAATAAGGGAAATTAATTAAATAGGTAAGTACAAATTCTTTTAACTTTCTCTTTCCCTGATGTGAGGCCCGGTCTGAAAAGAGATAGCTTTACTGTTGATGAAACTATCCACTACCTTTTTCCGGCCCGAGTATAATAGACGCTGGAGAGTACCGCGCGAGACTTCCATTTCCTCAGCTGCTTCAGTCTGATCCATGCCTTCTTTATCACAGAGTCTCATAGCTTCCAGTTCGTCCAGTTCAATTTCAGTGAGCGGCAGCTGGTTCATTGGAGTACCAGCGGGTTTAAATATTTCAGCACCCTCAAACTTCCGACATCGTCTCATCTTTTTTCTTCGGGGCATATCATTGGTAAATATATCAAATGGAATCAGGGGCTGCAATGGGCATTCTGGACTTCTTTTTGCAACTTCAACTACTAGAAGTTATTCTTTTCCCTAACTCAGAGGTAAAAGGAGCTATTATTAAAACAACAAAATTTCTCTCTATAATCCTGATCATCATTCTGCTGGGCCTGACTTTATATCAGGTATCAAGAAGGATCCATTGGGACCTAACCTCCAAGAACTACTCGATAGCGACTAGATACGGGGATATTAATAAGGCTAGTTCTTTCTACGGGGAAACGAAAATGGGGCTTATCGAGAAGTTAAATCGGGCGGGGGCTCAAATAATCCTATTTAGTATCGACCTGTCCAGCGAGACAGGGTCGGGTAAGCCCGATATAATAGATGAACTCCGGAAAGCGGGGATAAGCCGGGGAGTGGAAATTTCGAATCTCCAGCTGGCCAGCCAAGACGATTATCGGCAAATCCTTAGTTACTTAGAGACAATTCAGCCGAAGTTCGTTGTTCTCAGAGGTTCGAGCAGGGCAGAACCCCCTTCCTATATCAAAAACTGGCTCCACAAGAACGACGTCATTTTGGGCACGGTGGAGTTCAGAAACAGCAAAACGGTGGAAACGCTCGTTAAGGGCGGGGATCTAGACTGGGTAAGATTACATAGAGTTTTCGACAAGGAGGTAGGAACGTTAACCGAGGTAGAAAGAAAAGCCAGATACGAGAGAGCCGTTCAGGAACGCAACATCGGTGTAATCGAGTATAGATTACCTTTAAGCGTCGGGTTGACTAACCATTTAGAAACATTAACCTCCATTCGGGATCGCCTGAATCAATCTGGCTACCAGGTTGGTCCCATAGAAGAAGCTAAAGGAGTTGGTCGTCACCTAAAGTCCTCCCCATGGTTGATTGTCGCTCTAATAGCTACCACTTTTGGACTTGTACTACGCAGTTTAACACCCAAAAGCATATCTTACCCGGTACTAATTATTTGGATTTCAGCGGTAGCATTAGTCGGATTTATCGGTCTAACCTTTTTGCCAATCCTTAGTCGTCAGATAGCCGCTCTGGCAGTTGCCGTTATAGCCCCGCTTGTCGGTTACAACCTGTTGACAAAATATGGGTTATCGGTTAGATCGAGCAAAAGCCTCGTAAGTCCTTTTCTAGATTTGGTCTGGGTCTCGGTACTCTCAACTCTAGCGGGTTTAGTGGTTTCGAGCCTGCTCCTTGATGAATCGTTCCTGCTAAAGCTCAACCAATTCAGGGGGGTAAAGGTGTCTCTGTTCTTCCCCCTACTATTACTGGTCGTAGCCGCCTCTTACCGGGACCAAATCAGCATCTCGAAAATGAAATTTGACTACAAAAAAGGATTTCTGGGTGCCGCTCTTATTGGGCTGTTTCTATTTCTCCTTTTCAGGAGCGGTAATTTCACGTTTCTACGGAGCAGTGATCTGGAGGAGGCGGTCAGGCGCTGGCTTGAGAACACCTTATACGTGCGCCCCAGGTTCAAAGAGTTCGTACTAGGACATCCTAGCTTAATTGTCTGGCTGTATCTCGCGGGACACTACCGGAAAAAGCTCCCATTTTGCAAGCTTGGTCTCTTACTGGTAGGATTTATGGGTCAAGTTTCTATTATCAACACATTCGCTCATATCCATACCCCCGTAATCGTATCTCTAATTAGAACCGGTAATGGCCTGGCGGGGGGGATAATCCTGGGAGCTATTTTGCTCGCCATTATTCTCGGGGGTGAGTACGTTTGGAATCTACGAACCGGATAATAATATCAGGTTATTACGGATACGGGAATCTTGGCGACGAAGGAATCCTGAAATCTCTTATTTCTTCGCTCAAAGATCGATTGGGGGCTGAGGGATTGGAAATAGTTGTCTTAAGCAACGACCCCAAACGTACAAGAGAAGATCACGGAGTGGAGTCCGTTAACAGATGGAACCCCGTAAAGGTGCTACTGAACCTAAAAAATAGCGATATTCTAATTAGTGGAGGCGGAGGCCTGCTTCAGGATAGGACGAGTTCTTTTTCGCTTTGGTATTATCTGGCCCTGATATACGTGGCCAGAATTCTCTCGGTCCCTATTTACGTCCTCGGCCAGGGGCTAGGCCCTATCAACAGGAAATACAACGAACTATTACTCCGAGGAGCAGTTTCCGGAGTAGAAGGTTTTCTGGTCAGAGACAAGAGAAGCGAAGAACTGTTACATTCATTCGGCGTCGGTAATGATAAGGTAATAGCGGGAAACGATCTCGCATTCCTGCTTCAATCGGATAATAATAGAGCCAGCTATCTTAATTCTCAGAACAAGGAAATCGTGGCAGCAGCTTTAAGAAGTGATATAAAAGGCCGGTCTGACGTGTTGAGGGCGGTATCCAGCGGACTGGACATGCTCCACGATGAGTTCGACGCGAACGTCGTGCTTTTTTCCACCAATTATCTTTCTGACGCTGCTATGAACAGCGACCTCCAATCAGCTACAGAGGTTCCTTGTAAAATTATAGACGTCGATCATCTATCACCGAATCAGCTGGTAGAAATGATGCAAGGGTTAGATCTGGTCATCGCGGGTAGATTACATGCACTGATATTTTCCCTGCTCAGTAATACACCGGTCCAGGGTATTAGTTACGATCCCAAGATGGACTACCTTATCGAGGATCTAAACGATCTGGACTGCAGTCCTGATATCTCAATCTGGCACCCGGACGAGTTAATAAAAGCCACGGAGTACCTTTCTGATCTGGAATCAATATATCGCGATAAGGAAGAGTTAAAAGAAACCGTTTCCAGGGCCAAACAGGTGATTACCAGCAGGACGAAGGAGAAGCTGGATCTTGCCCTCGACTGGATTGAGGAGGAACTAGAACGTGAACAAAGAAGATAGAGTGAATAACTTTTCAATTCATCAACCCGCTATGGTGACCGAGGTTCTGAGTTACCTCGCACCCGAAGAATCACCGGACGGGGTATTCGTAGACGCCACGACCTCCACGGGAGGTCATGCCTTCGAGATAGCCCGGAGATTGGGGAAAGGGGGAACCCTGATAGGACTAGACATCGACAAGTCCGGGCTGGAAATGGCACAAGAGAGACTTTCCAGCACGCCTCCGGAAATAAAATTATTTAAGGCAAATTATAAGGATCTAGACCTGGCTCTCGAAGCGTCAGGCAGTGTAAAAGCGGATGGGATACTGTTCGATCTGGGGTTTTCTTCTTTTCAGGTAGACCAACCATCAAGAGGGTTTTCGTTTCAAAATGACGGCCCCCTGGACATGAGGATGGATCCGGAAGGGGAGGTTACCGCGGAAGATATTGTAAACGATTATTCGTTCGAGGAATTGAAAAGAATTATATCAAATTACGGAGAGGAAAATTGGGCCGACGGGATAGCGAGGGAAATAGTCAATCATCGAAAGGAAAATAGAATAGAAACAACCCAGGAACTGGTAGGAATAATAGAGGTAGCAATTCCGGAAGGTGAAAAGGGGAGGCGCAATACGCATCCAGCAACCAAGACTTTTCAAGCGTTAAGAATAGTCGTGAATGACGAATTAACAAATCTTGATCGCGGGCTGGAAACGGCGTTCAACTGTTTAAAAGAAGGCGGGGTAATGGTTGTAATTTCCTACCACTCGCTGGAGGATAGGAAGGTAAAACGGTTTTTCACCCACAAAGAAAAGGAATGTATATGCCCACCCGATCTACCGGTCTGTAGGTGTAACAAAAGGGCTGAGGTCAGCATACTGACAAAAGGAGCAGTTAGCCCAACAAAGCAGGAAATCGAGGAAAACCCCAGGGCAAGAAGCGCAAAACTGAGAGCGGCGCGGAGAATTGTGCCCCAACCCACGGACCCGGGAAATTCTTAAAATGGATAGATTTCCTGTCTGGTTACAGGTCCTGGCGGCTACCCTGATCATCCTTTCACTTATCCTTCTTTATCTCTGGCAGGGGTGGCAGGTAATTTACCTTCAAAGAAGGGTCTCGAAACTGGAAGAGAAGATTATCCCGCTGGAAGAACGAAGAAAAGAGTTAAAAACTATGATCGCCCGGTACTTTTCTTACGAAAGAATAGAGAGAATAGCCAAAGAAAGGCTGGGCATGGTAGAGCCTGAGATAACGAAGGGTGGGTCAAGTTCCGAATAAATCCGGGATTCTAGTGGTCCCGGGAAAGTTCTCCTCACCAGGAAAAAGAATTACTCCGAGGAGAATCGGATGGTTAATGATAGGCTAATAAAAAACGGTCCCAAAAAATGATAAATAAGAGAAGACTTCTATTCGTCGGTGCGATTTTTATCGTGGGAATAAGTCTGGTAATCTGGAAACTCGTTACGGTACAGATACTCCAGCGGAAAGCCTGGAAAACCAGGGCCGAAGCTATACACGAAAAAAAGATTACCGTAACGCCCGAGCGAGGAAATATCTACGACCGAAAGGGGAGAGTACTAGCATTTAATAGGGAAGCTTACGAGTTGGCAGTTGATTCGTACAACATGACTAAACCGGAGCTGCTAATAGACATCCTCGTAGACGAGTTAAGAATCCCCGAGACAGAGCTGAGAAAGAAGATTTATCGGGAATCATACTTCACCTGGATCGATCGGTCAGTAAGTTACGAGACCGGGGAGAGAATTAAAGCTCGGGTAAATAATGCCGACGTGGAAGGGCTAATCTTTATTGAATCCAGCCGGAGATCGTACCCTCGTGGTACCCTGGCGGGCTCGATAGTCGGATTTACCGGAATAGACGGAAAAGGGCTTGCCGGGGTGGAATACTCCCAAAATTCGACCCTCGCGGGAGATCCCAGGGTATTAAGGATGACTTACGGAGCAAATAGGGACCCTTACAGAAGAACTACCCTCGTAGAAGGACGCCCCGGTTACGACGTCTACCTGACAATAGATCTTAAGGTCCAATATATACTCAAAGAAGAGCTCGAAGAAGGGGTGAAGAGATTCGAGGCAAAACGGGCCTGGGGAGTGGTGTTAAATCCAAGTAATGGAGCGGTCCTCGGGATGGCAAGCAACGAAAGTTATGATCCGAATGCATACGAAAACTACAAACCAGGTGAGCGGAAAAACCTTCCGGTCGCAGAAACTTTCGAACCGGGATCCATTCTAAAAGTTTTCTCGGGGCTGGCAGCTCTGGATAACGGAGTAGTAGAGCCCGATACGATTGTCAATGGAAATTCACCAATAGTTCTCTACGGCCACCCGATCAACAACGCTCAGTACCGGGATTACGGGAAGGTACCGTTCTCAGAAGTAATCAAACATTCTATCAACACGGGCATTATAAGGGTTTCACAAAAATTAGGAAAACGCAAACTATACAATTTTTTAACGAAAGTTGGGTTCGGCAGGGAAACCGCTATAGAGCTACCCGGAGAAGAATCAGGACAGCTAGACCACTATAGCGAATGGTCAGGGTTATCAATAGGCTCAATACCTATTGGTCAGGGAATCTCCGTCACGGCAATACAACTGGCAGCAAAAATGGCCAGCGTAGCCAACGGCGGTAATTTGGTCAAGCCGACAATCGTGAAGAAAGTAAAGACCCCGGAAGGCAAAACCGTTTCATCCTTGAACCGTGACGACACTATAATGGGTCCAATTGCTACAACTCAGACCGTAACCGAAATGAAAAAAATGTTAAGATCAGTCGTGAAGGGCGGAACGGGTCAGGATGCAGCCATTCCGGGCTACGAAGTTTCCGGAAAAACCGGCACGGCACAAAAACCGTCCAAAGGTGGATACGCGGAAGGAAAATACATATCTTCGTTCGCCGGCTATTTTCCCAAGGACAACCCTCGCTACCTCGTACTGATAGTAATGGACGAGGTGGGAACCAGACCGGTCTGGGGAGGAGCAACAGCCGGAAGGGTATTCAACGAGGTGGGAACGAGGCTAATCAAGTCCATTGACAGTTAACTCCGGACTCGTTGTCAGAGTCGTACCCGCCAAAGCAGTAAGCTTAGGAATAGTTGCCTTTTTTTCACTACCGGTTAAAATAATTTGAGGAGGGGGATAAAAAATGAAATCTTTCTTATCGCAAAGGGCCAAAAATACTGGAAGGTCGGCAATCAGAGAGGTATTAAAATATACTAAAAAGCCCGAGGTAATATCCTTTGCCGGGGGGTTGCCAAAACCGGACACCTTTCCCCGACGAGGGTTGGCGGAATCCGCGGCCAGTCAGATAAGGGATAACTACGAGAACTCTTTACAGTACGGAACAACCGAGGGGGTGGAGGAGTTTCGGCTGGAGATGTCGTCCTGGCTCACCGAATTCGGACTGGAGTTAGAACTGGAGAATATTATCTCCACAAACTCTTCCCAGCAAGCGTTAGATCTTGTCTGTAAGGCTTTCTTAGACCCGGACGACTTAGTATTTTGTGGTCTTCCTACTTATCTCGGAGCCGTCCAAGCTTTCAGTGCTTTCCAGGCAAAAAAAGTCGGAGTTCCTCTCGAAGAAGACGGCCTGGATCTCGAGACACTGGAAAATAAAATCAAAGAAGCACAATCCGCCGGTGAAACATTGAAGTTTATCTACGTCGTACCCGACTTTCAAAATCCGACCGGGGTAACCTTAAGCGAGCAAAAAAGAAAAAAGATTCTGGGCATAGCGGAGGAATACGACCTATTGATTATAGAAGACACCCCGTACTTCGGGGTTAGATTCTCCGGAGACTTCAAGAGGCCCATTGGTTCCTACGACGAGTCGGGGCGGGTGATTACTATCGCTTCGCTTTCCAAGATTTTATCTTCGGGAATGAGATTGGCCGTAGCTACCGGGCCTTCTGATTTACTTGCCGAACTGGTGACCATGAAACAATCCACGGACCTATGCACGTCAACGACCACCCAATGGATAGCAGCTGATTGGCTCGCAAACAATAATTTGTCCGACCACCTCCAGGAAATCCGAAAATATTATAAGGAAAACAGAGATGCAATGCTGGAAGCGATTAAAAACTCTTTTCCCCGTGGTAAAAAAGTATCGTGGACCGAACCAAACGGAGGCTTATTCATCTGGGTTACTTTGCCGGAAGAAGTAGACGCGGAAACCGTATTCAAAAAAGGCCTGAAACATAAAGTCGCTTTCGTACCCGGACATCATTTTTACGTAGATGATAGCGGCCAAAATACAATGAGGCTTTCCTATTCACTTCTAACGCCGGAAAAAATAAAAGAAGGAATAGCCCGGTTGGGGAAAGTCCTTAAAAAAGAGCTAAATCCCGTATCTCAGTAGGTTAACTACACTGGAGTTAGGATGGTTTTGTATGAAAGACCAGTATAAAAGGGGTGGAATAATGCCGATTCGGTTCAAATTCTGGGTCATAATTTTAGGTATAGCTCTCCTATTTACCTGGACCAGCCCCGTAATCGGGAGTTCAATAGACCAGCTGGAAAAGCTGGCCAACTCCGACTTAATCCCGGAGATGAGAACTGCGGCTTCGAAAGCTCTAGCCAGAAAGTATGTAAACGAAAAATTTCCCTCCAACGAACTCGTCAGGATAGCGGGGGCCGCAGGAACCGACCAGCTCAGGAACGCCGCAACCATAGCGCTATCCAGGAGGTACAAAGACGCGAAGCGAGTCGGGTCGCTCAAAAAAGCACTAAAAAAAGTTAACCGGCTCGAGGAAAAAGTCAAGGCAGGGGAGTCTACTGTTGTCAGGAAGGCGGCCAGTTCTGCACTGAGTTTCTATTACGTAGCGTTTAACGTAAACAACGTGAAAGGATACTCTATGTCGGAGCTCGAGGAAATTGCAATTACCGGTAATAAGAAAGGTTTAAAAGAGGCAGCAGCTACAGCCCTCGAATTCGTCTACCCGAACCACTATTCTGCCGAAAAGTTGATTAATCTAATAAAAACCTCCTCTCACGAATCGATAAAACAGGGGGCAGCCGGGGCACTAGCTATTCGATACTTTAGTAAAATGCCACCCGACCCGGATATACAGGAGCTACGAAGGATCGCCTCAAACGAGGCTAAAAACCGCTGGTTAAGGGAGGCCTCTGGGCGAGCGTTCGGAGAGCTAGCTTCCGGTAAAGTGGATTCGAAGGAGCTTAAAGAGCTCGCCTTACGAGGAAATACGGAAGAAATACGTAGTGGTGCGGCCAGTGCCTGGGCGGAAAATCTAATAGAGTCCGGTAAAACAAAGGAGGAACTACTGAGAATGGCCTGTGCAGTTACCGGAAGTGCGTCCCCCGCTTACAGGTCTGCAGTTGTTTCTGCCTTAGCCGACAGAATGTTTAAATCTACCGGAAAGGTCCTTGGAGGCTAAGATGAACCAGATACTATCAAGATACTTGATCATCGCGGTTTGTGCTCTTTTGTTAACGAGTCCTACGGTCTTTGCTCGGGAGGTGCACCCGCCCGAAGAACCTTTAATCGTCCCCATAGGAGAGACAAACGAACTCTGGGAAACCAAGGACCTTGTTGCGGGAAAACCCGGGGGGGAGGTTAGCTATACGACGGAAAGTTTCCCCAAAACGTTCAATAATCTGATCGGGAAGACGAGAGGGACAAAGGACGTGACGACGATGATAATGGGTTCCGGCCTGGTCGCGGAGAATCCGGTAAACGGAAGAATAGTACCGGGATTAGCGAAATCTTGGTCTATATCGGAGAACGGTCGAATCTACACGTTCCACCTGAGACAGGGGTTAAAGTTCTCAGACGGCCGCCCTTTAACAGCAGAAGACGTAGTTTTTACCTACGAAAAATTGATCTTTAACCCTGATGTTAAAACCGAAATGAGATCTCTCCTGACTGTGGCGGGACAATTACCGGAAGTGGAACGCGTCGACGAACTCACGGTCAAATTCAAACTGCCGCAACCCCACGGACCGTTTTTGAGACAGGTTGGCACCGGGATATATCCAAAACACAAATTAACGGGAGTCACCGGGGAAGAGTTCGCAGAAACCTGGAACAGGAAAACGGCCGCCAGTGACCCAGAAGAAATTGTCGGAGCGGGGCCGTTTCAGCTGAAGAAATTTGTCCCCGGCGAGGAGCTAGTTCTGTCCCGAAATCCTTACTATTACAAAGTCGATCCCAATGGTACCCAGCTTCCTTACCTGGACCGTTACCGCATCTTCAAAGTAGAAGACAACGAAGTAAAGTTTTTGAAGTTCAAGAGTGGAGAGACGGATTTCCTCCAGGCTCAAATCAGCGATATGCCTTATTTATTGAGCCAAGCGAAAGAGGAAGGCTGGAATCTATTAAAAGGCGAGGGAAGGCGGTCGGCTCCACTCAACGCGAACTTTCTGACATTTAACTGGAATACGGAGAAAGAACCTCTGAACGAGCAGTTTCGTAAAACCGATTTCAGATCGGCCGTATCTCTGGCTATCGATGATAAAAAGATAATAAACAAGGTATTTAACGGTTTCGGTCAACTTCAGTACGGCCCGATTTCCCGTCTTTCCCCTTACCACAACTACAGAATGAAAGAATTATTACCAGAAAACTACGATCCCGGATCGGCCCGGCGAATACTGGATAAACTAGGTATTGAAGACAGCAACGGGGACGGGACGAGAGAAACGCCGTCCGGAAATTCGATAAGTTTTTCAATCATGGTTAACGAGGGGAACCAAGTAAGAACCGAAACGGCAGAAATAATTGCTCTGGGTCTGGAAAATATCGGTCTTTCGGTGGACGTTAAGCGTCTTCAGTTCGACAAATACACCTCGAGACTAATTAATGGTAACTATCAGGCAGCAATAGCCAGCGTCCTGGCTAACCCCAGAGAGCCTTCCACTCTCTCCGACATTTATACTTCCGAAGGTCAACTTCACCTGTGGAATAACGGTCAAAAACGGACACTGGCGGACTGGGAGCGAAAATTGGATCGACTATTCCGAGAAGGCTTACAGGTGGGAAGTTTTAAGGAAAGGAAGAAGTACTATGACCAGGTTCAAAGAATATGTGCCACCGAGTTGCCGGTAATTTATCTTCCTGCCGAGAGTTTCCTTTACGCAACAAGCTCATCCGTTAGGAACTGGAAGGAGTTTAACCGGCTGGGAACTTTTCTTGACTTCGCGGAATACATCTGGGTGGAAAGTTAATAAATAGGGGAGCCGGAAGGCCCCCCTATATTAGAGTCTAAATTGGTGGTACCAGATACAATTATTCTTCAGAATCTCCAAGCTCGGCCTGAGCGGCAGCTAATCGGGCAATTGGTACGCGGAATGGGGACGCGCTTACGTAATCCAGCCCGACTTCTTTAGCTATGTAGATCGAATCGGGGTCCCCACCCTGTTCACCACAAATTCCTATCGAAAGTTCTTCGTTTGTCTTCCTTCCCCGCTCGGTGGCCATTTCCATCATTCGAGCGACGCCTTTTCCGTCCAGAGTCTCAAACGGATTATCGTCCAGCACGTTTTTCTCGAGGTATTCCTCGAGGAACTTCCCGGCATCGTCCCTGCTGTAACCAAACGTGAGCTGAGTCAGGTCGTTCGTCCCGAAGGAGAAGAATTCAGCGTCTTCGGCTATTTCGTCGGCAAGCACACAGGCTCTCGGTATTTCTATCATCGTACCGATCTCGTACTCAAGATCGACGCCAAACGAGCTTCTGACATCCTCTTCAACTTCCTTAATCGTATCTTTAACCCGTTTCATTTCTTCGGGGTCTCCCACAAGCGGCACCATGATCTTCGGTATAGCATCCACGCCTGCTTCCTGGAGGTCAGCTGCCGCTTTAAGTATCGCTTCCACCTGCATCTCGTAGATCTCGGGCATGGTAATACCAAGCCTGCAGCCTCGGTGACCGAGCATGGGATTGAATTCCTCAAGCTCCTCCAGCTTTCCTTTTACCTCTTCCGCCTCCATTCCGGCGGTGTCAGCAAATTCTCTTATCTCGTCTTCGGAATCCGGCAGAAACTCGTGAAGAGGCGGATCCAGAAGCCTTATTATAACCGGAAGACCTTCCATCTCTTCGAGAATACCTTCGAAGTCCTCTTTCTGGAATTTTGCTAATTCCGAGAGATACTGTTCTCTGTCTTCCCTGTCTTCCGCCATTATCGTCTGTCGGATGTAGGGCAATCGGTCGTCGCCGAAGAACATGTGTTCGGTCCGGCACAGGCCGACTCCTTCCGCTCCATAATCCCTGGCTTTCCCTGCATCTTCTGGGGTATCGGCGTTAGTTCTCACTCCCAGTTCGCGAACTTCGTCCGCCCATTCCATCAGTGTCTGGAAGCTTTCTCCCATCTTCGGTTCAACTGTTGGCACTTCACCGAGCATGACTTCCCCGGTAGTGCCGTCAATGGATATATAATCGCCTCGATTCACGGTGGTCCCGTCAACTTCAAATTTCTTCGATTCGTAATCTATGTCGAGAGCACCACATCCCGCCACGGCCGGCTTACCCATACCTCTTGCTACTACTGCGGCGTGAGAAGTCATTCCGCCTCGAGAGGTAAGTACTCCTTCAGCAGCTTCGAGTCCGTCTATATCTTCCGGAGAAGTCTCCGTCCTTACGAGGATAACTTTGTCGCCGCTATCCCTTTTTTCCACCGCTTCTTCGGCCGTAAAGACTACTTCTCCAACTGCCGCTCCGGGAGAAGCATTTATCCCCTTCGCCAGTACCTCTTTTTCCGCTTCCTTGTCAAAAGAAGGATGTAATAACTGATCCAGCGTTTCGGGATCTATCCGGTTAACCGCTGTTTCTTCATCGATCAGACCTTCTTCGGCCATATCGGTCGCTATCTTTACCGCGGCCTTAGCAGTCCTTTTACCCGTTCTTGTCTGGAGCATGTAAAGATCGCCATTCTCTATGGTAAATTCTACGTCCTGGACGTCTTTGTAATGCTCTTCCAATTTCTGGAATATTTCTTCCAGTTCCTCCCAGGCTTCGGGCATTTCGTCCTTTAACGTCTTGATATCCTTGGGAGTCCTTACTCCAGCCACTACGTCTTCCCCCTGGGCGTTTTTCAGGTATTCACCGTAACGTTTCTTTTCTCCCGTCGAGGGATTTCTGGTAAAGGCTACCCCGGTAGCAGAGTTTTCGCCGGTGTTTCCAAAAACCATCGTTTGAACGTTCACGGCTGTTCCGAGTGCGTCATGAGGTAGATCGTTGATTTCACGGTACTTTATCGCTCTCGGATTGTTCCAGGACCCAAAGACGGCGTCAATAGCGCCCCAGAGTTGCTCGCGAGGCTCCGTCGGGAATGCTTCCCCGAGATTATCCTCGTAAATTTCCTTAAACTTCGTAACGACCTCTTTCAGGTCGTCAACGTCTAGATCCGTGTCGTTTTCGGCACCTTTCTCTTCCTTTATGTCCTCTAATGCCAGGTCAAATTCCCGGGCGTCGATACCCTTAACTACCTCACCGTACATCTGAATTAGTCGGCGATACGAATCCCAACCAAACCTGGGATTACCGGTCCTGTTAACTAGACCCTGGAGCGTATCTTCGTTTAACCCGACATTCAAGACTGTATCCATCATACCCGGCATCGAAACGGCCGCGCCGGATCTTACCGAAAGCAGAAGCGGGTCATCCGGATCGCCAAACTCCCGTTCGTTTACCTCTTCTAATTTCTGCAGGTTTTTATCAACAGATTTCTCCAACCCTTCCGGGTAAGTCTCTTCGTGTCTATAGTAATACTGACAGACTTCTGCTGAAATAGTGAACCCGGCCGGTACAGGTATGCCAATGTTGGTCATCTCCGCCAAATTGGCACCTTTACCTCCGAGAATATCTTCCAGTTCTTCAGACCCGTCAGCTTCACCTGCTCCAAAAAAATAGACGTAATCCATAAACAAACCTCCCGTTTATTTTAATTATTATCGAAACAACGCTTCTACAAATTCTTCTCTATCGAACTCGTGTAAATCCTCCTGATCTTCGCCAACTCCAATCAATTTTATCGGAGCGGAGAATTCGTCCACAATCTGAAAGATAACCCCGCCCTTACCTGTACTATCCAGCTTGGTCAAAATAATCCCGGTAAGGCCTACAGCTTCGTCAAATTTCTCCGCCTGAGATACCCCGTTTTGTCCGTTCGTAGCGTCTATCGTGAGTAATCTTTCATCTACAGGTCGTCCCAGTTTCTTCTCTACTACCCTGTTTATCTTTTTTAACTCTTCCATTAAATTGTGCTTAGTCTGTAACCGCCCCGCCGTATCAATTAACAGCAAATCGGCATTATTGTTCACCGAATACTCGAGCCCGTCATAAGCCACGGCGGATGGATCCGCCCCTATATCGTGACTTATTGCTTCCGCCCCGACTTTTTCCGCCCAGAGCTCCAGCTGATCTATCGCCGCTGCTCTAAAGGTATCGGAGGCTGCAAATACCACGTCCTTCCCCTGAGCCACGTACTTGCCACCTATTTTGGCTATTGTCGTAGTTTTACCTGACCCGTTGACTCCCATAACCAACATTACGGTTAGTCCGTCTTCCCTCAGGTTAAGCGGTTCCTCCGCTTCGGTCAGTCGCGCCTTTAGCTCATCCTTTAGATAATCCTCAACCTTAGAAGGATCCGTCTCTTCTTCCTCTTCAACTCGTTTCTTCACCCGGTCAATTATCTCCGTAGCCGTTTCCATACCAATATCGGCTGTTACCAGAAGCTCTTCTATTTCATCGAGCAATTCGGGCTCGATCGTATTATAACTTCCAATTACCCCCTCAATCCTTCCGACAAGCTTGTTACTTGTTTTCTTCAATCCACTCTTCAACCTGTCAAACCAGCTCATTAATTAAAATCCCCTCCAAGAACAACTGTTACATCCTCTCGGGTGCCGAAACTCCGAGCAGGGTTAGTAATTCCTTTAGAACTAATTGAACTCCTTTACAGAGAGCCAGCCTGGCTCGGCTCACTTCTTCATCATCCGACAAAACCTTATACTTGTTATAAAATTGGTGAAATATAGACGCTAGATTTTCCCCGTAACTCACCAAATGATGAGGTCCGTAATTGGCTGCAGCAATTTCGATCACTTCCGGGAACTTGTCGAGTTTCTTTATCAACTCCATCTCTTCGTCTTCACCCAGTTCAGTTAAATTCACTTTCTCCAAAGAGAAATCTTCCTCCAATTCCCCGTATGTGGACTTCTCAAAGATGCTGGCAATTCTGGTGTGGGCGTACTGCAGATAGTAAACCGGGTTATCCATGGATTCCTTTTTTGCTAGCCCGTAGTCAAATTCCAGGTGGCTTTCCGGTTTTCTAGCGGCCATGAAGTAGCGAACCACGTCCTTCCCAAGATCGTCAACCAGGCTCTTGAGCGTAACAAATTCCCCTGCTCTCGTTGACATCCGTTTTACTTCCCCCTCGTCCGACAAACTGACGAACTGATTGATCAAAACCTGGTAAAAATCCGGCGGGAAATCCAGTTTGCTCAGGGCGGCCTTCATGTTCGCCACGTGGCGCTGGTGATCCGCCCCCAGAAGAACTATCGCCCTATCGTAACCCCTCCGGAGTTTGTCTACGTGATAGGCTATATCAGGGAGTAAGTAAGTGGGATCCCCATCGCTCTTAACCAAAACAACGTCCCTCGGTGCCCCTTCTTCCTCTGCCCGTAGCCACAGAGCGCCGTCTTTCTCGTAAGTTCCTCCTTTTTCCTCTAGTGCGGCAAGAACTTTTTCAACTTCACCTTTTTCGTGTAAAGCCGACTCCCGGAACCAATTATCAAACTGGACCCCGATCAGGTCCAGGTCCTGTTTAATCCTGTCCATCATCTTTTCCAGCCCTACCTGTTTGAAAAAATCCGCAGTTTCCTCGTTCCAATCGGAGTATTTATCCCCTTGCTCGGCAGCTATATTCTCCCCTATTTCAACCAGATAATCTCCTTTATATCCATCCTCGGGCACCTCCACTTCCTCCCCGAGCGCCTGTTTGTAACGAACCCACAGAGTTCGGGCCAGAACGCTCATCTGATGTCCCTCGTCGTTGAAGTAGTACTCGGTTTCTACTTCGTACCCAATAGCTTCGTAAAGTCCGGCAAGCACGTCACCAAGAACCGCCTGCCTGCAATGCCCTACAGTAAGAGGCCCAGTTGGATTGGAAGAAACGAATTCTATTTGAATGGATTCTTCTCTATCGGAAAAGAGGTTTTCGAGGGGATGTGAGCGGGATAGTAGTCGGTCCAGGCTCTTCACGAGGAACCCTGATTCCAGGTCAAAATTTATGAAACCCGGTCCGGCAACTGTTATTTGAGAGAAAAAGTTGTCATCCATTCCCTCTACGACTCGCTCCGCCAGGTTTCTAGAAGACAGGTCACTCTCGGAAGCTAGTTCCAGGGCCACATTAGAGGCGAAATCTCCAAAATCTTCGTTGGAAGGTTCCTCGACATCAATATCGTCTCGATCAAGACCAAAACCGAGATCCTCCAGTCTTTCCGCTAATACCCTCTTTATCTCTCGTTTAATCATCTTAAATTGAAAACCCGAGGTGATATTAATAGTGAAAGTATTTGAATCGGGGGAGAAGAGTTAATATAAAAACGGCTTGACTTTAACCTTGCTCCAAATTTATCACGAATTTGATTCCCGTTTTCTCTTCACCTTCGATTTCGAGATCAATAAATCCAGGAATAACGTTTAGGTTCTCTTCTCCTTCATCCAGTAGACGTCGGGCAATTGCGACCGCTTTTACAGCTTGGTTTACTGCCCCCGCACCTATCGTGTGGGCTTCAACTATACCGTCCGACTCAATCGCACCTGCAATTGCTCCGGCAACGGAATTAGGGTTGGAACTTGAAGCAACTTTCAATATTTCCATATCCTTTACCTCCCATCCTACGGCGATTTGCCGTGTTTAATTGTTGCTTTATATTGGACTTCAGCAGTTCCTCGGCTCCAAGACATTACTGGCAACTAATAAAGCAATAAAGCTCGAACTTAATTCGCCAGGCTGGGACTTCCCCGTTACCGATAAATATATGACCTCTACCCACGGATTATTTTTATAGGGAAATTTATTCGGGTAAAATACTAATAGAGGTGGCGAAAAATATCAACTTATGACCACTCTGTCGGACAGGAATGACGCGGTCAATCAGGAAAACTTCCGTCTCAAATCCATTACCCTGTCCAAATTAACTCTGTCCGCATCCTCTCCATCTAATTTCTCCTTCGGAGTTTCGAGAATAAACGGTAGGTCCTTCAACTCCGGGTTGTTTACTAGAGCTGCGAAGCCATCGTCACCGATCTTACCCCGACCTATATGTGCATGCCTATCTTTCCGGGAGCCTCTTTCCCCCACCGAATCGTTCAGGTGAACTAGATCCAGTTTATCAAGCCCTACCTCTTTGTCAAACTCCTCAAGTGTTTTTTTCAGCCCACTCTCCCGGGAGAAGTCGTATCCCGCCGCGAACCCGTGACAGGTGTCAACGCAAATACCGAATCGGTCCGAGTAGTCCATTTCTTCGAGCACTGTTCCCAGTTCGGCAAAGTCCGAACCTAGCTTCGTCCCTCTACCGGCCGTATTTTCAAGCAAAACTTTTACTTTTGAATCCTCGAACACATCAGTTTCTTCAACTTCTTTCAGGGCTGACACCAACCTGGTTAAGCCCGTATCCAGACCGGACCCCGTATGAGCTCCGATGTGGGTATTGATATCCGGAATCCCCAGTAAATCCGCCCGGCGAATTTCCTCGACTAAACCCTTCTTTGATTTCTCCCAGAGATCGTCTTTTGGCGAAGCCAGGTTCAACAGGTAGCTTGTGTGAACCACGGCGTAATCCACTCCGTATTCCTTTCTTTTACTTTTGAATCGCTCAATTTCTTCTTGGGTTAACTCCCTTGTAGTCCAGGATCGGACGTTGTGAGAAAATATTTGAAGAGCATTGGTGTTAAGCTCTCTGGCTCTGTCCACGGAACTATCAATGCCACCAGAAATCGACATGTGGGCACCAAGCACCATGCCCAGCTCCTCGGGATTACCCGTCATTCAGTCCGAACACCCTCCTGGCATTGTTCGTAGTTTTTTTCGCCACTTCCTCCACGGATAGTTCCTTTATCTTTCCGATCGTATCCGCAACGTGACTTACGTAACTCGGCTCGTTGCGTTTGCCCCGATGAGGTACGGGAGTCAGAAAAGGACAATCCGTTTCCAGCACGAGTCGTTCCAGAGGAAATCTCTTTACAGCTTCTTTTAGCTCACCCTCCCCATCGAAAGTCAACGGACCACTTAACCCCAGGTGAAGCCCCAGTTCCATGAACTCGTTCCCCAGCTCGTAGTCCCCGAAAAAGCTATGAGTTACTCCACCGGGTACTTCGTCTCTTTCTCTCAGTAGCCGTAACAGGTCCTCCGTCGACGACCTGTTATGGATTGAGACCGGGAGATCTAGCTCACAGGCCAGGTCAAGTTGAGCCCGGAATGCTTCTCGCTGATCTTTTCTCGGGGAATTATCCCGGTAATAATCGAGGCCAATCTCTCCTATTGCCACTACGGACTCGGATCTGGCCAGTTTTCGGAGGACCTCAGGGGAAGAACTATCGAAATTCCTTGCCTCGTGAGGATGAAATCCTACTCCGGCATAAACTCCGTCGTTGGTCTCGGCAAGATTTACCGACTCACTGCTTGACTCGACATTTAACCCCATGTTTATAAACGCTATATTTTTACCCCTCGCTCTCCGTAGAACCTCACTTCGATCATCGTCGAACTGCTCCATATCTACGTGGGTATGTGTATCAATTAAATCCACTTTCACCTGTTGATTTCCTCCTTTTTACGTCTCAGTTCAGTCAATACCAGGGCTATTTGAGTGATAAGATCTCCTGGTTGGAGGGAATCCGGACCCCACAAATCTACGCCAGACTCCCCGGCCTTACAGTGGACCCAGGCACCCAGCTGCGCCGCGGAAAAAGTTGATAAGCCTTGAGCCAGAAAACCTCCGATCAGCCCCGTCAGCACGTCGCCACTGCCCCCCTTGGCTAACCCGCTATTTCTACAGTTCACCAGGGCTACCTCGCCCGAGGGCGCCCCAATCACGGTGGGCACCCCTTTCAGCAACACCGTCACTCGGAGTTCTCGAGCCAGATCGGGTACAAGCTGGTACCTTTTTCTGTCTACTTCTGACGGAGTGAGGTCTAGTAATGCCGCGAGTTCTCCGGGGTGAGGTGTCAACACTAGGTCCTCTACTTCCTTCAACGTCCTATCAGAACGGTCGGAAAATGCAACAACCCCATCGGCATCCAGAACTACCGGCTTGGACAATTTACCGAGAAATTCTGGTACCATTTTCCGGGTTTCTTCCTTTCTCCCTAATCCGGGTCCAACCGCTACTGCTTCTTTGCCTTCGGCCGCCTCTAAAAGTGGATCGAGCGCCCCGCGTCCTAGACTCCCTTTTTCGTCGGGAATCGGAACTGTAAGGCCTTCAATTAGATTGGACTCAAATATCTGGTTTGAGGATTGCGGACCCGCCAGGTATACTAATCCCGTACCGGATCGTAGTCCGCTCTTCGAGGCAAGTAAAGGTGCTCCTGTCATTCCCGGAGACCCCCCGACGACCAGTAAACTCCCAAAGTCCCCCTTGTGTCCTCCGGTCGGGCGATCGGGTAAAAGGTCTATCGCCAATTGATCGTCAACAAGTTCCCAGACTCCATCCTCCTCCCTAACCAATTTTTCAGGGTACCCCACGGAAGCGACACGCTGAGTACCCACGTACTCTTCCGCCTCAGGCACCATGGACCCGAGCTTTAGAAATCCCATCGTTACCGTCAAATCAGCCTCTACAGCCACGCCGGGTGGTTCACCCGTATCGGCCGGTAACCCAGAAGGAAGGTCAATAGCTATCCTCCGTCCCCGGGATCTATTAATCTCCTCTATCAGACCCGGATAATCCCCTCTGAGTTCACCCTCGATCCCTATCCCAAATATCGCGTCTATAATCATCGGAGGATTTTTGTGGATTTCTTTCCTAAGTGACTCGTCACCCGGACTGCAGTAGGTAATCCGGTCGGTAATTCGTTCCAGCAATTTTGCGTTCCTATCCGTCTCTTCTGCTAGCTGATCCCGATTCCCCAGTATGAAAGTTTCTACCTGAAAGCCCAGGTCTATGAGTCGTCGAGATATAACCAGGCCGTCGCCACCGTTATTGCCTTTGCCGGAAATTACGAGAATTTCCTCCGGCAGAGAAGATATTTCCTCCCTGATTATATCAACCGCGCTTCTTCCGGCATTTTCCATTAACACGGCGGAAGGAATGCCCCAGTCTTTTACGGCTTTACTATCGATTTCTTTTATCTTTTTGGAAGACGT
>JBDGQU010000153.1:0-1813 GCA_042218715.1 Bipolaricaulia bacterium | reverse complement strand
CTCGGGCGGTTGGTTGACGAATCGATACTACCGGTCGGGCATGGGAACCCGACCTTCCAGCACACAACAGAGCCTAAACTTCTACAAAGGTACTGAAAAGTTTGAGGAATCTTTTTTCGGTAATCACCCAGTCAAAATATTCATCTCTGTTGTGTGCTGGACTTCGGCTAATACTTAGTTCGTAAACAATATCAGCTTAAGTTCCCGCGCTCCAGCGGTTGGTGAAAACAAAAGTCTCACTCAGCATCCTCGGATTAAATCCAGGAGTGAGCTTTTGACCTCTTTATCGTTGTCGAGATTGAACGTGGTTATTCCCTCTATCTTTTCCATCCAATTTTGCTGGTACTTTGCCAGGTGACGGGTATTTTTCTTTATCTCATCTATCGCCTCTTCGTAATCGTACTCGCCTTCGAGGTAGAGGACGAGTTCCTTGTACCCGATTGTCTCCCAGGCTCCCCAGTCCGGACCGAACCCCTCTTCCACCAGGGATTCCACTTCGTCCAGTAAACCTTCCTCCAGCATTTTGTCCACTCTGGAATTTACCCGGTCGTAAAGTACCTCCCGGGGTCTATCCAATCCGACCTTCAGGAAATTCACCGGTACGGGTTCGGCTTCTTCTTTCAGTTCACTTATGGGCCTACCGGACAATTCGTAAACTTCCAGTGCCCTCACGAGACGTTTGGTATCGTTTGGGTGAACCTTCTCCGCCGTCCTGGGATCCACCCGGCTCAATCTTTCGTGAAGCTCATCGTTCGGAACCTCCCTCAGTCGCTCTCGCAACTCTTTGTCCGCTTCCGGGCCGTCAAATATCCCCTGAGTCAAAGCAATTACGTAAAGTCTACTTCCCCCGACAATTAACGGTATTTTGTCCCGAGCGGTTATTTCATTTATTTTCTCCTCGGCGTCCCTCCGGAAATCGGCGGCGCTGTACCTCTTTTTCGGAGGGACAAAGTTAATCAGGTGATAGGACAACTCCTCCCGATAGGCTCGGGGGGGCGTGGCAGTCCCAATATTCATTCCTCGGTATATCGCCCGCGAATCGGCGGATATAATTTCGCCGTCCAGCTTCCGGGCCACTCCGTGAACCAGCTCGGTCTTCCCTACAGCCGTAGGCCCTAAAATTACGGGAACTAACTCATCCATTTCGGCCCCCGCTGTAAATCAAAATTCCAGATCGCCACTGTGGGCAATCTCTCCACCACTCGTTTCGATTTCTTCTATCGCCTTTTCCCCGCTCTCCTTGTCCACCGGCTCCGTGAAATCCCTCAGAAGTACCACGTCGAAGCCTTCCTCTAATCCCCCAAGGGCGGTAGCTCTAACGCAGTAATCAAGAGCAAGACCTACTACAAACAGTCTTTCCGCCCCGGCCTCCCGGAGCACCTGAGCCATATCCCTACCGTCCTCGGTCTCCGCGCTGAATCCGCTGTAATCCGACCGATCTTCGGGATCGAAGCCCTTCTTTAACTTGAAGTCAAGTTTTTCGTGGTCGAGGTCCGGATGAAACTCCGCTCCCCGGGTTCCTTGAAGACAGTGAGGTGGCCACTTACCCCCGTTTTCTTCGAACGAATAGTGGTTCTCAGGGTGCCAGTCCCTCGTTGCGAGGGAGTGTGGGAACCGGTCGATCAATTCGTTGATTCCCTCAACCAACTCGTCCCCTTTAGGGACGGCTAAAGCGCCGTCCGGAGGCAGGAAGTCGTTCTGATAGTCCACGACAATCAACCAATCTTTTGGGTTTATTTGCATCATTCTTTACCTCCCGCTATCAAATTATCACTTCTTGATTTTACATTATCGACTTTTTGGCTCACCGTTC
>JBDGQU010000152.1:0-7276 GCA_042218715.1 Bipolaricaulia bacterium | reverse complement strand
TTATAAATATTAATTGCAAGCTTTATAGAACATCCCTTTTTATATACTGGTTATCAAAGGTACGTCGTCTTTTTTCGGTAGTCATCGTCGCTTTCTCTGTCGAAAGAATTCGTAACGAACTGCACACGTTTACTAATTCTGCCATAGCTCGGGGTTATTGGTTCAACATCTTGTAAATAGGCACTTGAATTGTAACACCGGGGGGAGTAACATACTGACCGTCAGTATAATATCGACGGTCAGTTAGGAGGTATTATGAGCAGAGGGCTCGATTCGGAGACAAGGAAAGGCGAACTACTGGAAGCGGCAAGTGACCTCTTTCTCGAGAACGGTTATCGCGAAACCTCAGTAAACTCCATAGTGGAGTCTATAGGAGTTTCTAAGGGCACGTTTTACTACTACTTTGACTCCAAGGAGGACGTGCTGGACGGGCTCGTTCAGAAGCTCGGCGAGCCGATCTATCAAAAGATAGACGAGATAATCGCGAGGGATTCGCTTAACGCGATAGAAAAGCTAAACCGGATCTTCTCCGCTTCTCGCCGGACGAAACTGGACAACAAAAAAGACCTGCGGAAGATCTTCCACCTTATGTACAGGCCGGAAAACCTGAGACTCCGGGACAAGATACAGAAACAGACGGTGGAGCGATCGGCACCTAAAATCGCTAAAGTTTTAAAGCAGGGAATAGATGAAGGTACACTGGATACCCCTTTTCCCGAAGAAGCCAGCCGGCTTATATTTCGAATTGGGACGGACCTGCAGGAAGATATGGCTGAAGCGTTGCTCAGCGAGGAGACTGAGATAGACAGGGAGGAATATGTTTGTAAGTACAGAGCTTACGAGAACGCTATCGAGCGGGTTATAGGTGCTACTGAAGGGTCGATAGAACTTCTTGGAGAGGAGGACCTTAAAAAGTTCCTATCTTATCTCGACCGAGGAGATTCAGGGGAGAATGCCTGATGAGCGGATATATTTCTGAGGACCGAAATAAACCGAGGAGTGAAAAATGAGTAAACCGTTAATAGAAGCTAGAGGGTTAACCAAATTCTACGGAAAACAGAGAGGAATTATTGACCTTGATTTCGACGTCAGCGAGGGGGAGGTGTTCGGTTACCTGGGTCCTAACGGTGCTGGCAAGACAACAACGATCCGGACGCTGTTGGATTTAATTCGGCCTACGGACGGCGAAGCAAGGATATTTGGAAAAGACGTCCACCGCAAAGGAGAAGATATCAGAAAAGACATCGGATACCTGCCAGGAGAGCTGGCGCTGTTTGGCGACATGACCGGCAAAGAGACGCTGGAATACCTTGGTAATGTCAAGGGTGGCGTGGACTGGGATTACGTCCTGGAACTCGCTGAACGCCTGGAAGTGGAGCTGGACCAGGAAGTGGCCGACCTTTCATCCGGTAACAAGCAGAAGCTGGGTCTCGTTCAGGCTTTCATGAGCAAGCCGCGGTTGTTGATACTGGACGAACCGACAAGCGGGCTGGATCCGCTGATGCAGCAGGAGTTCTTCCGGCTGATCGAGGAGGCTCGGGATAACGGACAAACGGTCTTTGCGTCCTCCCACATACTTCCCGTAGTAGAACGGATTTGCGATCGAGTGGGGATCATCCGAAAAGGGGAACTGGTGGCCGTGGAAGAGATAGAGGATCTCAAGGAAGGTATGCTGCGAAGCCTGGAAATAAAGTTTGCCGAGCGTCCTCCCGAGGAAAGGTTCCTTAACCTACCTGGCGTGGAAGAGGTAAACTTCGAGGATAGCAGGTTGCGATGTAAGGTAGTAGGTGAGCTGGACGAGCTTATAAAGGAAGCTGCGCGTTACGAGGTTATAAACATCATTAGCCACGAGCCGAACCTGGAAGAGATATTTCTGAAGTACTACGAAGGAAAGGAAAAGGATGTATCGGAAGGAGGGGAAATTGATGCTTAAAAACGTACTGCTGAAGACGCTCAGAGATAAACGAAAATCGTTTCTCTGGTGGGGGATAGGAGTAGGTTTTCTACTGCTTTATTACAATCTCGCTTTTCTGTTGATGAAGGATAGTCTATCCTCGTTCAATCAGTTGATGGATAATGAGTTCATAAAGGGGATGATGGGGGGAATCTACGATATGTCCACTCCCTCGGGCTGGCTTAGTACTGAATTACTGCCTCTGCTGGGACCGCTCGTTTTTATCGTATTTTCCGTGTCTTTTGCCTCTTCTTGCCTTACCGGAGAAGAGGAAGAGGGAACGCTAAACCTGTTGCTCACCAATCCGGTTTCCCGGGTGGGAGTCTACTCTCAAAAATTTTTGGCTCTCATGGCGGGAGTAATTGTTCTGGGGCTTTATTTCTGGTTGGGCAATATTGTCACCACATCCCTGGCAAACATGGGGCTTTCCTTTATTTCCCTCGCCGAGGTTTCCTTTAGCCTGGTCTTGCTTGGCGCGGTGTTTGGTTCTTTTACTCTTGCTCTTGGTGGACTTACAGGCAGTCGGGGAATAGGGACTGCCGTGGCCAGCGCAGTTGGGTTAGTTTCCTACCTGGTCAATAGTATGGCCGAGGTCATCGAGGGGCTGAAACCGTTCCGACCGGCTTCGGTCTTTCATTATTACGACGGTGCAGACGTCCTGCAAAACGGAATAGATTTCGGGAACGTCGGGATAATGCTGGCGGCTACGGTCGTGCTATTTGCGGTTGGGATGTACGGGTTCGAGAAGCGGGATATCGGGACTTAATATCCGGTTGACCGGGATACAGCGACTCTTGCTGCTAAGTTAGCCCCGATAACCGGGGGTTTCCGCCTCGGCCTACACCTGGGTCAAAGTACAAATAATACAATATTCCCGATAGCCGAAGCTTTCGAATCCCGTCTACTCTTAGGGTTAAAGTATAAAAAGTACAATGGTCACGATAGGCGAGGCTTTTTAGCCTCGGTGTAGACCAATGTTTAGATATAAAAAACCCGTTAACCCCGATAGCCGAGGCTTTCGAGCCTCGGTGTATACATAGGTAGAAGTGTTTGATTATTTACTTTGGTAGGAACTACACGGAACATACCGAAGAAGATAATTTCACACCTCAACCACCCATTACAGCAGGCTTGGAAAAGCCTGCCTGTCGAAAAAAGGCTATTAGGGCCAAAGGAAAATTATTATACTTACACTAACCATCACTTTCCCCATTAAAGAATGGAAGTGAATGATGGGGCATACTTTTTTATCTCCTCCGTTTAAGCGCGGCTACAGTTATCGCGAGAAATCCTACCATGAACCCGAAGAGAGCCAGGAACTGGGGCCAGACTTTTCCTATTCCCCATCCTTTCAACATGACGGCTCGGTTAGCCCGAACCACGTAGGATACTGGTATTACGTAAGAAACCGGCCTGAGCCAGGTAGGAACCGCCTCCAGCGGCCAAAATACCCCTGAAAGCAGAAAAGCAGGTAGAACGACGAACGGGATGAATTGGACCGCCTGGGCTTCTCGCCTCGCGAAACTTGAGAGCAGGATACCTAGTGCCTGACATACGATGGCCAATAGAGCCGTTATGCCGAATGCCAGAAAAACGTTGCCGACTATTGTAATGTGAAAAACGAGAATTCCTACTATAAGTAACAGTGCTGTCTGTATCACTCCTATCATCCCGAAAGCGACGGCATAACCCATAACTACCTCGCTCTCTCGCAGGGGGGTGGCTAGAATACGATCCAGCGTTCCGGAAGTCCTCTCCCCCACGAAAGTAACCAGGGTCAGTACAGTGGCCAGAAGGTAGACCACGAAGGCAATTATTCCGGGAACGAAGAAGTCAATGAATTCTGCCTTTTCCGCGTAAACGGAAATTTTGTTTACCCTGACCGGAGGTTTCCGCCCGACCGCTTCCATGGTCTTGTTGAATGCGGTTTGGACACTTCGGGAAATCGCTCCCGCTACTTCCTGGTTACTTTCGTCAATGTAAAAATCGACGGTACTGCTCGATTCAGTGACGCCTTTAATACTTTCGAAAATGGTCTTCGTAAAGTTTTCACCAAATACTACTGCACCGTAGGCTTTTCCCGATTTAATCCTGCTTCTCGCCTCCTTAACAGTTTTGACGGCATCGACCCTGACAGTTTCGTCTTCTTCCAACCTGGAGATAATTTTTTCGGAAATGGGGTCTTTGAGTCCCGGCTGAGCGGGTATACCTTCAAGGGAATCATTATTTACGACCACTAGATCGGCATTGTGGACGCTACCGCTGAAGGCCAACCCGAATACGAACATGGCAAAGATCGGAGCTATGAACATGAAAGCGAGTGAACGTTTGTCGTTTTTCAGGTCGTAAATTATCTTTTTGACTATCGCGAGCGATCTAGATAAACTCATGTTTTCTCCCCTTTCGTGTACTTTAGAAAGGCGTCTTCCAGTGTTTCGGTCCCTGTCTCTTTCAGTAGTTGTGTGTAGTTTCCCTCCGCGATTAACTTCCCGTTACTCAACATTCCTACCGTGCCGCAATTCCTGGCTTCGTCCATATAATGGGTTGTTATAAGTAAAGTGGTGCCTTGTTCCCGAAGTTCGATGAAGTAATCCCAGAAAGAGGCTCTCAGATCCGGATCCACTCCCACAGTGGGTTCGTCCAGGAACAGAATCCTGGGTTCGTGAACCAGCGAGCAGGCTAGAGAGGCTCGATGTTTCATCCCCCCACTGAGTTCGTCTACCAGGGTGTCTCGCCAATCGACGAGATCAATCAATTCCAGTAATTCCTTTTCTCTTTCCGCTATTTCATCTCCGGTTAGACCGAATAACTCCCCGTAAAGTTGAATATTTTGATGAATGGTCAGGTTCAGGTAAAGCGCCGTCTCCTGGGGCATATATCCAATAAGTTCCTCCGCCCCGTCGTTTACAACATCCCTGCCAAGTACCTTCGCTTTACCAGCTGATGGAGTGAGGAGTCCGCATAGCATTTCTATCGTAGTCGTCTTACCGGCCCCATTTGGCCCGAGAAATCCGTAAATGGTTCCCGGTTCCACGGATAGGTCGAGATGATCTACCGCCCGCAGATCACCGTAGTCCTTTGTCAGATCCTGTGTTTCCACCGCCAGCAATTCGTTATTTTCTCTATCTTGGTTCATTTAACCTCCTTTGCCCGGGTTAGTCGAGTCAAGAATTTTCCAACCCCAACCATTTTATCCATGTAGCAAGTTGCCGATCTTTCCTGGAGGGTTTTTAATCACTCGCCCATTTTAATTGTCTTAGCCCGAGCAGTCAAATCTGGAGGTTAACCTGGCTTTAGAAGCGAGTGCCAGAAACCAGCTGATTCATCCCCAGGGCAAGCCCTGGGGCATTCTCAGCTAGTATTAGTAAATCAGTTTGAGGGAAAGTTAGGGTTGATATTGACTGACTGGTCGGTATAATACTGACCAGTCGGTAGGTGATAAAGATGAGTGAAAGTGAGGACGCGAATAAGGAGAAGATGGAGCTTCTTTTTAAGGCAGCTACAAAGCGGTTCGGAGAGGACGGGTATAGTGACTCGACGATGGATAGTATTGCCGAAGAAGCTGGAGTCAGTAAGGGCACTCTTTATTATTACTTTGATAGCAAAGAGGAGCTGTTTTTCGAGCTGCTCCGCGACTGGCTCGAAAAATTTGACCGATACTTGGACGATCTAACGGATCAAAGCTCCCCCGTGGAAGAGTTAACGGAATTTCATAGGACAATGATTTCCACGGTAGAAGAGACCGCTTCACTCGGGAAGTTGATGCTCGAATTCTGGGCAAATGCGAGCAGGAAGAAAAAGCTTGAAGAACTATTAAGTGATATGTTGTCGAAATACAGGAGAAGAACCGCGAGGCTGATCGAAAAAGGGATCGAAGAGGGGACATTCCGGCAGGTAGATCCCTGGGAAGCCAGCTCGGCCCTGGTGGCTGCTTACGATGGATTATGGTTTCATTGGTTATTGGATCCTGATTCGTTCCAGCTTGACCGAGCGGGGAGGGAGCTTATCACTAACTTTATTCGTGGCCTGGGCAAGGAAGACTACAGGTTCGAACTGAAAGGAGGGGATGATTAATGATAGAGCTAAAAGGACTGACGAAGTATTACGGCGACACGCGGGGGATAGAAGATGTGGACTTGAAAGTTCGCCAGGGAGAGATATTTGGATTTTTGGGACCAAATGGAGCCGGCAAGACAACGACTATAAGGCTGGTACTGGATTTGCTCCGACCAACCGAGGGGAAGGCTTTTATCAATGGTTACGACTGCAACAAAGAAAGCGGGAAAGTAAAAGAACAGGTCGAATATTTACCCGGAAGCTTTAAGCCTTACGATTTCCTGACCGGTAAAGAATACATAAAGTTCATGGGAGAGTTTTACGACGAGGAAAAAGTTACCAAGGGGTTCGAAATGGCCGAGTTTTTGGAACTGGATATTTCCAGAAAGACTTCGGAGTACTCGACGGGGATGAAGCAGAAACTAGGAATAATTCAAAGCCTGATGGCGGATACGCCTTTAAATATTATGGATGAACCTACTTCAGGATTAGACCCGATGATCCAGCAGAAGTTCTACTCGCTGCTCGAAGAAGAGAAGCAGGCAGGAGATACCGTTTTCCTTTCCTCTCACATCCTTCCCGTTGTGGAGAGGGTATGTGATAGAGTGGGAATTATTAGAGACGGAAGACTGGTCGAGGTAAATTCCGTCGAAAACTTAAAGAGCAAGCGATTTAAGATTATAGAAGCAACTTACGAAACGACCCCCGAGGAAGACTTTTTCGATCGGCCTGGGCTCGACGTGGTAAAAGCCGGTAAGAAAGGGGTAAAGCTAAGGATCTCTTCGAACCTTGACGAGAATTTACACCACCTGACCTCAGTGCCGCTGGTGGATTTCGACGCCTATGATCCCCCGCTGGAGGAAGTATTTTTAAGCTACTACGGCGGTGATGACTGATGCGAAACTTTACTCACTGGGTAAAGTACCAGTTCAAGTGGCAGTTCAACTCGTTTCTTTCCTGGTCGATAATTCTTGGCTTGATGTCGGTACTAATTGGCTGGGCTTACAAACCGTTTAGCGAATCCGGCTACTTTGAGATGCTTAATCAGCTTCCGGATTACATTGTAAAGAGCTTTACGGGCGGCAGCCAGATGGCCGCCAGTCTGGGTGGCTTCCTTTCCATGGAATACTTTTCCTGGATGGGGTTAGCTTTCGCATTCTTTACTTTTGTAGTTGGGGCCGAAGCCATAGCGGGAGAAATAGAAGGCGGAACGTACGATCCGCTTGTGCCGAAACCGTTCTCCCGACAGAGCTTTTTCTGGGGAAA
>JBDGQU010000151.1:0-2973 GCA_042218715.1 Bipolaricaulia bacterium | reverse complement strand
TTCCGGGTTCGGGATAGTTGGTAGGATTATCGAATCAATCGTATCATTGGGTAAAATACGGTAAACAGTAATAAATGGGTATAAGAAAGGCCGGGTTTATCCCCTCGGCCCTTCTTATATTTTCTAACTTTACCAGTTCGAAGATGGAATCCACGAGTCACCGGGCACCCACTGACTTCCGGGAAACCGAACGTCAGGACCACCGACTACTAAAGGCAAGGTCCCGACTTCCTGACTAAATTCCTCGCTCGGGACAGCAACGAGGTACAAAAGTGGGCTTGCTTTATTGGTTCGTTGGCTGGCCGAAAACAGTCCCTCTCTCAGGTCTTCGGGTATAAATGGCCCTCCTTCTTCGTAGGTACCTTCTCCAAATAGAAAGCCTTTGGAGTAGGTTTCAGGGTTTGGTATCCATCTAGGGCCGGGCACCCAATTTGATCCGGGCACCCACTGTGGGCCCGGTACGAACTCTTCGCCCGATTCCGCTAACGATCTGGTAGTTCCGGGTTCGAACGTGGCCGCAGTCTCAGACAGATGCTGGCGCTGAATTTCTCCCTCTGCAATTATCGCTGAATAAAGCCTTACCCTGACCGGTCTCTCTCCTTTATAGGTCAGGTGTATTCCTTCGTCGAATCTTTCCTTCGCCGCCTCGGGATTTTCTTTCATCAAATCGGCAAACTCTTCGGAGGCGTGGAGTCTTACCAGTCCCTCTGTTTCCTGTGCTTGGCCGAGTTGGGCAAATGGAACCACCAGTAATCCCGCTAATAGAATTCCCATCAACAAAAAGGTCTCTCTTCGTAGGTTGTTTTTCTTAGATTTGCTGTGCATCGTATCCCTCCCAAGGATCTAGGTAGTCATAAATTGTTCATATCTCCTCTTAAGAGGTCGGTTCTTGTAACGGGTACCCGCTTTTTCTCCTCTAGCAGTAAGAGACATTAGTAGTTACTGCAATTAAACATTTAGAATTGTCGTATTACGGATGAAAAGTACTCCATATAGAGCTAGCATAGGCCGATTTTACAGATCAACCTTTCCTTGTTCTGCTGATTATCTCCTATGTGGTTCTCATTTCTCACGTTTTGTCTACAGATATTGTTGGAGCAGGCCTCTATTCTCTTTTCTTCCTGTTGACGTCTGATATCGACGAAATTTGAGTACATTGTGACCACTCCTTATAGAACTATGAGAAAATCAGAGTAATTTCCTCCACTTTTATTATACGGGGTGTCGGGTTTGTTGCAAACGGTACAAAGATCTTCTTCGGATTTACGTATAGGGAGGTGGTGAAACTTTCGTTGGGTATATAGAACTACTGGAGTGATGGTTTAGGGGGGGAAGAAAAGAAGATATTAGCGACCCTTACAACTGTTTATCAAAGAAACTGATCACTTTCTTTTTGTAGTCTTCAGTACGCTCTTCAAAACCTTCTACATGTCCGACTCCCTCCGGTGTCCATAGCTTTTTCTTCCCGGCTTTGTTTTCGTATAGCACCTTGGAATTTTTAGGATAGAGGGCTTGATCGTCATTGCCGTGGATGAAAAACACTGGAGCCCGAAGGTTAGTAATTCTATCGGTAAGATCGGTCTTTTTAACAATGTCCGTATTAAGCATCCGGTTTGCTCCAAATCCATAAAGGGGGAACAAAATGTCGAACAGGGGGTTGTCTTCGTAGCCCCCGTAACTTTCAGAGGCAAGCTTTATGCTGGCAAAAGGACTATCGGCAACCACGGCGTCGACTTTTTCGCTATCAAGTGCCGCTATTAACGCTGCAGTCGCTCCGGCTGATCTTCCCAGTATACCTATGCTTTCTACCTGATAGTTCTCTTCTATGTACTGGATCCCGTTAACTATGTCCCGGCTCTCGAAGTAGCCAAATCCCCACTTCTCACCCTCGCTTTTGCCTCGACCCTGAGGGTCAAACAATAATAGGTCGTATCCCGCCTCGTGAAGAAAGGTTATGTAGTCGAAAAGTTTCCAGCGGCTTTGGCCTTTACCCGGGGCAAGAATAATGCAATCATCAGTATTTCCGTCGATAAACCAGCCGGATATGACTAGGTTGTCCTCTGTGGTGTTACTGCTGGTGAACTCTATCGGTTCGTAATCTAGGCCTAAATCGGAGGGGTCTTTGTCTCCTACTTCTCCCCTTGGTGTCCCGTATATTTCTCTATCCAGGGCGGACTTGATCTGATAGCCGACAAACCCCAACCCACCGACTAGGATGATTGCGAGTATTGGTACCACGATAGTATAGAATATATTCCTTGATTGGTCTTCGTTCTCCGCCACGGACTACCCCTCTTGATGGAACTACGGGAGCGAGAGTTCAACCTTAGGGAGTTGATTCAGCTCTTCTCTATTTCCAGCCCATCATCCGTCTCCACCGTGTCTAAATTCTCTTCCACAGTCTCCTTTAACGTCTTTCCCGCCTTGAACTTGGGCACAACTTTTGCCGGGACATCTATCATTTCACCGGTCCGAGGGTTCATTCGCTCGGTCGCTTTCCTCGCCCGGGGTTCGAACTTCCCGAAGCCGGTAAACATTACGTCATCGCCTTCCTCCAGCGCCTCGGTGATTACCTCTAACATAGAATCCAGTGCATTTTTGGAATCCTTCTTCGTGAATCCAGTCTTTTCCGCTAACTCGTCGACAAACTCACCTTTATTCATGGTAACCTCCCTGAAACTGTGTTGAATAGCATATAGCTCTTTGCATTCGATATCAACCAAAAACCAAAGAGGAAGACGGCTTCACCGTTGCCAGGGCTGAGCCCAACGACATGGTGGAAGACCAGATCACCGGGGTCGGAAACCTTCATTCGGACTTTCCCGGTCAGGAGCTTAGCTTAAAGGGCTACCGGAACCACCACAGCGAGTACGGCAGACAGTTCAAAGTCAAGGACTGCAAGGTTGATTTATCTGCTACCGAAGCCGGAATCCAGCAATACCTCGCCTCCGATTTCACCTATCAAATTTGGAT
>JBDGQU010000150.1:0-1209 GCA_042218715.1 Bipolaricaulia bacterium | reverse complement strand
GAATGGCTAAAGCGGCCACCACTGTGGCATCGTAGGCTTGAGCTTTGAAGGGGACCGCCGAGGGCCCGAATTCATCATTGTAAGCTTTCTTAAATTTATCAGCAGCGGGCGCACTAGAAGTAGGAGCAGTACCGTAACTACCACTTATATACTGTTCGGAAGCCGGACCGTCCACGGGACAGGTGGGACCGGGAGCAACTCCTTCACCTTTCATGCCGTCAGGGAATAGATAATTACCCTCATACCCCAGTTCAATTATCTTTTGTAGCAGTTTATTACCACCTGTTGGGTAGCCTATCACAAGTATGGCGTCAGGATTTTCCTCAACTGCTTTTGCGGCTTCACCACCATAAGTGGGGAGGTTTTGCTTATAAGGCACCATAGCAGTTATTTTTCCGCCCGCTTTCTCAAAATTCTTTTTGACTATCCCCGCCAGCCCTTTGCCGTAGGAGTTATTTACAAAAATCACGGAAACTTTTTCGTACCCCAGATTAGAGGCAACTTTGGCAAGAACCCTTCCCTGAAACTTATCAGGTATAGCAGTTCTAAAGGTATAATCATTATCTTCTAAATTAGTAATGGCAGGAGAGGTCGCCGAGGGTGAAATCAGGACCGTTTGATTGGCCGAGGTTATCGAAGATACGGTCCTGGTCACGCCACTGGAAAGAGCGCCAATTATGACGGGCACTCCTTCAATATTTACAAGCTTGGAAGCTGCGTCCCTACCTACACTTGGCTTCGTTGCCGTATCTTTGACTACCAAGTCTACCTCTTTGCCCAGAACCCCACCAGCATCATTCAAGTCTTTTACTGCGAGGAGGGCTCCGTTCTTAATAGGCGGCCCGTACTTAGAAAGCCCCCCTGAAAGAGCCATAAGGGATCCAATTTTAACCTTCTCCGCCCCCAGCGCCGGGGCGCTTACAGAACCAAATAAAAGCACTAAGGCCAAGAGACTTACTAGAAATAGGCGCGTAAAAACCCTTGAATCCGACAAATTCGGTCTATTCATTGTTTCCTCCTTTTAGCGAATATTGAATTATTATAATGATATTTTTCCAACTCATCAACCCACTATTAAAAAATGTCAAACTTTTTCTCCCAATTGTGTTACAATATCTCGGATATTTCTGAACCTGCTTAATAAAATCAAATTAAACTCAATTCTTTCACCTTTATAAACGTAACATGATTTTTATCGGACAGTTCGTC
>JBDGQU010000015.1:0-1475 GCA_042218715.1 Bipolaricaulia bacterium | reverse complement strand
ACAACAGAAGAAGCTTTTCGTTCGCTTATAGAGGCTTCCCCGCTTGCTGTATTCGACCTGGACCCGCAAGGCCGGGTGAAATCGATATGGAACGAAGCCGCCGAGGATATATTCGGCTGGAAAAAAGAGGAAGTGCTCGGGAACTGCCTCCCGATCGTCCCCGAAGAGAAGCAAAGTGAATTCGATAGATTAAGGGAGAAAGTGCTATCCGGGGAAGCCATTTCCGGGGTGGAGGTAAAGCGAAAAAGGAAGGATGGCTCGATGGTAGATGTAAGCATATCCGCCGCCCCGATCCGCGACCTGGCGGGCCAGGTAGTAGGTATAATGTCTCTGGTCGAGGAGATCACGGCCAGAAAGGAACTGGAGAGGTCTAAAAAGAAGAGGGAGAAGAAGTTCAGGGAAATATTCAACAACGCAAACGACGCTCTGTACTTTCAGGAACTGACCGAGGACTTTGAAGCCGGCAAGTTCCTGGAGGTAAACGACAGGGCCTGTGAAATGCTCGGCTACAGCAGGGAAGAACTGCTTGAAATGACTCCCCGGGAAATAGACGCCGGCGAAGAGGTAGACGTAGAGGGAATAACGGAAGAGCTTACCTCAAAAGGGCATTTGACTTTTGAAACCACCCACGAAGCCAAAGACGGGACCCGGATCCCGGTGGAGATAAGCTCCCATTTCTTTAAGCTGGATGAGAAAAATCGTGTCCTCTCAATAGCACGAGATATTTCCGAGCGCAAGGAAGCCGAACGCCAACTAGAGGAAAGCAGAGAAAGGCTGGAGGCGGCCATGGAAGCAGGCAACCTGGCCTGGTGGAGGATGGAACTTCCATCCGGAGAAGTAGAGTTTAGTGAACTAAAGACACGGATGCTTGGTTATTCCCCGGACAGGTTCAAACATTACACCGATTTTACGGATCTTTTGCACCCGGAAGACCGTGAAGAGGCGATGGAGGCGATGCGGGATCATCTGGAGGGGAAAGTCAAAAAGTACGAAGTGGAGTATCGGATAAAGAAAAAAGACGGAAGCTACAAGTGGTTCCGGGATGTCGGTAGCGTAACCCAACTGGAAGGCGAACACAAAGTAGTAACCGGGGTGGTTATCGATATAGACAAAAGAAAGGAAGCGGAGCTTGCCCTTGGCGAACAAAGGGCCAAGCTAAAAGAGCTCCATGGGGCCGTCGATAAGTTCCAGCAGTGTCAGGAGGAGCAGGACTTATACGAGACGGCAGTCGAGGTGACCAAACAGGTTCTTGATTTCGACTATTGCACGATTTACCGGCTGGAGAACGAAAAACTGGTTCCGGTAGCTACGGCCAAAAATGTCGACCAAAAACAATTATCCGCACACGAGTTGGGCGAAGGACTGGCAGGGGAAACTTTTCAAAACAAAAAAACCATATCTGGTAAAGATCTACGGAGCGAAAAGAAAGCTGTCACCGACAGAGCGGACCTCAGAGGCTACATGAGCGTACCCAT
>JBDGQU010000149.1:0-2098 GCA_042218715.1 Bipolaricaulia bacterium | reverse complement strand
TAGATATCACCTAACAGGTGAAGACAACTAAGTTTCTCAACTAGGGACTATTTTTTTATAGACTTAATTAGAAGTTGGTCTCAGGAGAGAGAATCGGATGACTTAGGTCTAATTTAATCTGTAACTAAAAGGTCGATGGAGGGTGAAATGGGGTTTTATTCGGAAGAAGCAACCTCGGTAATAGTCCTTTTAATAAGTTTCATGATCATTGTTTTGTCCAACTTTTCCCCGCTACTAACTATCGTAGTCACGGCAAGCTCTATTCTCGTATTTCTCTACCTAATCTCGGTCAGACGTAATTACCTCGAGGAACCCGAGGACACTATGATCGGATTCATACCGGGCCACTACCTACTTTTATTTGCATTTGTCCTGAATAGTCCGTCTCACCTGCTGGTAACCGGGGTGTGGGCTCTACTTATCGCCGCCACTTTGGGGTACGATTTCGTCACAAACAGGGACGGTAAAATGGTTCCTTCGAAGTTGACAACGATGTTTTTATACTGCATTATTTGGTGTATAATTATCTTCCTATTCCAGAGGCTACTAATCACGGGCTTGGAACTCGCTGATTTTGCCGCATTGATGACAAGATTGGGGTTCACGATAAGTGGGTTGATATGGATAGGAATTGGTCTAATTAGAATTAATAGAAGCTATACTTAAAGGAGGTTTTAATCGCATGCAAGGTGCCACCTCGCTTATAATTCTGCTAGCTGTGTTCGGAGGGATTTTTTATTTCCTTCTTATTCGCCCACAGCGGAAGAAACAACAGCAGCACGAGGACTTAGTAAATAATCTGAAAAACGGTGATCAAATAATTACCGCCGGGGGAATACACGGTTCCGTGACTGAAGTAATGGACGAAGACCTTTTAATAAAAGTAGAGGATGGAACTATCTTAAAAATCCAACAGGATAGCATAGTTGAAATGAAATCGGACGACGAAGATTTAGAAGAAGAAACAGAAGAGGAAGATAACTAATGAACTTGAGTAATCTCGGTGAAAACACCCTGTTAAAGGCGGGTATTATCCTACTTGTTTTCGGCTTGGCGGTGTACTTCCTCTACCCTTTTTACCCGGTGGATAAAGTTATTAATCTGGGTCTGGACCTGAAAGGTGGTACAAGAATAGTCCTTGAGGCTGAAGGCGTAGAGGACATGAGCACACAAGAACGAGAAAAGACTATAAAGAGAATCGTCACTATCCTAAAGAACAGAGTAAACCAGTATGGGTTGACGGAACCGACTATAAGAGCACTCGGGAATAAGAGAGTAGAAGTAGAATTACCCGGAACAACGGATCCCGAGGTAGCCCGGAGGTTGATCGGAAGGACCGCACTTCTGGAATTCCAGAAAGTAGTTAAATCCGGGGCTCCCGGCACGAGTCTTTCCCCAAACAATTTGTCCCAAGAGGTAATATATGGGCGAAGACAAGAAAATGGCGAAAGGGTGCCCTATCTCGTCCAGGAAACGCCCCTCATGACCGGTAAGATACTCAAAGACGCCGAAGTTAAGACCAGCCAGAGAGCCAAAAATCCAATCTTCGTCTCGCTCCAGTTCAATAACAAAGGAGCGAAGAAATTCGCCGACGTAATTAAAAACCTGGAGCCGAACAAAGACAGGATTGCTATAGTTCTCGATAACGTCGTCCAGTCCGCCCCAGTAATAAGTCAGGGTATATGGGACACCGCTCAAAATAGTAACTCTATACCAAGGGCAACAATCGAAGGAGACTTTTCCGCTGACGAGGCGAAACGACTGGCGGTAGTACTTCGGGCCGGTGCTCTTCCGGTAGATGTAAACGTAATACAAATGAAAACTGTCGGTCCATCACTCGGTCAGGACGCAATAAGGGCTGGAGTTACGACGATACTGGTCGGATTTGTACTCGTATTGCTCTTCATGCCACTAAGGTACAGATGGTTGGGAGTAATAGCCGATTTGGTTCTAATCTTCAACATGTTAATAATGTTTTCCGCTTTAGCCATCTTTGACGCCACGTTGACGCTTCCCGGAATTGCCGGGGTGATTTTAACAATCGGTATTTCCGTGGATGCGAATATAATCATATTTGAAAGGATAAAAGAGGAATTGG
>JBDGQU010000148.1:0-2115 GCA_042218715.1 Bipolaricaulia bacterium | reverse complement strand
ATGTTTTTAATATTTTTGATTTCTTGTGGTTTTCTTGACATTTAATTGTTTACTTGTTATGTTATCTTTTGATTATGACTGATATTCTTGCTGAAGAGAGAAGAAGAAAGATCCTAGAGGAACTTGAAGCAGAAGGAACTGTCAAAACTGCTCAACTGGCAAACCTTTTTTCCGTCTCGGAAGTCACAATCCGTCGGGACCTTGAAGCTTTGAAGGAAGAAGGGAAGTTGAAGAAAGTCCACGGGGGAGCAGTGGCCAACGAAAAAGACTTCAAGTCCTCTTATCACGGGGATACGATTGCCTTTGAACCTTCATTTCAGGAAAAAGCGGATGTAAATAGTGAGGAAAAGGAAAGTATAGGAAAAAAGGCCGCTTCTCTTATCAAAGACGGGAGCTCAGTTTTTATCGGTACTGGAACTACAACGATGCAGATTGTGAAAAGCCTGGAAAACAAGGTAGGTCTAACTGTGGTAACTAACTCCTTGAACCACGGTCTGGAACTATCCAGGGTTCCTGAAGTAGAAGTATTGATGACCGGAGGACAGCTTAGGGCAAATACGTCCGCTCTGGTGGGGCCTATTGCCAAGCGATCACTCGAAGAGATCTATGTAGATACGTTATTTCTAGGGGTAAACGGGATATCGATAGACCAGGGTTATACAGTACCTTCGTTGAGAGAAGCTGATATGGCCCGTAGAGTTACGGGGATGGCAAATGAGGTAATAATCGTTGCTGACTTCTCCAAGTTTGGCAAAGTAAGTCATGCAAAAGTAGCCGAAATTGACGGTGCCCACAAAATAGTAACGGACGAACAAGTTGACAATTCTTACAAGGAAGCTCTTTCCGATATCGGCGTAGATCTATTATTGGCTTAACGGGCCGAACTAAATATCTGGTTTAAAAATTAGATCCCAAGTTTAGTTTTAAGTACTTCTATAGAAGCCAATACGTCCTTGAGCGAATACAGCTCAAAAATGATCTCTTTGCTCTCTTTATAATCTAATAAACGATCCATTACCCAGGTAAGGTCGATAGTTCCCGCCCCTAGCTGTCTATGAAGATCTTCCTTCCCGTCGTTGTCGCTAAAGTGAAAGTTCTGTGGGTTAAGTTTGAGGAGATCTTCGAGAGAACCCGAAATATTTGCGTGACCGATATCCAGCAAAAAGTCGGCATTCTCAAGTTGGGATGACAGGTACTTTATTTCTTCGTGTCGGTCGCAGAGACCGTGAGGTTGGTTTTCAATAAGTAAGTCAATTCCATTCTGAGAAGCGTAATTAGAAAGCCTTTTCAATGATTTTAAGGAATTGTCTAAATAGCTTCCCCTTGGCTGCTTGAACGAATCAAATAATTGTAATGGGGGAAGGTTCTGACGGAAGAATAGTTCACCGGGATGGAAAACCGTATGAGAAGCCCCTATCTTTGTCGCAAAATCAATTGCCTTTTTACCTTCATTTACGAAAATATCCCGGATTGGTTCCTTTGGATGAGCGAGGTCATCGTAGAGAAAGGGTGCATGAACTGAATACTGAAGCTCGTGCTCGGTTTTTAAATCTACTAAGCTTTGGACGATCCTTTCTTCGTCCTTTAGTTGTTTTGCCAGGGCGATTTCTATCCTTCTAACGTTTAAATCGGCTTTCAGGAGTTTGCTGACACCTTGGAACGGATTATTAGGTGTAAGTAGTGTAGAAATTCCTATAGTGCAATTAGTATTATGTTTTTCAGTTATCCGATCTTCCAGTTTTTGTAGATTCAATATTCCCTCCCTTGCTCGACTGAAACTGATCGAGAACCTGCTCTGCGGGCAATCGATTGTTTTTTGTTACATGTAGTAGTTTACACAGTGTGAGGGAATTGTGACTTCCTGCTGCCAAGTGTACCCTCAGAGCTATTAAAATAAATTAACTTCGTTATCGAATTTTAAATGGTTTGATTTTCCAGGGCAAATATGAAATTGCGAGGTTCTCAGGTTGTATTATCTGGGTATTGACCTAAAGTATTATTGGTTAGCTCGTTCTGGAAGTTTTTTCAATAAGGGGTGAGTCAAATTTTTTCTGAAAAACTACTACGCGTAGACCTAACGACTGGAAGAATTTCAACGGAGAAAATTCCTGACAG
>JBDGQU010000147.1:0-1744 GCA_042218715.1 Bipolaricaulia bacterium | reverse complement strand
ATAGGCCTGAAAGAACCTCTCGAAAATGAGCTGGGATTTCCTACCAGTTTTGGCAATGACGTAGACCTTCAATTGTTGTCCGAGCTGGATAGACTCGGACCAATCAACGAAGAACACCACGTCGCAATTTACTTCGGCGTCAGGTTGAGCGGAAAAAGAAAGCCGATGATCAGGATTGGGGGTAGCATAGCGATCGACGGTGAAATATGTCGCGGTGCGAAAGGTAGTGCCGGGGAGTTTGGCCACATGTCCATAACGGCCGAGGATTCTGATCTCCCACCAACGAACTGCGGCAACGACAACTGCCTGGAGAGTTTCGTCAACGAAGAGCTAGACAACAACGATGGGTTTTCCGTGCCCGAATCAATCACCGGGGCGATAGAACAAAAAATAAAAGACCTGGTGTTTGTCTTCAGCCCGTCGCTAATAATCGTGGATCTTGAAGCCTTTCCCGAAATTTCGGACGAGGTAATAAATGAACTAAAATCTTTTTCCTCCAGCCTGGGACAGACTATGGGAATAGGAGAAATTCAAATCAAAGAACCCCTCGACAGGGACAGATCAGCCACACGAGGTGCAGTAATAAATCATTTCAACAACTTACTTTTGAATCCTGGAAATTTCTCAGTATTGATGGAAAATTATAGCAACTAGAACCGGAGGTGGTAAAAGAGAACATAACTGGACCGACTTCATCACTAATTTCCCAATCCACAAGGAGGGGAAAAATGTTAAAACGTAAGACCATACTTTTAGCCGTAATTTCAGTTCTCGTAGTTGGTTTGCTGGGTACCTCGCTTTCGGTAGCCGCCTCTTCACACGAAGATAAGTTGTCGGGTAAATTAGAAATCTTCCACTGGTGGGCCGGCAGCGAAGGCCCTGCAATAAATGCCTTGACAGATTACTTTAAAGAACAACACCCTGACGTAAAAATAATCAACGCCGTGGTAACAGGCGGATCTGGAATCAACGCGAAAGCGGTCCTGAAAACCAGACTACTGGGCGGAAACCCGCCTGACACTTTTCAGATTCACGCGGGAAGAGAGCTCATTGGTACCTGGGTGAAGGCAGATAGGATGGCCGACCTTACTTCTCTCTACAAGGAACAGGGCTGGATGGACAAATTCCCCCAGAACATCATCGACCGCGTAAGTACCGAAGAAGGAATTTGGTCGGTACCGCTTACCATTCACCGATCCAACGTCATGTGGTACATACCTGACAAACTCGAGAAGTGGGGAATAGAGCCACCCAAAACCTGGGACGAATTCCTCGAAGTCGCACCGAAGATTCAGGAAAAAGGCGTAGTTCCTCTTTCCATGGGAACCAACTGGACTGCCCGTCATCTCTGGGAATCGATAGCACTCGCCGAACTCGGCCCGGAAAAGTGGCGAGCAATGTGGAACGGCAAGGCATCCGTCTGGACCAGTGACGAATTGTTACAGTCCTGGAAGACGATGGACAAAGTGCTTCAGTACGTCAACGAGGACGCCTCCTCGCTTTCCTGGCAACAGGCGACGGACATGGTCATAAACGGAGAAGCCGCCTTCAACGTAATGGGAGACTGGGCCGCCGGTTACATGGCAACGGTCAAGAACCTCAAGCCTGAGACCGGGTTCGGTTGGGTCGCGTCGCCTGGAACAGAAGGAGAATTCATGTGGCTATCCGACTCCTTCGGTCTACCAAAAGGAGCACCCCACAAGGAAAACGCCTTGGCCTGGTTGAAACTGGTCGGATCCAAGAA
>JBDGQU010000146.1:0-11045 GCA_042218715.1 Bipolaricaulia bacterium | reverse complement strand
GTAATAGTCAATACATCTCAAGAGGGGGCCGGGAGTCAGTCACTGTAGTCATTAATCGGACGACAACCGGGTAAGTAATCGTAATAACGACTGTTCGAAATCTTCCGAATTTTGGAAGTTCGAGGACGAGAGAACGCGATTTCTTATCTCATCCCGGCTCAGTTTTTCTCCATTAGATATGTAACCGTTATTCGACAGGTAAGTCTCGAGTTCATTTTTCTTGCTAGTTCTAAAGCCGGCGACTTCGCCCTCTTCTAGCTTTTGGACTATCCGCTCCGGTTCTCCATCACATTCTCGAGTCAAACTAGTTACCTCTTCTATAAAATTATCCGTTACAGCACCTGACTTCTCCAAAACGGTTCTGTCTATAAGTCTATTCCGGCCAACCCACCAAGCTTTTACGTACCGCTCAAGGGCCTGACCAAGTCCAGTTATTCTCTCCAATTTATGTTTGTTAAATCTTTTTAGAATTTTAGCGCTTGAATTATTTAACGCTTTAAACTGTCCCCAGGTATCAATGCCTAATTTCACTAGCTTATACAGAAGGTCGACGTCCTCGACTAGATACCAGAGGTGAGCTGACCCTGAGCCCCTGCGGGGGTCAAACGTCGGGACGTTGAGATCTTTACCGTACTTTTCGTGGCTTACTCCCTCTGTGGGGGTAGGGGGATTAGGTTCAAAGCTTAAACCAGTGCTATCGGGAACCCTGATAGAGTCGTCAAGTTTTCTGATTTCTGAAAGGTCGATAAAATTCCCCCTCACTTCCGGCGTTTCTTCCAATTTATCTCGCCACCTGGCCACTTCATCTCCCTGAGCCGTAAGATAAAAAACCTGGCGACCGTCACGGGAGAATTCTAGTGCCACGTCGATAACCTCCGAGGCCCTGACGTCGTCGGAGTTTGCCAGCACTTCATCCATAAGCAACGGCAACTTTATCCCCTGTTCTTGCTGCTCGACAAAAGCCATTCTTACTGACATCAACAGTTGAATTCGAGTTCCGCTTGACAGTTCTTCGAGTGATCTCGTTTCGTTGGATTCAGTATCGACAGCCCTGAAAGAAGGGGGAGACGCATCAGTAAATAATAGCTTGTACTCTCCTTTTGTAACCCGGGCAAATATTTCTCCACCGCGGTCGAGAATTCTGGGTCTACTACCGTTATACCTCTCCTCTCGCAGGAATTTCAATAATACATTACCCGCTAGTGACTCGTAATCGGAATCGAGTTGACGCTCGAGTTCGTCCAGGGCTCGATCCAACTCCGCTCGGGCCATTTCTAGTTCCTTCTTATTCTTCCTCCCCCGTATTCGCTCCTCAATTTTTGTTTTGGTCTCAAATAACCGGTCCTTCTTCTCGGCTAAGTCCTTGAGATCTTTCAGTTCACGTGTAATATCCGGAAAATCCGAGTTTAGCAAGTTCTCGCTAAATTCTTCTCTCTCCTTTAATTCTTCCAGTTTAGCCTCACACACCGCTTTTCGTTCCCTAACTTCTGCCTGTAACGACCGATATTCTTCTAATTGATCCGTATATTCAAACAATTTCGTTCTGTTGCCTACTTCAAGATTAAATTTTTCAAACAATGCTCTTCTTTCTTTTTTTAATTCCTTTAACTGGTCCTCCGCTTCTCTTTGCCGTTTTTTAGCTTCGTTTAACCTATCTCTGGCCCGTTCCGAACCATCCTTCCTTCGGCTTAAATCCCTTATCGCTCCCCGGAATCCGGACGAGTTCTCCAGTGTTTCGTATCCGTACGAGGAAAGATCCTCGGATAATTCTTCCCTCAGACCGGAGAGGGAAGACACTAATTCTTCTTTTTTATCGATCAAGCCCGCAAGCTCTTCATTTGCCTTTTCCCATTTATTTAACCGTTCGATCAACCAGTATAATTTACCTTCGTTGATGTCCGGCGCCACTCCGTACTGATCAACTAGTTCTCTTTTTCTCTCTTCCAATTCGTCCTTCTTTCTCTCTAGGTCCGTTAGTTGCTCCTTTTTCGCGGCCAGAAAATCCTCTTTCTTTTTACTCAAAGCAATTTTTGCCTCCCGCCGGACAAGCTTTCTGATCAGTTTTCGAACTGATTTTTCAGTCCAATCATCCGGTTTTTGAAGACCCAGCTCCTGATAACGCTGGCTGATATTTGTTCTATTACCTGAGTTATTATCCCACTGACGGGCAAGCCAGAAAAAACCACCGGCCGGAACCAATAGTAATAAGAACATTGGGTCAACTAGCAGGACCAACGGTACTACCGCAGCCAGATCGAGAATTCCAAGCGCTCTACCAACCCATCGGGGCGAGAGCGACTGACCGGAAGCTGTATTCGCCCGGAGCCATTCTTCCAGGTATCTCTTGCCTTCTCTCAGGTCATCCTGGCTAGTTTTTGGAACCTCCTCCTGTTGAAGCCAATCGGATAATTGACGATAGGATTTGAGTCCCGATCTCACTTCCTCTGCTTTCCGAATGAATTCAGCCAGATTTTGTACAGCGGTAATATCTATCTTCTTTAAATCTTCCTCCTGTACTTCGTCAGCAAGTGCGTCGAGCGCTCTCTTTTTTAACCCTCTCTGCTCAGCTATACTGGACTCAACCTCCTCCAGCTTTTCCTCAAGTGTTTTCAGCTTATCCGCTTTTTCTTCCAGTTTCGGTATTAGGCCACAGGGAAGGCCGGCTTCGGAAAGTCCAAGCTCGTCGAGAAGGGATCGAGCCCGTTCAACTTTTTTTTGGCTGGCTTTCTTCTTCCGCTCGACTTTAGCAATTTCATCGTTAAGAGCTTTCAGACGGTCCTTTTCGTTGCCTTCCAATTTTTTTACCGGATCAGCAAATGAGTTTAGCTGTCTCCGTAGTTCTTCTAGCTCCTTCCGATCTTTCCGGTAATCTACCACTTCTTCTAGAAAATCTGCTCGGCGTTCGGCCCTTTTAGCTCGCTGGAGCTCTTCCTTTAATTTTTCTAACGATTCTTCCTCGTCCTGAAGTTCTTCCAGATTATCTCGAAGCCTGTTTACTTTCTCTAGTTTACGTTTGGCTCTTGCATCGGTGGTTTGGCCGGCGTTAGAGGGCCTGGTTCGAAAGTCAAGTTCCTTCTCTACCGCGGAAAGGTCATAACCTCCGGCCGATTCCCTCGCAATTATTTCAGCAAAATCTTTGTTAGTCGTGTTTTCCTGAAGTAACTCGTGAAGGGCGAGATAGTAGCGTCCACTATGATCTGAAGCCGGTAAGCTAGAAAAGATTTCATCCGATTCTACTCCATTTCGGAGACATTTGATTTCACCGTTCTCGTTCTCCAAAAATAACTCGTTCTCATCCAGTGAAAAATATCCGGTCAGGTGACATTCGTCCGATATTCCCTGAGGCCACATAAGATTCCGGATCGCCTTAGCTATAGTGGTTTTGCCGGAACCATTCGGCCCATATATGACGTTAACTCCAGGAGAAAGCTCTTCCAGAGAAAAACCGTCAGCTGGATTGAATCCCGGGAAGCGATGAATTTTTAGACTTTTGCAATCAAGTTTAGAAGTCATGCGTTTTTTTGGGAAAGCAGCTCGTCGAGGATGACTCTGCCCTGTCGTTTGAGTTTAGTTACTATTAAATCACTATCAGGGGGGCCTATTTCTCTCTGGGTTCTTAGAACCTGATAGGCGTTTGCAAAATATGCATCTGTCAAAGACTCCCTCGTTTTATCCATCAGTCTCTCTGGAACTTTGTCCTTTTCTCTTTGGTCCAGGTTAATTAATAGCTCGGCGACCATTGCAGCTGGATTATTCCCTTTAGCTATTTCTTCGAGGTTTATTGACGGGAGGGTATTATTTACTATCGAAGCCACCGCGATGTTAACTTCACCGGACTCGCGTCGAAGATTTTTCCTTATCCGGTTCCGCTTTTCTTCTAACTCTTCGTAGATATCGGTTCGGCCCACGAACTCCAGTGTAAGCACCAGAAGCCGTAATTCGTTGTAGTCTACTTCATTTAGCAAGTCTTCTGTCAGCGAATAAAACTTTGCCGGCACCTCTTCTGGTTTCTCTGCCGTCCCTAGATCCATCGTAAGGTTTTCGTAGCTGAGGCTGGCGAGAGGATACTGGTCTACATTTGTGACTCCTCGCTCGTCCACCGAAAAAACCCAGGGTCCGTGGACTCCGGATTCCGTGGGGTCAAGGGGTTGAGGGTTTCCGGGAACCAATCGAAATTTACCCCTATCGGACTTTAAATTCGCATTGTGGGCGTGGCCGACTACCCAACCATCAAATCCTGCTCGTTCGAGAGCTGTCTCCGAGACCGGGGCATAATTACTCTCAGGCTTATTTATTTCACTGTGAAGTAGTCCAATAACGGGGTTATCGCCGCCTAACTCTTCATCCAGTTGCTCCAGCGGATTGTATCCAATATGCCGATTCGGATAGGACCAACCGACGATATTAACGGGAGGAGAATCACCCGACGACACCGTAACAGAACCCCATTCACCATTTTTGCCGAGTTGATGGATTTTCTGATCGGTCAGGCTAGATACGAGATCTGGAACCACGTTGAAATCGTGATTCCCGGAGACGACGTAGAGCGGGATTCCGCTCTGAGATAGTTTCCTAACACCCGCCTCAAAATCGCCAAACGCTTCGAAGTAACTGTTTTCCCGATCCACAATATCTCCTGCAATAACGGCTACGTCGACGTCTACTTCGATAGCCTTTTCAACCACTGATAGCCAAACGCTGCCAGGAGAAAAAGCAGTGCCATCAACAGCGTCCGGAATTTTAGCCGGGTGTCTGCCGAGATGGAGGTCAGCGGTACACAGAACCTTCAAAGGTTCCTTAATTGTAACCAACCTCCTCTTCCCGATTTTTTCGAACTCTCCCCGAAGTTGTTCCGATGCCCTACCTAAACACTTACAACGGGAAAATAGTCCCTGTCTAGCGTCTTTCTAACTCAGTTCTTTCACCAGACTGCCATAGTTAATTTTAGGCCTTTATCCACCCTCTGCCGCTTTCCTGGCAACTGATTTAACCTCATAATGCTGAACGTATGCGAAATCCCGGCAGCCAGGTAAGCGGTAGAGGGTATAAACGCTAAAGTTAAGTCAACGTTCGTTAATTTCCGCCTGGTTTTCATTTTTGGTGAAATAACTGAGTCTAATACAAAGTCAAGAATCTTTAATCAATCTCGATAACTTCGTATTGGGTTTTACCGGCCGGCGTATCTATTTCTACGACATCACCTTCTTCTTTGCCCATTAATCCCTGGGCAACTGGAGACTTGACCGATATTTCGCCTTTCTCCATCCTGGCTTCGTACTTTCCAACGATTTTGTAAGTAAATTCTTTGTTTTGATCCAGATCTTTGACTGTAACGAGGTTCCCAAATCCTACTTCGTCGGTCTCAATCTCTTCATCACCTATTACCTGAGCTTCATTTAGAACTTCCCTGAGCTCATTTAAGCTATTTAGGTGGCTCTTGTAGGATTCTTTTGCGGCCATAAAACCGGCGTTTTCACTTAAATCGCCGTTCTTCGCTGTTCTACTCATATCCTCACGATTTTGCTGGACTTTCCCCTGAATCGCCTCTACCTTCTCTGTTAACCTCTCGTATCCTTCTTCCGTTAATAGTGTTTTTTCCACCCTACTGTTGTTCACCTCAATTACACCCCACGATTAATTGATCTCAGTTCTTTCACCATAATTGTACTTAATATTTCGCCCGTTATCCTTCCTCTGCCGCTTACCTGGCAACTGTTTTAACCTTATAATCCTGAAAATACCCTAAATCCGGCAGCCAGGTTAGCGGTAGAGGGAGATAAATAATGAAATTAAGTTAACGCTGATGAATTTCCGCCCAGTTTCCATGTATGTTGAAATAACTGAGTGATACGACTTATTGTCTTCTAAGTCATACAATTCCCTCTTCCAAGACTTTCAACAAACAACCTGCTTAATCGTTTGACTTTTTGCCAACTATATTGAAAAATCTTTCCTTAATGCTCTCAATTAGCGCATTCTGCGTTGTTTCTCGATTAATTGTGTCCTCCAAAACCCCGGGCTTAACCTGGAATCCAGCCATTTCCACGTGCCCGCCACCGCTACCTACTCCCTCGGCAATCTTGGCCGCAATCTCTTCCGCCGTATACCTGGAACCGGAATATCTGACTGAACCGATAACTATATTGTCGTCCAGATCGATTCCGGCTACTACGATGCCTTCGATTCCTTCTTCCCTTAAAAGGAGATCTGCGACCTGAGGGATCGCCGAACTTGTTTTACTCGTCAGAGTGCCCGCATTTGCAAACTTGTAAGTCCCCCTAACTTCGTGAAAGTTTCCGTCGGTGACTCTGTGGATAACCGAGAACGTCTCCGAGGTCATCGCTGCGCCTACGATTTTTTTCAGAGCTTTTAGGTCCAGTTGATCCACGTAATTAGAAACCTGTTCGATGTCGTAGGGAATAAACCCCCTGAGTAAACCGTTAGTGTCTGAATGTAACCCGTAGTAGAGAGCAGTGGAAGTATGAGTGTCGAATTCAACTTCGGAAATGTTAATACACTCGGACAGTATAGTCGAGCAAGACCCTAGCTCAGGTCTTATATCTATTAAGGCGTCTCTGGTGACAAGAGCATCCAACGTTTCCTCTTCGATAGGATGATGGTCCTGAATCGAAAGCAGTTTTTGATCCAGTTCAGTCCAAAAACCTTCCCTTCTTTCCTCGTCAACCCTGTCGGGATTAGAATCGATCAGGGAAATGTATTGATAATCCTCTAACTCTTCATCATCCAGTTTATCTATCTCAATTTCAAGATAGTTTACCAGTAGTTGGTTTTCCGGCCTATTAATCTCACTTTCAAATACATAGTCGAAGTCTACCCCGTAATGATCAAATATTTTGGCTAAAGCAAAGGATGATGCTATAGCATCCGGGTCCGGGTTCCCTAGAGCAGTTATTGCCACACGACCGTCTAGATCCGATAGTTGATTCAAAAAGGCCTCGGGTTCCAAAAGAATCACCTCCTCAATACTAATCAGTCAGGAACTAAGGATAAAGGTCGGGAAAAATGGCTTTGATTCTCATATCCGTTTTAACCATAATTGATTGATATTATAAAATTTATAACCTGGGATGTTAAATATTAATAAGTTATTCAGGAGTAAAAAGGACATAAATCTTACCTCGGGTAGCTTGATCAAACCGCTATTTTACCTTTCGCTACCCGTAATAATTACGAACCTGCTTAGAACGGCATATAGCCTGGTTGACACTTTCTGGGTGGGAAGGCTGAGTAAGGAAGCTCTCGCCGCGATTACCTTTTCTTATCCGATAGTGTTTTTATTCATAGCTCTCGGCATGGGGGTAGCCGTAGCGGGAAGCGTTCTGGTAGCTCAACACGAAGGTGCTGGGGATAGAAAAGACGTAGAGTACGCAGCCTCTCAAACCATAGTGTTCAGCCTTTTCGTTGCAATTGCCATAGGTATTAGCGGGTTTTTTCTGGTAAAACCGGTTCTACACCTTCTGGGAGCCTCTCCCGCCGTCATACCTCTGGCGACGAAGTATCTGAAAGTCGTCACGCTAGGACTTTTCGCTCTTTTCGGGTTTTCAGTTTTTATAGCACTCATGAGAGGATTCGGGGAAACCCTAACTCCAATGCTCGTTATGCTATTTTCCGTAGTGGTAAACATATTTATAGACCCGTTTCTGATATTTGGCTGGTTCTGGTTCCCCCAAATGGGAATTCAAGGAGCGGCGATCGCCACAGTATTTTGTCGTGGTCTCGGACTTTTAATTGGACTATGGATACTATTCACGGGAAGTAAAGGTCTACAAATTCACCTCTCCTACATGAAACCAGATTTCCGGTTATTTAAGAAAATCTTCGGTATCGGGATTCCTGCGTCTGTTGAGGGAACGGGAAGGGCGATCTCGGTTAACGCTCTTTTATCAGTAGTTGGCGGATTCGCTACAAGTGTAGTTGCGGGATACGGGATAGGGATAAGGGTCTTTTCTACAGTTTTTCTTCCAGCGCTGGCGGTATCCAGGAGCGTAGAAACTATGACCGGCCAAAATATCGGGGCTCAGAAATATGATCGTGCCGAACGAGCAAATTACGCCGCCTCACTTGGAATGTTCGTGGCGATGACACTGTTGGGGATAGGAGTATTCTTCCTTTCTCCTTACATAGTTTCTGTATTCACTCCCAACGACCAGATCATTAAGGTCGGGGCGGAATTCCTAAAATACATTTCCCTGACGTTTGGGTTCGTGGGTTCAGCCAGGGTCTTTTCCGGAGGATTTCGAGGTGCGGGAAAGACAATGGTGGCTGCAGCGATAGCAGTCCTCATTTTGGGTGGTATTCGTTACCCTGCGGCGTTAATACTATCGAAAAACTTTGGCAGAACCGGGATCTGGTGGGCGTTCGTAATATCCAACATTACGGGGCTATTTATAGCTTATTTCTGGTTTAAGAGGGGAACCTGGAAGCAAAGAGTTATCGGGAAAGAGGCTAAAAAAGGCGAGGTTGCCGAGGAGCTATCGGCTATAGAGGAGACAATTTCTGAATAATACCGAAATTATTCGTAAGTGATCGCTAGTCTGAGCCCGTCTCCTCACTTTTCCCAGTTAAATAATCGGGATGACTGAGTTTCCATTGGGTATATCCCCCCACAAGGCTCTTTAGTCTCACGGGTAACTTCGGGTTCAGGGACTTTGCTATTTCGTCACTTATATCCCCTTCCTCAGAGTAAATGTACACCGTTACGTCTTCCGGAATGGATCTTACCCAGGACGGGAACTCGTTCTGCGGGACGTTAATTGCACCAAGCACATGACTTTTTGCGTAACTGTCGGAAGATCTTAGGTCTACTAGAACGGCAAATTCGCCAGCGACCTTTTTTGGTCCAACGTGGTACCGAGCTCGCGAGTTGACCTTCGTCTTAATCGTTACCCTGTGCGGACTGGTTTTAGCGTTAGAAAATATTATTACCTCTCTCCTTGCTTGTTTGCCCGCCAATCCCTCTGTATCGAATACGAACTTGAACTCCCCCGATTCTCCAGGTTGTAGGTCACGGGTTAAGCTTTTAGTTATTTTAAGACAGGAACAAGTCGCCATATAGTGGGTTATTGCCAGCTTGGAATCGCCGGTATTTTTTACAGTAAAAGAGCCTCGTTTTATTTGTCCCGCGACCGTACTTCCAAGATCGATTTCCCCTTCCTTCTCTATACTCAACTCGGGTCCTGCAAGGGCGGCGTGGGTAAAGCTAAACGCAATTATCGCCAAAAATAGTATCGAACCAGCAACACACTTACTCGATCTCATGAAATACTACGTTACCTCCTGGTTCAGTTGAATATGGTTAGCTCTCGAAATCGAACGCCCTTTCTACTCTCCGAAGACCGCAAGGGTGATCGTAAAATAGCAGTTCTACCAGCCTGGGCGGAGCGGGATTGCCCAGGTTTTGTTGAGACAGCTTAACCAGAGCCTTCCCCAACGCTTTTGGGCTATCAACCAGTTCCAGGCTAAATCCGTCCGCCGCCCGCTCTCTCAACCTGGAAAACCAGTTCTTGACTGGCGATAGGACGAACAGTATCAATTCCATCATCACCGTAATCAGAGGAAGAGAAGAAACATTAAATTCTAGTGAGAAAAACCCTAATGCAGGGTCAATAAAAGTCGCTATCAAATAAAAACCGATTAAGCTAAACAGTGACTGCACGCCTATAAGAAGCCAGATATCGTGATATTTGTGATGTCCCATTTCGTGAGCGATGACGGCTTCGATCTCTTCCGGGGAATAATTTTCCAGCAGGGTGTCAGACAATATTATCCTTCTGCTGGATCCGATCCCGGTGAGGGCACCAATTGCCTTCTTGGTTTTTTCACTCGCTTCCATGTTAAAAACTCCCAACACCTCTAGCCTCGCTCTCTCCGCTAGCCCCTTCAGTCTTTCTTTCAGCTCTTCATCATCCAGCGTGTTAAAATCATAAAAAAGCGGCATCAATACAGTGGGTGAAATAAACCCTATGAAAACCGATATAACGGTAAAAGCCACCCAGGCCCAGATCCACCATAGCCGGGTGACGTCAATCGCCCAGAATAGTAGAATAAAACCCACAAGGGCGAGGACAAGGCTTATAAGAAGTCCTTTCAACTGGTCCTTTAACCAGCTAAACGTAGATTGATTGGATAACTCGTATCGGTGTTCTATTTTAAAGCTGAGCCAGCTGGATGGAAGATCAAGAAGAAAGAATCCGATGGCAAAAATTAATATGTAGCTTATCCGAACTGCCCATACGTTTCCGGTAGTTTCAAATAAAAAACTGTATAGTGGTTTTGTGCCAAACCAGAGAAACAGAACTATCACTAAAAGTGAAAATATTGAACTACCCACGCTAACTAACAAATTGTCAAATTCATATTTTTTTGCCTTATCGTAAGCCTCCAGGTCAAACCCGAGTTTTTCAAGTTTTTCCCGCTTTTCCATCTCACCCTCCAGTATATTAAATTATCTATTCAAAAATCCCTTATTTCGAATTAGATTTTTCCGGCAATTTTGAAGTTTATCTCCTAATCATAAAATAATCCGACGACATTACAATTGAGAATACGGTTGAGAGAAACCAAGCTGAATTCTTATTATCACTTACATTTCGGCTCTCATTAGCACCAATTGTATCTAATTATTCGTCTTTATCAATTGAGTCATACCTTAACTGTGCGATTCTCTTTACTTAAGAACAACTCCTAACTCATTTTGCAAGGAATATCCCTACTATTTGAGAAATTTATTTATCTTCACCCATTGGGTGATATCTAAAGTGGTAAATCAGGTTGCTTTTCCAAAACTTTCACCCAGCACCCAGATGAGCTGCGGAACCTGGCTCAAGGTCTTTGACTTCCCTCCGGTAAGGCTGCCTGTCCCGCTTAACCGTAGATTATATTTCCAAGTTACATTTCTCATCTGGGTGCTGGACCAACTATCGCTTGTAAAATAAGTGTTACATGCAACTTTAGGCTTTCAGCTAACCTGATAAAACCGCTAAATTTAGGTCATATATACTCAGTTCTTTCACCACAATCGGACT
>JBDGQU010000145.1:0-13286 GCA_042218715.1 Bipolaricaulia bacterium | reverse complement strand
CTTCTGTAAACTGGTTTCACGTTCGAAGTTCATATTAAACTGGGTGCTGGACCAACTCCCGGTTATCAAATAAGTTTTTCGGTTAACTCTTTCCTGTTAATTTACCGGATCAAAACCGCACAATTTTGGTAGTAAGAACTTTGTAGCCTGTGGTTCACCCAGGTTATCACGTCAGGACAGCGCGGTTTCTTCTCTTTCGATTCCGGTAGGGCCTTCTCGCTTGTGGGAGGAATTTTTCACCCTCGCAAAAATACTTTCGACGAAGCCTGGATCCAGATCGAGCTCCTCCTTTACTTCCTCGGGGCCAAAGTCCAAATCGTGGTTAAGGTAAAGGACCCTGTCTATTTCTCCGTAACTGCCACCCAGTTCTTCTTCGTCCGTTTGATCGTTCCATAGGCCGGCGGAAGGTGGTTTTGTAATGATGGGTTCGGGTATGTCCAGGTATTCAGCTATCGATGTAACCTCGGCTTTGTAGAGGTGGGCCAGCGGGGAGATGTCGGCTGCGCCGTCACCGTACTTCGTAAAATAACCCAGAAGACTCTCTGACAGGTTGCCAGTTCCAATTACCAGACCGTTTTCCTCGTTGGCGATAGCGTATAGGATAACCATTCGGATTCTGGCTTTGAGGTTGGCTACCGATAGTTTCGACAGATCTCCGAGATTATCTTTAAAAGTGGAAACGAAATTATCTATCTTTATGATTTGGACGTCGAGGTCGAACTCCTGCGCCAGCAGGTCTACGTCTTTTTTATCCCTTTCGGGCGTGGTCGACTCCGGGAGAAATACGACCTCAATATCCTGGGCGGACAGCGACCGTGTTGACAGAATCGTCGTAAGGCTCGAATCTATACCGCCCGAAAGACCGATTATTCCTTTGTTAAATCCAATTTCTGACTGTTTATCGGCGATGAAGTTCTCGATGCGAGAAGATTCTTTCTCCGGATCAAACCGGTTCATGTGTTCGACAAGTCCCATAGCTCCTCCCTCTATTGCGACAGTTCGTTTAGCTTCTTCTTTACCCGTTTTTTCTGATTGGTTAACGCCTCTTTTTCCGACTTCAACTGTCCCAGGTTTTCTAGTTGGACCTCTCCCGAAAGCTTTTCGTTGATTCCGGCCAATTTTTTGTTTATCACGCTGAGTGCCTTTTGCCACTTTTGTCTTGCCGTCTCCTCGTTACCTCGGAAATTAGCTATGTCGCCCTGCAGTATTAACCCCCGAGTAAACCTGGGATTCTGAGCCAAAACTTCCTGGAGTAGGGATTCCGCTTTTTCTACTTCCCTTTTTCGTATAGCTATCACAGCCAGGTAGTACTTAGCTTTTAGTTTAGGGGACGGCTTTCCCTCGAGAGTCAGGAATTTTTGGAGAGCCTGTTCCGCCTTATCCAGCTGGTTCTGGCTTTGATATAGAGTCCCGAGTTGGAGGTAAAGGTTGTAAGGTTCAAATTGTCCCCTCGATTTCTCGAAGTATTTCAGGGCCTTCTTTTCATTACCCAGGTGTCGCTCAACAACTCCCAGGAAGTAGTAGGTCTGTCGGGGCTGGAAATCAAGGGCCAGGCTTTTCTTTAATTTCTCTTTTGCCACGTAGTAGTTACCGTACTGAATTTGTTGCTTCCCCTTCCCCATGAGTACGTTAGCTTTCCAGTCCCTGTAAGCAAATACCGAGACGGTAGTTAAAAACGCTAATGCAAGTAAAATTACAAGGTAGCGTGAAAGACCTGAAAACTTTACGCTGTATTCGGGGTCCCCGAACGCTTTAGAATTTATAAGGCCCAGGAAGGTGACCAGGGCGAACGAGGAAGCTGGGAGATGGACGGGAAAACTCACGGTAGAGTGAATTAAAAACCCGACCACTCCTCCCGTAAGCGCTAGACCCAGAACTTTAATCGCCCGACCTTCCGGATTACTTATCCGGCTAACTACGTTTATAATTAGGATCACGATTGAGGTCAGGATAGCTATGAGGCCTATCAGTCCCAGTTCTGCGGTAAACTGGACGTACTCGTTGTGAGCCTGGGCTCCCCTGGGAATGTACCCTCCGAAGTCCTGTCCTTTTTTAGAAGTTAAGAACCGACCTCGGTAGTCGAGGAACTTTACCTTGTAGTTCCCCAGGCCTATTCCAACTAGAGGGTGGTCTTTGAGCATTTCGAGTCCTATGTACCAATCCTCGACCCTCGCGCCGCCTTTTTGAACCAGTTGTTTTACTAGGGGTCTGACGACAGGGGTGAATATCCCCCACCCACTGTCACCGTCTTCCTGGGCCGAATAGGACAGGACGGAATTCAACGGTCCGGGGGAGGAAGCGAACAGGTAAGCGAGCAAGAGTACGAGTACTATAACTAACAGGGTTAACCAAAATTTTCGGAGGTTGTCTATCGGTTTGAAGTAAACTAAACCAGCACCGAAAACCAGTGAGGCAAACACCAAACTTAACCAGGCTCCCCGAGCACCTATCGGGAACAATAGGAAGAAAAAGAGGCCCAGCGAAAGGATGAGATAGGTTTTAACTAACTTCGACCTGGATATCAATATCACCGCTAACGCGGGGATAAACAGGTATGAGATAAAACCGCCGAGATAATTTTGGTTGCCCATCACGCTAATTATCGACCCGGCCCCGCCCGAAAACCCGTGTGCACCTCTTACCATACCGAGGTACTGGAGAAGGCCGTAAACAGACGCGCCGAACCCGGAAGTCATCAAAACAACTAAGAGGTAAGTGGCTTCGGTTTTCGTTCGTATCGTGTTTACTATTAGCAGGTAAATAAGGTAAAAATAGACCATCAACCCGAGGCTTTGCAGTACTACCCCTTTGCTTGGAGCGTTTATGAGGGAAAGAAGACCGGAAAATATCAGCAGGCCGACCGGTATCGACAGCCCGGTTAGCGATATTTCCTTTTCCTCATTGAAGAGTAGTTCCGCCAGCCAGATTATCGTGAGAAAGGAGATGTAGACGAAGGTATAAATCGTTTTTGTGTAACCGTACTCCGTATTTCCAAGGTATATTACCAGGGGCATTGTTAGCGTGAAGAAAAGCAACAATGCCAGTCTTACCTGCCGGAAACTCGGGGCAAATTTCTTCGCCGAGTCCAGCACGTATTCCTTTGATAGGTTCATATCTCTACCTCCTAGCCCAGTGACAATCGTCCAACCAAATCTTTCTTGCCTCCACCTCAAAATATGAGGCCGAATCCTCTTCTGTGTTTACCTTTTCGTCTCTAACTGAAGAATCGTAAAATATCTTTATAGGTGATAAAGAGCATCAGGCCTATCAAAATAAGGAATCCGATCGAGTTAATTAGTCCCTCTTTTTCTGGTGGAAGGGGTTTTCCGCGAATCAGTTCGTAAGTGGCGTATCCAATTCTGCTCCCGTCCAGAGCGGGGAAAGGGACGAGGTTTATCAATCCCAGGTTTAAACTTATAAGTGAAATCATAAAGAAGAGGGAGTAAATTCCTTTACGGGCACTCTGGCCAAGAATATTGGCTATACCAACTGGCCCGGTTACTGCCTGGCCTGCCGGTATTTTACCTTTTACGATCAGTCTAATTCCCTGGTAGGTCAACACTATTATGCTTTTGATCTGATCTAGCCCTCGATTTATCGCCGTTACCGGCCCTACAGGGTCCCTAATTGTGTTCAACGATAACCCTTTTAGTGCCGCTTCCGGCTTTTCCGGCGTAACCGTCAGTTCGGTCGTTTTACCCTCTCTACTTACGGTAAAAGTCACTTTCTCGCCTTTTTCCACTTCATCCAAAGCGTTAACAATAGACGCGCCGTCAGTTACCGGGACTTCGTTGATTTTCGTTAGCTTGTCTCCCGGTCTTAATCCAGCTTTCCCGAGGAGAGATTCTTCGGAGACCTGAGTAACCTCGTTTGTCATCGCGCTGCCCAGTTTGACGCCCAGCATGTATTTTCCGTGTTCTTCGTAATACTTCGGGTCCACGGTTAGCACTCTTTTCTTCCCGTCCCTAAGTACAGTTAGGGTTAAGGGATCACCTCCGCCTTCCTGGATTAATGCGTCCAATTGATTCATCGAGGTTACCTTGTTACCTTCTACTGACAGTATCTGGTCCCCGCGTTCCATCTTGCCTTTTGAGGGAGAATTTTCGAGAAATCCGTAGATTGACACTCTTGGGGTTCCTGTCACTCCGACGACGAGAATCATTATCAGCACGGCTGCTATAAGATTCATTGCCGGACCGGAGGCAGAAATAAGCATTTTGGTCCCCGGGGACTGTGAATAGAACTTTCTGTTTTCCGGCACCTGTTCGTCCTGGTCCGCATCCCTCTCGACGTCCTCCCCCGCCATCTTAACGTATCCTCCAAATGGTATGGGCTTCAGAGCGTACGTGGTTTCCTTTATCTTCCGGCTAACCAGACTCGGACCGAATCCAATAGAGTATTCGTGGACCCAGACGTCGGCGAGTTTTGCGGATATTAGATGTCCGGCTTCGTGTATCGCAATTAAAAACGAAAGGACTGCAAGAAATAGGAGTACAGTGGTCATATCTTCCTCGCTTTCATGGTTAAAATTTCTTCTGTCGTTTCGTCTACCTTGTACCGGTCGTCGATTCTATAACCCACCACCCAGATTATACCTTTTCGGTCGCAAACTATCGGTATTCTGTCCCTCTCCCGGATCGGTACTTTGAGGTCGATGAAGAAATCTTTTAATTTCTTTGTACCGTTCATGCCCAGCGGAACGAATCTATCCCCGTCAGCCCTGTTCCTGACTACAATCGGTTGTTCAACCTTACACCAATCGACTGCTTCGATCAATCTATCCGAAGAGAAATTAACCGGTTTTCCTTCCTCTTTAAGGGGTTTGATTTCAAGGATAATTTTAGTCTCGGCCTCCCTGATGTTCGTCTCCTCACCCGGCCGGACTTTGTAAGAAAAGGACGGAGCGGTTGGCTCGATTTGTTCCCCGTCAAAGCAGGCTCGATTCCGGTCCAGGCGAAACGTAATACCGGGTAGGTCCAGTTTGGTACTTGCCGGTTCGTCTTCGAGCTTTCGAACGACAGCTTCGACGTGGGAAAAACTAATATCTTCTAGATTACCTCGGACCTCTTCTAAAAACTTCCTTATTGTCGCTCTTTGTAGGGGAGGAGGGAGGTCGAGGAATCCCTTTCTGTCGAAGCATTCGTAATTACGATCTTCCGCTTCCGCTATCCTTAACTTCTTAACCACCTCGTTGGCTCGGGATTCGAGGAAATCCTGAGCCTCCCGAGCGATGTCACCAAGCCGAACGAGGTTATCGATTATTTTTGGGTTGTAGTCCCGTTCTAGCTTGGGTATCAGGTCGTGCCTTATCCTGTTTCTGGTGAAGGATTTATCTTTATTGGTCTCGTCGATCCGATAATCTAGTTCATTTTCCTCCACGTATTGGGTTATTTCTTGCCTTGAAGTCTGAAGCAGCGGTCTAATGTAGCGGTCCCTTTTTTCGTTCATACCCCCCAGGCCTCGGAGGCCCGCTCCTCTGATTACGTGCATGAGGATCGTTTCGGCCTGGTCGTTCCGGTTGTGGCCCAGAGCTACGAATTTCAAACCTTCACTCCGGGCGGTCTCGGACAAAAAACTATACCTAACGGACCGAGCTATCTCTTCCAGGGATTGACTTTCTTCCTGTGCGACGCGTCCAACCGATCGCTTTTCTATTATTGGGTCGATGCCGAGCTCGATAGACTTTTTCCTGACGAACTCCGCGTCCTCGGTCGAAGCCTTCCCCCGGAGACCGTGGTCGAGATGTGCTACGGCGAGCTCCAGGTTGAACTCGGATTTTAGTTCGTTGAGTCCGTGGAGTAAGGCCATGGAATCTACTCCCCCGGAAACGGCGGCCAGGATAGAGCTGTTTTCTATAGCGTGACGGTCCAAAAAGTCCTTAATGTCGGGTAATAATACCATTGATCAGTCTCGTTAAGCCTCCCGGATGTAATTTATCTTCTTACTCCCACTTCCAGTACCTAATTGCGAGTACGGAGGAGAAGACCAACCAGCCGGTCAGGACTAGAATGTTCGTTCGGAGGGAAACTTGAGGTGGGAATCCAACCATAACCTGTCGAGGCGCGTCCCCGAGGTACGTCAGAGGTATCGCCCGGACGACCGGCCGTATGTAATCCGGCATTATTTCAATCGTAGTTGTCTTGCTGGCTCCGTTAGGGCCGAGCATGCCGAAGATTTCTCCCTGGTTTACGGAAAACGTTATTCCGTCGACCGCCTTTACCTCCCCGTAGTGTTTTTTGAGGTTTTTAACCTCGATAGCAGTTTTCATGGAACCAACCTTTCTTAGGCTTCAAGGCCTGGGTAAATAAGTTAAACTTCTGATAATCAGATTATAACCAAATTTGTTTTATTTTGTCACTGTATATTTAAAATAAGGGAATCGAGTCGGGAGATCAGGCGTAAATTTTCTCGTTCCGGCGGGCTGGATTGAACTCAACCCTTTATCCCGGCTATACTGGTGTGATAGATGGTCCCGGTTAAACTGAGGTTCATTAACAGCAGTTATTTCGTAAACTGAAGTCATTGGATTGGTGATTCATAGATGAGAAAAGGAATTCCTTTCTTGAAGGGGCACATGGGTGGGAACGAGATCGTTCTCGCTCCCCGGAAAAGGTTTACTCGGGATACCGAGCTGGAAACGGGTCTAAAGGTGCTAGAACGTCCTCATATAGGGGGTGATCAGCTAGGTCTGCTCTACGACGGTACCGATAGCTCCGACTTCGGAGTTAAGATTCTGGACGTAAATTCTAAGGACTATCTCCCCATGTGTGGGGGATTGACTCAGGTATTGGGTAAAGCCGTTCGGGAGACGAATTTAACGGAGTCGTTCGGATTGAACCCTCCGGATCAGGTCAAGGAGTTCGACCTGGGGACCGATATGGGGATCTTTACAGTTAGCATAGCTTCGTCGGGTGCAATTACCACTTCAATGGACCCGTTTATAAAATCAGTTTACGAGAGAAAGGTTGAAAAACGTTCCATTGACGGGGTAGAAAGCTTCCGGGTTGGAGATTTTTTTGTTACATTCGAAAAAGAGATTAGAAAAAAATACCCTCGAGCAACTTTTAGCCCACTTGACGAGGAAACCAAGAAAACGTTAATAGAACTTCAGGAGAAATTCCGGGTAGAGTTTTCGACCGGTAGGGCGAACAGGGATTTTGCCATTATAGAACTACGAGAGGGCGAGTCCCGGGTCGGTCGGTTGATCTTTCCCCACAATCTTTCCGAAGAGTTGCTGGAACCGTCCTGCGGTACCGGGACGGTGGCTGTGGCTGTAACCCTTGCTGAGCGGGGTCTAATTGTTGAGGACGGAGAAGTCGAGCTACAGTTCGACTCGGGGGGGAGGGGAGATTCCATCGGGGGTCCCGAAGTCACCAGCGTAACTCTTGAGGTGGAGGAGAGAAAGGTAAAGAGCGCCCGGCTTTCTCACAGCCTCGTGGAACTACTCGCGGGCGGAACCCTTTACATTTAGACACGAAGTCCAGGTTAGGTTTCGGTTAACGTAAGGGCTCTGGCAATGGCGCCGTAGAGGACGTTGTCTTCTTCCAGTGGGGTAATTTTTATTTCTGGAACTTCGTTTTGAGTGTGGTTCTCAACTTTGTCTTTCATCGGTTCCAGGACGAGCTCTGGATTGTTTAAAGCGACCCCGCCCCCAACCGTAATAAGTTCCGGATCGTATGCCTCTGTGACCGTGGCGAACCCTATCGCATTTAATCGACCGATCTCTTCTACCAAATCCAGGGCCAGGCTATCACCGTCTTTCGCGTAATTGAAGAGATCTTTGGGTGTAAAATCCCTGAACTCCGCCTTCTGGTGTTCTCGCAAAGGGGTATTTCGGCCGGCAAGATTGACTTCCTCCAGCCTCTTTTTTACGAAACCGGGAATATTTGACCCGGAACAGAATGCCTCCCAGTGTCCCCATCGTCCACAGCCACACTTTAACTTCTCCTCTTCGTCTATCGTAAAGTGACCTACCTCCGCGGCGTTACCGTTTTTCCCGAGCAGCAGGTTTCCGTCCACTATCACTCCGCCGCCTATACCCGTACTTATTGTTATGTAGGCGAGGTTATCGTAGCCCCTGCCCGCTCCGTATTTACTCTCTGCCAGGACGGCGGAAACTGCGTCATTTATGAGCTCTACTTTCGTGTCAAACGACTCTCCGAGCGGGCCCGCCAGTGGGACCTCCTCGAGCGGTATGTTTGAAGGACTGACTAGCTTACCCTCTTTTCTGTTCATCGGGCCCGCCGAGGCGATACCCACGCCGGAAAGGTTTTCGGGCTTGCAGGGAATACTTTTGCAGAGCTTTCGGCCGAGATCTTCTATTTGGTTACTAATGCCTAAGTTGGACGAAGTTACGATGGGTTCTTTGTCCTTAGCGAGAATATTTCCGGATGAATCAGAGACTGCGACCCTGACCCATGTGGCACCAACGTCGACTCCAAGCACTAGTGGTTTCTTCATCTGTTCCTCCGATTGATAATTCATCTGTTTATCTCTCTCAGTTTAAGGCAAACGGATAGGTTCTTAAACTCCGGAAACCTCAGGTTTTCTCCTCCGCCCTTACAGTTGTTACAGGTGATGCGGGCGGCTAAAATTTATCGTTATGAAATTTAAAAAAGCAGACCGGCTAAAACTTAGCATGTTGCCGTTAATCCTCGTGTTTGCCCTGTTGGGAACGGGTAGGGCGCTTTACGATATTAGCGCCACTATCAACGGTCAAGTTTACAATGTCAAGCGAGGCGAAGTGGGGAAACTTACTCCGGCGGACTGGGATCTGCCGTTTGAAGAAGTTTCTTTTAAAACAAAAAACGATCTCACCGTCAAGGGCTGGTTTGTGGATAAAAAGAGGACTTCGAGGGCAGTAATTCTTGCGCCCGGCAGAGGGGCAAACAGGTGGGATATACTGCAGGATGCCCCAGTGAGAGATCTTTACGAAAACAATTTTGACGTGTTACTTTTTGATCCTCGCAGTACTGGAGAAAGCGACGGGAAAAGATACGGATTTGGCTACTTCGAGAGTCAGGACATCGTTCATGCGGTCCAGTTTCTTAGAAAAGAGAAAGGTGAAACTTCTGTCGGAGTCTGGGGAGGATCTGCGGGAGCTTCCGCGGCGATTATTGCCGGTCTGGAGTCGGAGGGAATAGATGCGATAGTTGCTGATAGCCCTTACGCTAACCTAAGAATTGCCGCTTCAAACCTGGGTAGAGAGAAAAAGGACAGGGTAATGCAGATGCTCTTCCCTTTATACATGGGTGTGGCGAGATTCACCCTGAACTTCGACGTTTACAGCAAGACTAACCTGGCGAAACGGGTGAATAACCTGAAGGTGCCGCTCTTTCTAATTCACGGGTTGGAAGACCGAGCCCTGGAACCGATGAATTCACAGATTATCTACGAAAACGCTGAGGGACCAAAGCGTATATGGCTTGTAGAGGGCGCCTGGCACGTAGGGGCCCACGAAATATATCCCGAAGAGTATCGGAAAAGGGTGACGTCTTTCTTCGATAGTTATTTGATGAGAGCGAATGGAGAGGGTTAAAGGTAATCGATTTAATGAGAATTAATCGGCTGAAAATATCCAATTATAGAAATATTGAGGAACTCGAGGTCGAGCCGAATTCCAGGTTGAATTTAATCTTCGGCCCGAACGGCTCTGGCAAGACAAATTTTTGCGAGGCGATTCATTTCGTTTCCACGGGGGATAACATCAAAGGGTCCCGACAAAAGGAATTGATCAATTGGCACGCCGATTACGCTCTGGTTAGGATGGGGCTGGACGATGGCGATCAGGTGGTTGTCTACCTGAAGGAAGGAGAGGGGAAGAAGATAAAGATAAATTCCAAATCAGGAAAGCAGTCGGAGCTGAGCTCTAAAGTTCCAACTCATACTTTTGTGCCCGACGATCTATACATTTCCAAGGGTTCTCCCCGGCGAAGACGATCCCTGTTGAATAGCCAATTGAGCCAGTTGAAAGATGGTTACGGGCAAGCTCTATCAGAGTACAATGCCGAGCTAAAGAAGAAGAACACATTGCTGAAAAAGGAAGATATAAACGAAGAATTTCTGACCGTTTTGAGTGAAAGGTTGGTCGAGCTTGGAGCCCGGATAACGGTAGAAAGGGCGGATTATCTCCTGGACTTAAACCGACGTTTACCCGAAATATACGGCCGATTCGTCGGGACGGAGCAGGAACTGAATTTAAGCTATACCGACGACAGTTTAGTCGGTAAGTCAGAAGGAGAAGTAGCAGAGATGCTTTCGGATCGATTGGACCAGAATCGAAAAAAAGAACTGGATAGAGAGACTTCAGTGGTCGGTCCCCACCGAGACAAGTTCGAATATTACCTGGACGGGAAACGACTTCGAACTTTTGGATCTCAAGGGGAGTTGAGGACGGCCGTAATTGCTACGTACCTTGCCTTCCTCGATGTCTACGAAAGCCGGTTTGACGAGTTCCCGATTCTCGTACTTGACGATATTCTTAGCGAGCTAGACAGGGGAAGAGGTGAAGCTTTTCTCGAAAACCTGCCGGAAGAACCCCAGGTTTTCATGACTACCGCGACCCGATCACCTTCGTTTAGAAAACTTTCGGGCGAGTTTAAGGTGTTGAAAATAGAACAAGGAGAGATAGATGAGAGATGACACTCGACAGGACATCTCTAGCGGCCATATTCAAGAAGAATAACCTGCTATCAGAGTACGAGGAGCAGGAGCCAGTTTTTGTCTGGACGGAGATAGCGGGAGAGCTAGGCAAGATCGCTCGACCAAAAAAAGTCCGGTCAGGAAGTCTGATCCTCGAAGTTCCGTCGGCCGCGGCAAAGCAGGAACTTTCTTTTTTGGAAGAAGACTTCCTGAAAAAGCTAAATGATAACCTGACCCATACCAAAATAGATAGTTTGAAATTTCAGCTGGGCCAATTTTCCGAGGGCAGAGGTGAGGGGAGTGATAGTTACGATCTGGACAAAATCAGTCTCACGGAAGGCGAAAAACGAAAAATTGACCAGGCATTGACTGAAGCGGAGCTGGAAGAATCCACGCGGAGGAGCCTCAAAGCATTACTCATTACCCAGCAGAAGAAGAGGAGAGCAAGACTAAACCAGGGTTGGCACGAATGTCCGGCCTGTGGCGGCGTATTTCCCGACGATAAATGTTCCCATTGTGGGTTTGATAGGAGGGAAGTTGATACTGGTTAACCAAATCGGTAAACTTCTACAACTTTCTTAACTCTTAAAATCTTTAGTGAGGTACCTATATGTTAACCGGCAAAGAGAACCGATCAGCACCGAACGAGATAGAGAGTACCACTATAATTGCGGTAAGGTCGCCGGATAAAGGGAAGGCAGTTGTTGCTTCCGACGGTCAGGCGACCATGGAAGATACCGTAGTAAAGAACAACACGAATAAAGTGCGTGTTTTATACGATGGAGACGTGTTAGCGGGTTTCGCTGGTTCGACCGCGGACGCAATGGCTCTGTTTGACAAATTCGAGGGTAAGCTGGAACAGTACAGTGGTAAATTGGAAAGAGCCGCAGTAGAGCTTACGAAGGAGTGGCGTACGGATAAGATACTGAGGAAACTGGAGGCCTTGATGGTTGTCGTTAATTCGGAATCTCTGTTGTTGATATCCGGAGCCGGAGATGTGCTTCGCCCCGACCACAATGTGATTGGAATAGGTTCCGGTGGTTCCTACGCCCTGGCGGCAGCCCGTTCATTGATGGAACACTCTCAGCTTTCCCCCGTCGATATAGCCAAGGAGTCGTTGCTATTGACTTCTACAATCGACGTCTATACGAACGATAAATTATCGGTAGAATCGATCGAATGGTAAGAGATCACTGGAGGAATAATGGTTAATTTACCGACAATCCTAGATTCCGATAAACAGGAACTTACGCCCCAGCAGATAGTGGATAAGCTGGACGAGTACATAATAGGTCAGGACGAGGCCAAGCGGTCCGTCGCTATAGCTTTAAGAAACAGGGTTAGGAGACAACGGGTCGAAGGGGAGATAAAGGAAGAGATAAAACCGAAGAATATTCTCATGATTGGTCCTACCGGAGTAGGTAAGTCGGAAATATCCCGCCGGCTGGCGAATATAGCACAGGCCCCTTTCCTGAAGGTAGAGGCTACCAAGTTCACGGAAGTGGGGTATATGGGCCGGGACGTGGAGTCCATGATAAGGGATCTTATGAGTCGGGGAATAGAAATGGTCCGCGAGCACGAAGTCGAACAGGTAGAGGATGAGGCCCGGTCTATGGTCGAAGACAGAATCCTGGACAAGTTATTACCTGCCGAAGAGGCGAAAGACGACCGAGCTCAGAGCCTGGAGCGAACGAGAGACAAATTGAAGCGAAAATTACGCCAGGGAGAACTGGACGACCGGTATATAGAAGTCTCAGTAAAACAATCGAACATGCCTCAGGTTGAAGTGTTCTCGGATCAGGGTATGGACCAAATGGGAATAGACATGGGAGACATGCTGGGAAATATTTTTCCGTCGAAAACCGAAACAAAAAGGATAAAGATAGAAGAAGCGAGAGACGTATTATTCGATCAGGAAGTGGATAAGTTAATTAACGAACAGGATATAAAACGACGCGGTATAGAGCTGGCGGAAGAGTCCGGAATAATATTTCTGGACGAAATAGACAAGATAGCCGGGGACAGGCCGGGTGAATCGGGCGGTAGCGGTCCCGGAGTTTCCCGCCAGGGTGTTCAGCGAGATATACTACCGCTGCTGGAAGGTTCCACGGTAAGAAGTAAACAGGGAACGATAAATACGGAGAACGTACTGTTCATCACCGCCGGCGCGTTCAACGTTTCCAGTCCTTCCGATCTGATCCCGGAACTTCAGGGTCGATTACCAATCAGAGTAGAACTGGACAGCCTTGACGTGTCTGAGTTCAAGCAAATTTTAACTGAACCGAAAGATGCGCTTGTAAAGCAGTACAGGGCGTTGTTGGACGTGGAAGGACTGGAGCTGGAGTTTACCGAGGGAGCAATTGACGAGATCGCTCAGGCCTCTGCCAAGTTAAACCAAACCACGGAGAACATAGGGGCCAGGCGTTTGGAGACCGTTATGGAGAAACTGATGGAGGAAATCTCGTTCGACGCCCCGTCAATGGAACCGGGTGTCGAAGAAATCGATAGGGAATACGTAAAAAATAAGCTGGATAGAATAATTGAAGACCGGGACCTTTCCCGATATATTCTGTAATTTTTCACGACTAAAACCAAAATTACCCGGTTTTGACCTGGTAAATTAACAGGGAAGAGTTAACCGAAAA
>JBDGQU010000144.1:0-1720 GCA_042218715.1 Bipolaricaulia bacterium | reverse complement strand
TACGGGTAGAACTCTCCAAAGGCTGGCAAAGCCATTTCGGGTGGATGCTTATGAAAGCTGGCACTCTACTTTGGGGTTGAGCTAGTTTAAGGTTGAAGCACAGAAGTGCTAGGACATTCCCTTGCAAACCTATAGTCGTGGTTGTCTTTTCTGTGGATTACCCTTGCGATATACTCTAGTTTGGTTCCTAGACGTTTTCGGTTGCTCTTTTCGGGATGTAGTTCGCAGTTTCTGTCTGTATAAGGACAGAGCTTTCCTCTCCATAATCCTTGGTTCTTTCCTTTTGGGATATTAACCTCCACGATATCTCCGGTTTTATAGCCATCGATAGGTCTTAAGGGACGATGTTTAACCGGATAACCGTGCTTATTTATTTGGCACTTCTGCCTCCCTCCGGTTCCAGTTGCCTTTGCTATTAGCGGTTGGTAAGACAAGACGGTTAGAGAGTTAACTTCTCCGATACAAGCGGCGTCTAAGCTGTGTTCTTTAGACAAACCTAGGTAGACTCGGTTCATCTTGGTTTGGGCGCCAGTTGCCGTCTTTATGGGTTTGTAGGCGGAAAGGACCTTCACGATCCGGTTTCTGGTGGCATTAACCGCAGTGGCATGTTTCAGGGGACTTTTCGCCTGTCTAAGGAGGTTCTTCAGGAGAGTTGGCTTGCCCTTCAAGAATTCCTCAGCAAGCCTGCTTCCTTTCTTTGAGTTGCATCTCTCACAAGATAAACAGAGGTTGCTTACCCGATTGGTGCCTCCTTTGGAACGAGGATGGATATGCTCAACTTGCAAGGGAACGTTGTCCCTTTTACAGTAGGCGCATCTTCTTTTCCACTTCTCCAAGAGGTACTCCCTGACGGTATAGCCTTGCAGAGTTCCCTGCTGATACTCCTTACCGCTAATTTCCGGGTTCTCTATCTGTTGGAGGTCAAATTTAACCCTCTCTATCCAGATCTCTTTGATTGGACAGAACTTAACTAGGCGTTTAACCCAGGTTTCTGTTGTCTGGACTCGATGCTCTAAGGAAGGAGGTAACCAGCCTTTCGAGCGGGTGCGGTTGTTGAACCGAGGCTTGCGGTAGCGAAGTCGGGATCTTCTTTGCCTCCTTAAGACGCGTCTTTGTTCTAGACGTTTCTTAATTGTTCCGCCTCGATGCTCCAATTGCATCCGCCATACCACCTCTTCGCGATCAGTGACCAAAGCAAAGCCTGTTACTCTTGACCCCGGATCGATTTTCAAGATTAACGGGTAAACTTTGGGCTTAGAGACCTCCCGCTTGAGTATAAGGGTAAAGGGATACCTCCGAAGAACAGCTGCTTTTCCCGAAGACAGTAACTTCCTAGCCCTTTTCGGGCAAACCGGCTTTAGTGGTGTTCTACTTTGGTCGATTACGAAAGCATAGTTGGACATAGAGTTAAAGGCTTCTTAAGCCGTCTGGTTAACAGTAAGGTTTGCCTCGCCAAGGTTACCTTAGCTTGTCAGGACAGTGACACAGGCTTATAAAACCATTCGCCTTTGGGTTTAATCACTGCCGATAGAGCGAGGTGCTGGCGTTCACACCAAGGTATCGTAACTAAGGTAACGTAGCTCGCTTAGAGCTTAGGCTGCACATTGCTGGTAGACAGACGTAGATAGCCCACATCCGTCTAGGTTTTGAGCAACGGTGGCAAGCAAGCTAGCACCCTGCTAGGATAGAGGAAAGCGCCACGGGAACCCGACAACGCTCC
>JBDGQU010000143.1:0-14679 GCA_042218715.1 Bipolaricaulia bacterium | reverse complement strand
TCCAGGGAATATACGGAGTCTTTCGTACAAGAATGTATTGAAGCAGGCAAGGAAAATAGAATAACGGGACGGGGATTGACGAGAGATTCTTGATAATTTAGTTGATAAATAATAAAAAATGCAGGGAGATGGGGTATGAACCCAGTTCATGCCCATCTACTTGACCGATCTATGCCGGCCGAGTACCTGCAATATTTATTCTACGGGATTTTTGGGGAATCTTAAAAGTTGAAGGGAAAAATAAGCATTGGTACTTATTAATTCAGATCTTTCCCCTTTTGTGTAAGGCAATTTTATCTTCGACAGGCCGGGACCTCTGTCCTTGCCATAAAAGTTATTAAAGCAGGTTCGGAGGCTGTGGCGAAACTTATCAGCAGCACGAGCCCCCGTACTGGTTCTCCTTTCAAATCCTGGTCGGGCGCGGGGACCCTCCCTGCTTAGGCTGCAACCTCAGTAGGCCACAAGACACGTATCAACTTGCAGTAGCCTCTAGACCCCTTGCTGTGGGCGGGATTTTCAATCGACTTATTCGGGCAAACGCGGGGACTCTCCCTGCTGATGTGATTAACTAAACTAACCCCATTACCGGGGCCGGGTTGGTTGAGCATGGAGACTTCTGCTGGTTGCCTATTTGATTTAAAGTTATGGCGTGAGGGTGGTAAAAGGTCTGAGATAAAAAACTTCTTTCACTGTATCTCTTTTTTTCATATTGACCTTCGGTAGTTCCAATTTCGATATTCCTCTTCCTAGCTAACCTGTAAATTTTTATGTTCTCTTAGGAAGATGGGCTTAGAATTGCTCCCGTTTGATAAGTGTCGGTCCTTTTCCCGGGTGCCCATCAAAGACTACCGGAGAATACTGAACTTCAAACCATTCTCGGAATTTATCGTAGTTCAGACTATCGGGCCAATCCTCCTCGTTTCGCCACCACTTTACCAGCTCGTTTCGGAATAATTCCCTGTAATTGGCCTTGAGATAACTCTCCAGTTCTTCCGGTGCCTCCATCTCGGGAATTATATAAGCGGTGGGTTTCTCGTTGACCTCTTCCCTGGAGAATTCACGACCGTCCTCTTCGAGGTCATTATTCCAGACGACGAAAGGTTCCTTTGCCTTCAGAACGATTACGCCGAAGTTTACCGCTGGTAACACGCTATCACCACTTAATTATAAAACACCATTAAAAATTCTCGTTGACTTTAACAGGGGATCAAATCCCCAGCTCGAAGAACGAGTCCTGCTCCAGATGGGGGAGATACTTGCTTGCCGCCTCAGTGATGCTTTCTTCGCTCGCCACGTATAGCCACTTTTCCTCGTCTCGCTTCTGAATCCCGGAGAAGACTCGGCGGTCGACGTAGTAGTTTTCACCGTTCTTGCCCCGATCAAACTTCATATTAGCGGTATAGGTAGCGTTTCCTTCCGAGATTTCCTCGAGGATCCTCTCTCCTTCTTCGGGCAAGGCGCTTATTACGTCGACTATTGCTTCCGGGGTTTGGTCCAGTAAATAAACCCGTATTGAATTATCGAAAGATTCCACGTGGCACTGACCGGGGTATTCGTTGAGGTGGTCGATCCTCTCAAGCTCGTTTTCTAGGGCGGTTACCTCCTCTTCCGGAACCGGATTCTTTCCTTCCGGTACCAAAAAGGGTTCGTTTTCCGGGTCTTCGTATATCTCGTATCCTGCCGGGATCTCATCCACTTCTTCTCCAACGTCGTGACTGGAGAAAAAGAATGAGTCCGGATCGTCTTCGCCTTCCGGTTTCTGTAAAACGTATTCCATCCCAATTTCGTTCTCGTATTTTACGGACACTTTTTATCACCCTATTTACCTTGATAAATGAAGCAGGCTAGTTCTATACGCCCAAAACGGTTGTGTTAATAGGAGAACGACGTGAACACTTCAAGAAAACTTACGGAACCTCTAGGCCTTATCTGGCTTATCCATAAAGAAACCTGTACCACTTCTCGGGGTCGGCGAAGGTCACCTGTTGCGGGTTAAATGCATCCGGGTCGAAGTTCCAGCCCACCCAGGAACGATAATGGTCGTACTCCTCGTGGTCCGGATCGTCCAATACTTTCAAAAACTTTTTATAGCCACCGACTCCACCCACGTCCTCCGGTGGACATGTTCCCCATCCGTCCAGAAACAGCGGATAGAAATAACTCCAATCCCGCTCTTTGATTTCCTCGAGGATTATTAGGTGTTTCCAGCTGTCGCCAAAATCGTATTCGTACTCGCAGGTCCAGTTATCCGTGGAAAAGTAATCTGCGATACCCTCCTCGTGGTCATCTCTGGTTTCTATCCCCCAGTCCAGACCTTCGTCGTCTGGCTGGAACAGCATAACGTCGTCTCCAGTGTTAGGGTCCTCTATCGTGAACTGATGGAGGTGATAATCGTACCAGCCCATCACGTTTGTAATAGCCACGTGCAAATCCCAGAAGCTGTAGTTTCCAGGAACCTCGATTTCCCGCCAGATCTTTGGATGAATATACTGGAGTTCTATCTTAAACCTGTAAACGTCCGTGAAACCATTTTTCAGTGCGATCACCTCTAATGCTCGGAATGTAAGTTTTGGCGAGAACTACATTTCGTCGTTGCTATTTGATAATTACGTAATTCTCCTGTATTTCCTCAGAATAAACAACAAATTTATAATCTTAGCAATATTTCCAACCTTTCTTCGACTTTTTCCATAGTATCCTTTGAAGCTTCTCCCCAGCGGGATCTAAGCCGTTTTACTGATATAGAGCGAATGTCTTCACATTTAATGTAGCTGACTTTCTTTACTCCGCCTTCGTTGGGTGTAATTTCCACATGCCAGGGAATACCTTCATCTCGGGAAGTCAGTGGAAGTAAAACTACCAAACCGGCAGGTCCGTGGTTGAACTCGTCGACAGAAACCAATAGGCCGGGTCTTTTCCAAGCTGGTTGACTGCTGTTTACATTTATAAAATAGTTAGTGGAAAGAGAAAACTAAAAATTACCGGTAGAGGTGATGTGACAACATTTGCTTTTCTGGAGCGGAGCTCTTTAGAGCTCCATCGTGGCGGTAATTAACCATGGAAGGGGCCAAAGCCTTCCTCTACCTGGTCGATATAGTTTCCGTCCGTATAATGGTTAGCGTTCTATTCTACACCAACCTATAATAATTACGGGTGTTACGAATGGGTCAAAATTATTCTGCTGTCTACAGGTTTAAAATCAAGTTGAAGGATTTTGAGCCGACCATCTGGCGGCGAATTCAGATTCCGGAAAATTATTCTTTCTGGGCACTGCACGTTGCAATAACGGATGCTATGGGCTGGAAGGATTATCACCTCCATCAATTCACAATAAATGATCCAGAGACGAACGAGGAGGTATCTATCCAGATCCCGATGGAGGATGGCTTCGATTGGAATATCGAAATAAGGGACGGTTACGAAGAAAAGATTGCCGACTACTTTTCCGAAGAGAACCCTGCGTGCGATTATGAATACGATTTAGGGGATAGCTGGAAGCATCTGGTCACTTTCGAGAAGTCGGAGCCCCGGCAAGAAGGTCATTTTTATCCCAGGTTGCTGGGTGGGGAGGGAACCTGTCCACCCGAGGACGTCGGTGGAACAAACGGTTACAGAGAGTTTCTTGATGCAATCGACGATCCGGAACACGAAGACCATGACAGGTACCTGCGCTGGGTCGGTTGGGATTTCGACCCTAATGCCTTTAACCCTCAGCAGGTTAAGTTCAGGGATCCGGAGAAGAGCTATCGTCGGGCTTACGGTTAATTCTGAGTTCGAGAATACCTATATCGAAGGAGGGTCCGGGTGCAGCCCACAAAAGAGAAGATAAAGAGTTTCTGTAATCAGCAATCCTACGACAGAGGGGTTCGTTACCTGCGCCATGGCAGGGTGGAGAAGCTAAAAGTTAAGGAGAGGAGTGTAAAGGCAAAGGTCCGGGGGACACAGCTCTACGAGGTCAGGCTGGATCTTGACGAACCCGATTTTGACGCCATCTGTACCTGTCCCTACGACTGGGGCGGTTATTGTAAGCATATCGTAGCAACCCTGTTAAAGCTTTCCGAAAAGGATACAGAGGACTTTGAGACTTCCGATGAGAAACGGGCTGAAAGGGTCGAAGAAAGTCTACAGCAAGCTACCGGTAAAGAATTACGAAATTTCCTAAGGCGGGAATTTAAGCGGAACTCTAAGGCGGAGCGACGGTTCTTGCTCTGGTTTGGTGAGTCGGCGGAAGAAAACCAGTTCGAAAATTACAAACGGGAACTCCGGGAGCTGCTGGATCGTGCGAGCGGGGATAACTATCGCAGGCAGGTAAACAAAGCAATTTACTCCTTTTTTGACATGGCCAGGGGATATCACGATCAAGGCCAACCGAAGGAAGCTGCCACGATTTACAAGGCTGTAGCAGAGGTAATTGCCGAAGGTACGGAGCCGATCGATAACTTTTCCGGCTATCAGGGAGATGAGTTCGGCCTGGCGATAAATAACTACGCCGAGTCCGTGGTTGAGGCGGGGATGGATTTCCAGGAGAAGAAAGAGCATATTGATTACCTTTTCGAGAAATATAACGAAAAGGAACCGGACTACTTCGAAGAATACTATATAGAAGCTTTAAAGACTATCTGTACGGGAGAAAGGGATTATCGCCACTGGAAAAATCTAATGCGTCAACTGCTCCAGGATAAGATTACTGACAAACTTAAGGGGGGAACGCGAGAAAACTACGAGACGATCCAGTTAGTTAAACCGTGGATTCATATACTGAAAAACCTGGAAGAGGAGGATCAGCTGGAGGAGCTGTACGAGAACGTTTATCACGTCAACTCGGAACTTTGTTTGGACTTCGCGAGATGGCTCAGAGATAAAGATAGAGAGGGTAGAGCAATAGAAATTATTGAAGGATGTCTGCAAGAGTCCGGCAGGTCGAACCGGACGGACTTGCTGGAATTAATTGTGGATCTCTTCGAAGGTAGGGATCCGGAAAAGTACGTGCTTAATCTCATGAAACTCTATAAGGATAAACCAAATCAAAAATACTACCGTAAGCTAAAAGATGCTACTCCGGATGAAAAATGGAGCTGGGTCAGGAAGTGGCTCGAAGAACAACTCTACGGATATGAACTGATAGACTTTTACCTGAGGGAAGGGGACGATGATACGGCTTTTGAAGAGGTCATAGAGTCCGAAAATTTACGGGTCATGCAGCATTATATAGACGAACTCGGTGACTACGACTCCGAGAAATATTTCGAGGTCTACGGGGACCTTATATCGTCTTTCCTGGCGGAGGATACCGGGCGCCGTCATTATCGCGATGCAATCAACCATTTAAGGGAGCTTAATAAGCTAGACCTGAGCGATCGGTTAAAGGAATTGGTTGAAAGGCTCAAGGAGGAAAACGACGATAGGCCTGCCTTCCTGGATGAGATATCGTCTTTTACGGTGTTTTAATTCAGGTAAAGTTAACGGTAGAGGGAGTATGAACCGAACCCATTTGTTACAAATCCAAAATAGTTAACCTGCAACGGCGCTTCATTAATTTGATAATTCCTCAATCAAGAACTTTTTTGAGAAAATCGCTAGGTCTTCTTTGTTTAGTAAAAACGGCTTCACGTCCTCTTCCACGGTGGACCATGAAACTTCTTTAACTTTTTCTAGAAGGGTTTCTCTCCAGTTTTCCTGGGTTATTCTGGTTTCTTCGAAGCCGGTTTGTTCCAGTGCGTTATTTAAGTAGATTAAATTCGGCTCAATTCCTTCCCATCTATTTAGGTAGAAAAGCAGATCAAAAAAATCTCTGCCTTTGGTCCACTCCCTCTGTAAAATTGCGTGGCATTTTCCTGCGATGAAACTCGACTTATCGAGGTGGTTGAGCGCCAATGGAAAATATTCGTTCATCAATGTTGTGTCTGTCCTAAAGCCCATCGGGGGATTGGTGTCGATCTCAATTTTTATATTTAGTTTTTGGTGCTCGTGGGGCGTAATTCCCGCCTCGTAAAGTAGTCCTCCGGCAAACTTGATAATCGGATTTTTAACGTTTTTCTCGGAGGAGGAACTAATTTGAACTTTATAACCGTTCTTCTCTAACCTGGCCTTTATTTCGTCTAACTTTTGATTGATGGAATAGTTTTTAGTTGAGTGTGATAGGTGAAAATCCAGATCTTCGGAGAATCTGTTTAAGTCGTACAAAATTCTCAAACCGGTCCCTCCATGGAAGACCAGTTCCGATAGCCAGTCAAGTTCAAACATTTCCCGTAATATTAGATGCTGAAGATATTCTCTGAGGTGGTTGATTTTTTGTTGTTCGTTTTCCTGCTGGCTGGCTACCTGTAGAGCTTTTTCTTTCATGATTGTAACTCCGATGAATAAACTTCCGTGAATTTATCTACTGCTCTTTCAATTTTTGCGCTGGTGAACTTCTGGGAGTATCTTCTTAATCTTTTGAGGTCGATGTTCTCAAGAGATTGGAAGCGCATTTCGGCAATCCTCTCTTTTGACCACTCTCCATTTCTAAGGTACATGAGGTCCAGAATCGCTTTCTCGGGTTCTGCAACGAAGAACCGGTTTTGTGCCGGGATACTGTCCAGGAGATCCTCCTTATAACCCCAAAAACGCTTCTGCTTAATTTTTCTGTATTCGAATCTGCCCAGATCGTTAGCCCACTCTCTGCCATGTTTGGGAGTTACGGCCTGGACCATTCCGACGGCCTCCGGGATGAGATCGTAGTATTGCAGGGCAGTTGTAAGACTGACGTAAGAAGGGCGATAAAGATAATTAGAGATATAATAAGAAGATGGAGTAAATTTTCTGTATTGGGGGCCAAGCAAATATTTTCCCCTTCTGAGTCGAACCACTTTTCCTTGTTTGGTCCATTGAGATAGCTGATTCTGAAGCTGGCTTTTGGAATTCGAAGTAATTTGACGGACCTCTCCTAACTCAAAAAAAGGAGAATCGGAAAATTCCTTAACAAGCTCTTCAAATTTCATGTCAGTTAATCACTAAATATTATGATTATCTGACATGATTGTAGCAAAATTTTGTGTAATCATCAATCATATTTCAACTTCTCAGCAAGTTCTCTGGTTTTTTCTGGAAAACTGAGGTAATAACTTAGTGAGACAGAAACATAGCGCTAGTCTAAGTCTTAATTCTTCTCATCGCCAAATTTGGATAGATTTTCCATTTATTCTATAATCCCGGTGCCCAAGGAGGCGAAAAAATGAGAAAAAGTAAGCTAGTTTTGCTACTTCTTTTAATTGTCTCACTGGCTCTATTCGCGTCGGGATGTGATACCCTCTTGCCTGACCAAACACCCGAAAACGGTGATACCGAAGACGGGGCAGTAACTGATCCGAGTTATTTTGTTTTTAATGAGGGGAATTGCACTACAATTTACGTGGAGGTGGGGAGTCACACCGATGAAACATCGGGGGCAGGTAGGGCTTAGTTTGGTTATTTCCCCATATTATCTATAATTCTGGTGTCCAAGGGGGGTGGTTGTATCAAAAAAGTGAGGAAATTTCAGTTTGCCTTCATGAGGGAACTGAGATTATAACCCCACTTATTTGGTGATTGATATGGCGAAAAAAGAAGTCCTCTTGCTGGGTAACGAGAAGCTATGGAAAAAATCGAGCCCAATTCCAAAGGCCACTGCGGCTTCCTTAGACCAGGCAAAAGAAGATCTACGCGACACGCTGAAAAGACTTAAAAACAAACACGGAATGGGAAGAGCTCTCGCGGCTCCACAAATCGGCTATTTCAAGCAAATAATCTACTACCGATTTGAAGGACAGTCGTTTTTCATGATAAATCCGGAAATAGTGTCAAAAAGTTCGGAAAAATTTCAGGTCTGGGATAGTTGTTTTAGTTTTGACCTGGAGTTTTTTGTTAAAATTCCCAGACACAGAAAAATTGAGGTAAAGTACCTAGATGGGGACGGTGTTCAACACCGAGAAGAAGTTTCAGGAGGGAAGTCAGAATTGTTTCAACACGAAATCGACCACCTTCACGGAAAACTAGCTACCGATCACCTTCAGGAACCAAAAAACATAATTATGCGCGAAGAGTGGGAAAGACGGATTAATTAAACCTAATTCGAGCGATCCTACCAAATTATTACCTTCGACAAAGCGATTGGTTATTGTCAACTGTTCCCGTATCTGTGGTGCTATCCGAGTTCTCGTCCGTTACCAGGTTAAAACCGCAACATTTTGGTTCATGAAGGTTAACTTTATGTTTTTTTACATGCTCCCTATCCCTTGCTGAGCTACCAGGTAACCAATACCAAAATTAGCCGAGACTGCCCCAGGGCTTGCCTTTCTCCTAAAATTTGTTGTAGCTGATTATTTCTTCGAGCTTTTTTCTCCTCTTTTCTTCCCGGGTAAGATCGTACGTCGGGTAGCCCAGAGGCACCAGGGAGATTACTTTATGATTTTCTGGAATTTCAAGAATCTCCTTGGTTTTCTCCTGGTCGAACGCTCCTACCCAGCAGGTTCCCAGCCCTTCCTCGGCTGCACGCAGGGTCAGGTGGTCAAGGGCTATTGAGAGGTCCACGGTTCCCGCGTTGACCTCACAGCTCATCATTTCGTCCGGATCCGTTGCTACTCCGGCTATTACCACGGGGGCCTCCCTGACGAATGATTGCTCATTTGCCGCCCTATAGATCTGGTCCTTAACTGACTCATCGTCTACTATGACGAACTTCCAGTCCTGCCTGTTGCTCGCCGACGGGGCCATTCTGACCGATTTCATTATATCTTCAAGGAGGGTTCGCGGTACCTCCTCGTCCTTGTACGACCTTACGGACCGGCGTCTTTTTATTGCGTCTTGTACTTTCATGATAATACCTCCTTTTGAAAATATCTTGACCGGGTCCTGCACAGATGGTTAATATCAACTAAAAAGTGAAAAACCAATTACTCCGGCCACAGTGCCTCCATATTTTTCTCTTTTCTCATATTTTCCATTTCTCCCTCGGAGGGTCTTTCCTCGAATCGGCTGGCAGCGTCCAGCACTTTTGGAAGCAAGTCTATGTCACCAACGGTGTTAAGGAACAGGTCGGACCTCCCAAGCACCCAGCTTACAGCCCGATCGACGTATTTCTGATCTTCAAGCGGTTTGTACCAGGTACTCCTGTCCTGTTCACCTTCCTGCCATCGTCTTCTTGCTATTGACTTTATCGCCTGTACCGCGACGCCTTTCTCTCTGCAAACCTCCATAAGTTCCTTGAAATCGGAAGCGTAGCCTTCGTTCTGCATTATATTGTAGTTGTAAGGCAGAAGAACGGAGTCGAAATCGTACTCTTTTAGGCTCTTCATGTGCATTTTCGGAACTCTGAGCGAATGGCCGGTTACCCCCAGAAAGCGCGTCAGACCCTCTTCCTTAGCTTCGATCGCTGCTTTCAGAGCCCCGGTTTCGCTAAATACGGTTTCCCATTCGTCCGGCTGGATGAGGTTATGTAATTGGAGTAAATCCACCTGATCTACCCTCAATCTATCGAGTGAATCGTGGATTTCTTCCTTTGCGCCTTCGTAAGTTCTCTTCCCCGTCTTAGTGGCAAGGAAGAACTGGTCCCGGTATTCTTCCATCCAGGGACCAATTCGAAGTTCGGAATCACCGTAACTCGCGGCGGTGTCTATATGGTTGACCCCGTACTCGAGCAACACCTCTAATGTGTTATTGGCTTCTTCCTGGGTTACCTCGGAAAGAGAAGCTCCTCCAAATAAAGTTACCGTACTCTCGTGGCCGGTTGAGCCGAACTCTCTACTTTCGATCATTTATCGCACCCCTTAGTAGTATGAAACGATAACAACCTCGGATCCATACATCGCCAATTACCCTGCGTCAGCTCCCCCGCTTTCAGTGGTTAGACCTGGCAATAGATTGGGTCCATTACAGTCTGAATTATAGTCCATCCTACCAATTAATTTAAAACACGGCGAAGATAAGCTTGGTATAAGTTCGGGTTCCCGGTGGCAAATTTAACACGCGTTCCGGAGAGAGCAATTATTCGGACCGGAGGGATAAATACGCCGCTGGTTAAAGAACTTAGTTTTTGAATTACTTTCTACGTTTGGTTACTATCTGTGGAAATGTCTACCTCCAAAACAAAACCGGCTATAGTCTATGCTCTTTTGGCCCTCGTGGTTGTTATCTGGGGATTCAATTTCAGTTTCGTAAAATGGGTAATCTCTCAGGTTCCTCCTCTTGCCTTTACCATAGTAAGGCTGTCTATAGCTTCTGTACTGATTCTGGTTGTACTAACAAAAAAAGAGGGCTGGCAGTCCATGCCGGCGTCCGACCTCGTGAAAATGGCCGCGCTGGGAATTCTGGGTCACTCCATTTACCAGATCTTTTTTATCAATGGAATATCGCTTACTACTGCAGGGAATTCCTCTCTTCTAATAGCTACTTCGCCTATCTGGACTGCCCTGGTTTCCGGGATATTAAAGAAGGATGAGGTTACAAGAAAGGCCTGGCTCGGCATAATCCTGGCTTTTGTCGGGGTTTTCCTGGTGACTGTCGGCGGCGAAGGCAAGCTCTCGTTTGCCGGTTCGAAGACAACGGGAGACCTGTTAACTATATCGGCAGCTCTGGCGTTATCATTATACACGGTACTTTCTCGGGACCTGCTCGAACGGTATTCGCCGCTGAGATTGACAGCCATTACAATGTTGTCCGGAACTTGCGGGTTGTGGATATTCGCCGGTCGGAAAGTCGTCGCTCAGAACTGGACTTCTCTATCGCTAACCTCGTGGGGAGTAATAGTCTACTCGGCAATATTTGCCGTGGTAGTTGGTTATATCATCTGGTTCACGGCGGTCAGGACAATTGGCCCCACGAGAGCGGCAGTATTTAATAATATGACCCCTATAGTCGCTTTTACCGTGGCATTTATTCTGCTTGAGGAACCCGTTAGCTGGCTCCAGGCCGTGGGCGGGATGACAATAATATCAGGTATCATTATTACGGTTCGAAATTAGTCCTGAAGCTATCCGCTAACTTCCTTTTAACCCGAACCTGTTTAGCATGTTTTCCACCTGTGTAGGTGGGAAGGTAAAGAAATATATATGGGGAAACAATGTGTTTTTTTCATTACTTATATAATAAAAGTGTTTCGAAAGAAGTTGGAATAGACCCAAAATAGGTTATTACGCTAAAAAGGGGGAAGCATGGCTCAGAGATCGGAGTTTGAAACGTTCACAAATCCCGTCCCTTCCCGGAATCGCTAATCTCAACTAAACCTTGAGGATAAGGATCGAAGTACCACTGGTCCTTCAAGTACTCTTCGTCGAACCTGACGATCCAGGAACGGACGAGACTGATTAACGTACTGAGCGGTACTTTTCCTTCTCTGTAATCTTCGATGTAGTCATTGAATAAAGACTTCTCCTTGTTCCCGAGTTCGTCGGAGAAATAACCGTAAGCGTGCTGGAGGGTATTAACGTGAGATCCGGGAGAAGGGTTCTCGGAAAGTACCTTGCTCAACAATTTGCTATAGTCCTGGATGACTCTCTCTATTTCTTTTTCATCCGAATTGGCGGCCATTTGCCCCAGCGCTCTCATTTTATCCTGATCGTAGGCCATCAAAAGGAATTTGTGTCTTGCCTGAAAGTTGGTCAGGGCGCTGACTGATCCCGTTCCTTCCACCCGATTCCTGAACCGAGAGATGGCGAATAGGCTGGTGTAAAAGTTCTCCCGAATACGGAAATTCCTCAATCTACCCTCGTTTTCTACAGGCTTAAACGGGTAACGGGACTTTACCGCTCCACCGAATAACCCTGGAGCTTTCTCAATTACTCCCGACTTGTCCAGGTCTGCATAAACTTTTACATCGGTAGTTCCGCAGCTCGGAGATCTGTTTTTCAGTATGGCTCCGTCGATTTCGCCAAGTTCGGCAAATATTTCCTCCGCGTATTGCTTCATTTTCTCCGTATAGTCTTTCCGCGTTTCCGTCTGGATTAACCGGGGTTCCTCGTCCTTTTCTACCAACCTTAAAGCTTTCCTGGGGATTCCAAGCCCGATCTCAACCTCCGGACAAACGGGTTTGAATTCGACGTAGTCTTTGAGGGCATCAACGACTTCGCTCGAAATAATCCCGCCGTTAAACCGGCATGAATCGAAGCCAATGCACTTACTGACTAAAACTGTGGGTCGTACGTGATCGGTCACGATTCCTCCTTTACGCCTGCCCGGATTTTAACAATGAAAGGTGTGTGTTTAGTTGTAAAACTGCTTTTCGACTTTTTCAATAGTATCTCTGGAAACTTGACCCCAGTGGGATCTAAGCCGTTTTACTGATACGGGGCGAATATCTTCAATTACCTTAGAGCGGTCACGCAGTTTCGGCTCCGGGGAGCTTGGTAGCTACTTTTATGGCGTGCATCAGGTCCGTTCTGGTAATTATCCCAACCATCTGGCCCGACTCCCCCGTTACAACTAGCCGTCCGAGATTGTTCTGGTTCATCTTATGGAAGGCTTCGGTAGCAGAGCTATCTTGTTCGATGGTAATTACTTTCGGGGTTAGTATGGTTTCAACCGGTTCATCTGGAGTATCCGTCTTTTTTAAGTCTTCCAGGGTCACTATGCCCATGATTTCCCCTTGTTTCACCACGGGATAGCCGAGGTGGTGTTTCTTCATCATTAGTTCTTTTAGTTCAGAGATCGGAAGTTCAGGCTCGACTGTAGTGACCTCTTCGGTCATTAAGTCCCGGGTTTTAAGTCCTTCCAGGGCTTTGTTGAGCACCATCTCCTGGAACTCAGACGTCACTCCGAAGTAGATGAAGAAGGCTATAACAATCAAGAATATATTGAAGACGAGCAGGCCGTATATCCCCATGGCAACGGCCAGGAATTTACTAATCCGGGTGGAAATTTCCGTCGCTCTGTAATGTGATATTTTTAGCGAGAGGAGGGAGCGCAGTATTCTTCCTCCGTCCAGGGGCAAAGCCGGAATTAGATTAAATATACCTACAGCGACATTTACGTAAAACAGAAAACCCAAAAGAAACCTTGGAACCGGCTGTGCAGGGTTGAGGCCAACGAGAAGTAGCCAGAAGATTCCACCAAGAATGAAGCTGGTGATCGGGCCGGCCAGCGCCATTTTAGCCTCTTCTCCGGGGCGGGATGGCACCTCCTCCAGCTGGGCAACGCCGCCGAGTACGTATAAAGTAATGCTCTCTATTTTTACTCCATAACGCATCGCAAATACCGAATGGCCCAGCTCGTGTATGGTAACCCCGACGAACAAGCTCAGGGCGGCAAAGAGACCGACCAGAAAGGCGTTAGGACCCTGGGTTATTACGGCCGGATCGATCCCGAGGTCTAGTATTTCTATGTACACGTCAATTTGCCTGCCAATAATCCAGGCGAGGACGGGAAGGAATATTAAAAAGGATACGTTCAACTTGATCGGAATTCCCAGAATATTAAACGGTAACCTGTAATTCGTTTTCACGTTGCCTCCCTTTTACTGCGCATTAAAAACCAAAAAATTGACAATTCACTTTATTATAACCTAAGTCGTGCAATTCTCTCACTTAAGACCATTTTCTAAATCAATCTACAAGAAAAATAGTCCTTGTTTGAACAATTTACGTATCTTCACTCAGTAGGTTATAGATAAAGTGGTAAATCAAGTCTCTTTCGCCACACTTTCACCCAGCACCCAGATGAGGAAAGTTACCTGGAAGTATAATTTGCTATTGAACAATCATGGCAGACTGTACCGTAATCCAGTCAAGGTCTCCAGCCAAGTCCCGGAGCTCATCTGGGTGCTGGACCAATTTCCGTTTATCACATAAGCCTTTCAGTTAACTCTTCCCTGTTAATTTAACAGGTAAAAACCGCATTATTTTGGTATAATTGTATCTCTTTGTCAATTAAAAACTATTCCTTGTATGATGTAAACGATCAACCTTAACCTAATACCCGGTTGCAGGAAAGGTCTACCAAAGTTCCTTGAGGCCTAGACCTCTTTAACTAGACTGACCCTTCCTGCTCCCGGATAAGCCTTAATACGGTCTCTTGAGGCATTGACCTCTAATACACAAGGCCAGGCTCATGGGAGGCCGGGAAGTCATCCTGCAATCAATACAAGATTACGGGAGGAGTCAACTTCTATGAGTACATATGTCGGTATAGATGTCGGTTCGGAAGAACACGCCGTCTACGGAATCGAGAAAGGAGAGGATGATCCGGTTTACAAAACTACCGTAACCAATGACAAGGGTGGCTTTGAAAAGCTAGAAGAGTTACTGCGAGAACACTCTAGCGGTAGCATACACCTGGGCCTGGAGGCGACCGGAAACTACTGGAAACCCGTGTTCAATCGCCTGATAGAGTTAAAGGAGAAGCTGAATCTCACCCTGAGTTTGATCAACCCCAACGAGATCCATCAGTTTAAGAGGATAGAACTCTCCAGGGTAAAGACCGATTCGGCCGACGCCAAGGCAATTGCCAGGTACGTCCTCCGGTTTAAGCCAGAATCAACTCCCAGGACAAACGAGAGGTTGCGCAGCCTGAGGAAGCTCTGTCGGTACAGATCTTCTCGGGTAGAAGAAAAGACCAGATTAATCCAACAGCTAGACCACGTCTTGGTCGGAGTCTTTCCTGAATACTCCGACTGTTTTGGCAAGTTGTCGGCGGTTAGCTCCCTTGCAGTGCTAACAAAGTATCCCGGGCCAG
>JBDGQU010000142.1:0-3136 GCA_042218715.1 Bipolaricaulia bacterium | reverse complement strand
CGGGGTTGGTAGTCAAGGGTATGAAGAGTACCCTTGACTTTACCCCATAGTATCTGTGGGGCTTCCTCGGCAAGTTTCGGTAAACCATGGCTCCGCAATAGAAAATGGGGATCTTGTTTGAAATTTCAACTTAAAACGTTAGAAAAATTAATCGTCAATTTCCCGGAGGACTTCGGAGATTATTTGTTTTTGTTCTTGGACCCGTGCTTGCCTTTGTTTTTCCTTTTTCAACTCTTTTATTTTTTCTTCTCGAAACGCTTTGTTGGCCTGTGAAAGAATTTCTCTGCATTCTTCTTTGAACCTCTTTAACTTATCCACCATTTCGTCTTTGTTTCCGGCATAATCGGTATAAAAGATAATATAATCTCGGTCGCTTTCGGATTTCCCCCTCTCCCAACTGTTCTCTAACTGATACTTTTCGATAACATTTTTTAATTTATCGTACCAGGGTTTTCGCGGTTTAGGAATAACCTCAAAGGCTAAAGCCCATCTGTTCTTTCTGGCTTTTAAATTATCTCTTGATACATCCTTATCTAACCTAAACGAATACTCTGGAATTTCACTTTTGTCAATTTCAGACCATCCTTCTAAATTCATCATTTCACCTCTTGTCCTGTCCTTAAACAGTCGATTATTAGCAAACTATCCCAGAGATTGCTTCTGCAGAGTTTACTCTGTCTCCTCGCTAGCCTGGAAGCCAATATCACCTGATCTTTCTTTCATCCGTCGTTCAATGTTTTCGTAACGTTTTCTCGCCTCCGAAGTAACTGAAGCCGGAGTATCATCCAGGGCCTTCAAAAAGTGATCCATGCGGACGAATTGGGCCTCGACATCTTCTCGTAAAGCTAACCTACCGGCTTTCTTACATACCGCTGCTATATCGGCACCTGTAAAGTTCTTGGAAAGATCAGCTAGTTTTTCCAGATTTATTCCCGACTCCATGCTCATATCTTTCGTGTGAATTTCGTATATTTTAAGTTTTGCCTCTTTATCCGGGACCGGAACGTGGACAAGTTCATCAAACCTTCCAGGGCGTAAAAGAGCCGAATCAATCATATCGGGCCTATTGGTCGCCGCTACTACCACAACGCCCCTTAACTCTTCCAGCCCGTCCATTTCGGAAAGAAGCTGGTTAACAATTCTTTCTGTGGCTCTGGGTTCGCCCGCCCCACCACCTCTTTGTGGTGCAAGCGCATCCAGTTCATCGAGAAATATTATTGCCGGAGAGACCTGCCGGGCTTTGTCGAACACCTCGGCAATTCTCTGCTCTGATTCTCCATACCACTTGGAAAGTAGATCACTTCCTTTGGCAGTTATAAAATTGGCATTACTTTCATTAGCAACAGCTTTAGCTAATAACGTTTTACCGGTTCCCGGGGGACCGTAGAGCAAAACTCCTCTTGGGGGGTCTATCCCTATTCGCCTGAACGAATCAGGGTTAGTTAGCGGAAGTTCAATTATCTCCGTTAGGGTTTGCTTCACTTCTTCAAGTCCACCAACGTCTTCCCAGCTTGCCTGGGGCACGTCTGCGAGAACTTCTCTTAATGCACTCGGTTCAATTCCCTTATAAGCCTCGAACATATCTTCTCGGGTGACCTCAAGTTCTTCTAGCATATCCGACGGAATAGACTCCTCCTGGAGGTCAAGCTCCGGTAACAATCGTCTCAGTGCATTCATGGCGGATTCTCTGGCGAGAGCTTCAATATCCGATCCCGTAAATCCGTAAGTTAGTTCGATAAACTCGTCCAGATCAAGATCATCGGCCAACGGCATACCTCTGGTATGGATCATAAATATCTGTTTTCTTCCTTCGGTTCCAGGTACTCCCACCATTATTTCCCTGTCGAATCTACCGGGCCTGCGTAGAGCTTCATCTATCGCATCCACCCGATTCGTGGCGGCAATAACGACCACGTTTTCTCTAGGCTTCAATCCATCCATCAATGAAAGAAGCTGGGCAACCACCCTTCGTTCTACCTCGCCGGTGGCTTCCTCTCGTTTTACACCCAGGGAATCCAGCTCGTCGATAAATATTATCGCCGGTGAGTTCTCGGATGCTTCCTCAAAAACATTCCTCAGCTGCTGCTCCGATTCCCCGTAATACTTACTCATTATCTCCGGACCGTTTATAGAAGTGAAGTGAGCGTCTGTCTCATTTGCAACCGCTTTTGCCAGAAGCGTTTTCCCTGTTCCTGGTGGACCGTGTAGAAGAACTCCTTTTGGTGGGTCTATCCCAAGTCGGTCAAAGAGCTCGGGATTCTTCAGCGGAAGTTCAACCATTTCTCTTATTTTTTGAAGAACATCTTCCAACCCACCTATATCCTCATAAGTTACCCCTACATTTCTTTCTTTCCCGCCGCGTCGAACTTCCTCGTATTCCTGACGAAGATCAATCTGAGTTTCAGGCGTTATCCTTACCATGCCCCCGGGATTCGTATCCAGGACCCTCAACCGTATCTCTCCCAGACCAAAACTACTGGAGTCAAATAAATCTTGAAAAAACCTATCCGACATCAAATCGGACCCAAACGGGCTCTTCGACCTACTGATCGTAGTGGACAGTACATCGCCGGAAGTAACCGGTCTGCCATTTAAAACATGCTTTAAACTTTCTCCGCTACCCCGGAGCCTTAGGGTCTCCGAAGCTGGTCCAATCGTTACTTTCTTTGCCGTTTGTACCTCGGCCCTTCTTAGCTTCACCAAATCCCCTATCCCCGTATCGGCGTTTCCTCTCATTAATCCGTCTATCCTTAATATGCCCAGACCCTCGTCTTCGGAATACCCTTCTACTGCTATTCCGGCCGTAGTTGTATTGCCCTCGATCTCTACAATATCTCCTCGGGTGACACCCAGTTTATTCATACTGTCCTTACTTATCCTGGCAATTCCTTTACCAAAATCCTTTTGGTTTGCTGCCGCCACCTTCAGCTCTATTTCATTATTTCTTCCGTCTGCGGTCATTATATCACCCCATATCAAGAAAGAGACTGAATCTTCGCTAATATTCCCAATTAAGATTTTGTTTCGTTAAACTTGTTATGTGTTGGCAAGGTATAAAATGCGAAAAAATAATAAATCCTCCAATTTGAACAACCAGAATAGAAGCCCTCTTGCCCTAAATGGACAAGAGGGCTAG
>JBDGQU010000141.1:0-13293 GCA_042218715.1 Bipolaricaulia bacterium | reverse complement strand
GGTCGTTTAAACTACGAGAGGGAGTTAAGTTCCATCACGGAACGGAGCTAACCTCCAGGGATCTGAAGTACACCGTGGAAAGAATACTGGATCCTGACGTAGGTTCACCGGCCAAATCTCTCTTTTCCAACGTGGATAGGATCGAAGAGGTAGATAAATATACAGCCAAATTTTACCTCACGGACACTGATCCGGACTTCGACCTAAATTTCTACGATTATCGAAGTTCAATAGTCGCTCACGATTTCGATTACGAAAAGTACGGCGCGACTAGACCTTCCGGCACGGGGGCTTTCCAGATAAAAGATTATACACAGGGAGAAAAGCTGATACTGGAGAAAAACCCTGATTACTTCCTCCCCGACGTGCCTTATGTAGACGAGCTTCACTTCATAATCGTCCCCGAAGACTCCACAAAGAAGTTGATGCTTCAGGCGGGCGATGTAGATGTATTGACCAATATAAGCTTTTCCACCTTTACCCAGCTAAAGAAACAGTCTGGAGTCAACGGAGAATACGCTCTGGGTGGCTTTCAGGCTCCGATCAGTATGAGGACGGATCAACCGCCGTTTGACGACAATAGAGTTCGGCTTGCGGTCAAATACGCTGCGGACAGGCGGTTCATGCTGGAATCCGTGTTGTCCGGTTTTGGTGACTTAGGCCACGACCATCCTATCGCTCCTTCTTACGACTGGTATAAGGATCTCGGAACTAGAGAACAGAACATCGAAAAGGCGAAGTCGCTTCTGGCGGAAGCGGGACACAGTGATGGGCTGGATATGAAGCTTCATTACCCGACTAACATATTTCCCTGCCCGGACACGGCTTTAAACTTTCAACAACTGGTAAGACCTGCGGGTATAAACTTGAAACTTGAAGGTACTAAGTCCGGCGTTTACTTCTCCAAGTACTGGTTAAAAGCGAACATGACTGTGACACAGTGGGGCCACAGGGAAAACGTCATGATCTTCTTAAACCAGGCTTATAAAACCGGTGCCAAATGGAATGAAGGCCACTATAGCAACAAGGAACTGGATAAATATATAGATAAAGCTTCATCCGAAATAAACCCGGAAGTCAGGCAGAAGTATTTCACTGAAATCCAGAAGATTTTAAGGGGACATGGTCCGGCCGTTATACCATTCCATCAAGGGATATTTGGCGCTGTTCGAAGCCAAATAAAAGATTATACGGAAGTAAGAAACGGCACCCACGAATTACGGTTCGTTAAAAAGACTTAGACTAAAATGATTGTCTTGGGGGGCAAGCTATTTTTCTGCCCCCCTCTTATTCTACTGCTACTGGGGGGAGATTTTTGTACGATATTGGAGATATAGTAGAAATAGACCTTGACACGGGTAATATAACAAGGGGTCGTCCGGATAATGAGGTAATTAGGGGTTTTCTAGGGGGAAGAGGTCTTAACATACGTTACCTGTTAAAGTTTTTACACCAGGGGACCGACCCACTGGGAAAGGAAAATGTACTTGTATTTTCTCCCGGCCTACTCACGGGTAGCGACGTTTATTCGTCGTCTCGATTGCACGTAGGTTCCCTTTCACCGTTAACTGGCTTTTTGGGGAGTTCCAATGTCGGAGGCAGTTTAGGTGCCAACCTAATGCAGAACGGAATTCTATCCCTGGTTGTGAAGGGTAAATCAATTGATCCTATTTACATCTGGGTTCACAAAGGGGATGTCCAACTTAAGGAAGCAACTGATCTCTGGGGGACAGATACGGATGTAGCGCGGAAGAGACTCCAGAGCCGAAATGATGAGAAAGCCAGCGTCGGAGCAATAGGGCCCGGGGGCGAAAATCTAGCTCGTATGGCCTGTATCATGTTTGACGACGGACATGCTGCGGGGAGAACTGGGATGGGTGCCGTCATGGGCTCTAAAAAGTTAAAGGCAATTGGTGCCACTCAGGGGAGTAGGCGAATTGGTAAAAATGTAAGGGGATCGGACTCACTACGAAAATTCCTTAAGGAGGTCCGGACCCATACCGATTACGACGAATGGGCCCAGTTTGACAACTCGACATCGGTTAAGTGGGTTGACGATCTAGGCGCAAGTTCAGTTAAAAACTATCGAAGAGTCCAATGTGAAAACGTTGAATCAGCGGACGGTAGAAGTTTCATGGATCTCCCCAGAACTTCGTCCAGTTGTTATAGGTGTCCTGTGCACTGTAAGGCGGAATTGGAGTTAACACGAGGATCGGACCAGGGAGAAAAAGCCGAGCGACCGTGTTTCGAGCCCCTTGTTGCACTGGGACCGAAGTGCGGCAACTGTGATTCGTTAGAAACTATTCGTCTGCATAACAGGTGTAACGACCTCGGACTCGATTCGGTAGAAGTAGGGGGATTGATTTCATTTGTTATGGACCTCTACGATAGGGGAGTTCTTTCAGAGGAGGAAGTCGATGGATTAGACCTGCGCTGGGGGAATACCGAGGCGATGAGTGAATTAATAGATATGATTGCCCGAGGCGAAGGTCAGTTGGGCAAAACGTTGAGCAGAGGGTTGAAATACGCCGCTGCCGAGATAGGTCGCGGTGCGGAAAGTGTAGCCTATCACGTTAAAGGACTTGCCATGACCGCTATGGATCCCAGGGGATTCAAAGCTTCCGCGCTGGGATACGCCATAGGAAATAGAGGTGGAGATTTTACCAGTATTTACGCACGACCGGAATACAGTTTCTCCCCCGAACTTGCCGAAGAATTATTTGGTACTGAGAAAGCTGCCGATCGACTGGCCGAGGAGGGAAAACCTCAACTGGTTAAGCGAGCTGCGATTGTAAGTGCGGTGGTTGACTCCATCGGCATCTGCAAGGTCCCTCTACTTTCTTTAATAGAAGACTACGACCTTTCGGTTACGGCCGATGTCGTTACGGAAGTACTGGGAGAGGAGATAGTTCCGGAAGACCTTCTGCGGATAGGTGAAAGAATCGTAACCGGGGAAAGGATGTTTAACGTTAGGTTGGGATTGACGAGGGACGACGACAGTTTACCGGAAAAGTTTACCACTGAACCCGTTAAAGAGGGACCGGTCGAGGGAGCGATAGTGAATCTGGAAAGCATGTTGGACGAGTTCTATTCTCAGATGGGCTGGTCTGGTGAAGGAGTCCCGGAAGAGAAAAAGCTGGAAGATTTGGGATTGCTGGATTTGGTGCGGGAACATCCTGGGGATTCATAGTTCGCTTTCCCAGGAGTTCCAGCGAAGATTTTGTACGGTTATGGTGATTGTATTATGTCTGTCAGGCTGGATGGAAGGCTATCGATAAATGACCTTGTGGAGATAGCCGATAATGGTGCCGAGGCGGAACTGGGTGATAAAGTTCGGGCTAGAGTAGAAGAAGGTAGAGCCACCCTGGAAGAGCTAATGAGGGATAAAGGCAGACCAATTTACGGGGTGACTACGGGATTTGGGGATCTAGTTAGCGAGGAAATTCCCTTAGAAAAGCGGAGGGAGCTTCAGGAAAATTTGATTAGAAGCCACTCTGCCGGAGTTGGAGATCCTTTGAATGAGGAAGTGGTTCGAGCAATCATCGCTTTAAGGGCAAATTCCCTTGGCCGCGGAAACTCCGGTATAAGACTATTGGTGCTTGAAAAACTGGTAGAATTGCTTAACAAAAATGTCGTACCCTATGTCCCAAGCAAAGGTTCTCTCGGTGCGAGTGGAGATTTAATACCGCTTGCTCACGTAGCTTCAGTGTTGATTGGAGAAGGGAAAGCTTATTTTGAGGGAGAATTATTACCGGCTCGGAAGGCACTCGTTAGGGCCGGGGTTGACGAGATAGAATTACGGGAAAAAGAAGGACTGGCGCTTATAAACGGGACTCAGGCAATGACCGCTATGTTGGCTTTAGGGATCGCAAAGATTGGAAAGCTAGTGAAATATGCGGACATAGTTGGGGGGTTGACGACGTATGTCCTCGGAGGCAATTTTGCTCAATACGATTCCCGTATTTACGAACTCAGACCTCACAAAAGTCAGGCCCGGGTAGCGAAAAACCTCAGGTATTTAACGGATTACGATCCCGAGGATTATCGTCCGGTGAACGTTCAGGATCCCTATTCAATTAGGTGTATTCCGCAGGTGCATGGAAGCGTTCGTTCGGCCTTCGAGCACGTAAGAGAGGTGGTGAACACGGAAGTTAACTCCGTAACTGATAACCCCTTGATTTTTGATGATCCCAAAGCCGCAGTTTCAGGTGGGAATTTTCATGGGGAACCGCTGGCTCTAACTGCAGATTATATGAAAATAGCGCTCTCCGAGCTTTCGAATATATCGGAAAGAAGGGTCAATAGGTTGTTACATCCTGACCTCAACGGTGACCTTCCGGCGTACCTTGCAAAAGACCCGGGAACCAATTCCGGATTGATGCTCGCTCAGTATACCAGTGCCGCCCTGGTATCCGAGAACAAGAGACTTGCCACCCCCGCTTCGGTCGATTCTATACCTGTTTCGGGTGATCAGGAGGACCACGTATCCATGGGGATGCACGGAGCTCAGGACCTTAATGATATCATTAAAAACGTCAAGGATGCCCTGTCAGTAGAGATGATAAGTGCCTGTCAGGCGCAGGAGTTCATGGACGTGGATTTGACGGACCCCCTCGAAGATTTCTATGGAATGATTCGAGATGATATTCCGCCGGTTGACGAGGACAGAGAACTTTCTTCGCTTATCGACCGGGGGGCTGAAATTCTGGGGGATGAAGGGTTTCTAGAGCACTTTACTGAGAGATTCGGAATCAGTTAACCTCAGTTCTTTCCCGCTATATAAAACCGAGGTGGAAATTCGGGAGCGGAAACTATTGTATCGTTTCTACCCTCTACCGCTTTCCCGGCTGCCGGGATACCGAGTATTTTCTGGGTTTTAAAGTCAAATCAGTTACTAGGAAATCCGAGGTTTAGAGTTAGACTATTTGAAGAATTTTTTAGGAGGTGTGAAAGTGAGTTCTATAAATTTGGACGTTTCCGAAGCAATGAGGATAAAACTCCCCAAGAAACTCCCTGAGAAGCCGGAATTCAAAGAGGGGATAAGGAGGGCACCAAAGAGGGAGTTAAATCTATCAAAAGAGGAAATGGAACTCGCGGTGAAGAACGCCCTGAGATATATTCCGCCGGAACTGCACGAGAAACTCGCCCCGGAATTTGCCGAAGAATTGCTTACCCGGGGGAGGATTTACGGTTATCGTTATCGACCTAAGGGTCCGATTGAAGCGAAGCCGGTAGAAGAGTACGAGGGTAAGACGCTCGAGGGAAAGGCAATTCAGTTGATGATCGACAACAACCTTGACTTTGACGTGGCTCTATATCCTTATGAACTGGTAACTTACGGTGAATCGGGTCAGGTTTGCCAGAACTGGATGCAGTACCGGCTGATAAGGAAGTACCTCCAGGAGATGACAAGAGATCAGACTCTGGTAGTTCAGTCCGGTCACCCTCTGGGTCTTTTTCCATCTAAACCAACTGCTCCCCGGGTAATTTCGACCAATGCGCTGATGGTTGGCGAATTCGACGACCAGGAGCACTTCAACAGGGCTGCAGCACTGGGCGTGGCAAACTACGGCCAGATGACGGCCGGGGGCTGGATGTATATAGGTCCTCAGGGAATTGTTCACGGAACCTATAGCACCCTCCTTAACGCCGGCCGAAAATTCCTGGGGAACGATATGAAGGAGGACTTGAGCGGGCAACTCTACGTAACTTCCGGTCTTGGTGGTATGAGTGGGGCCCAGGCAAAGTCGATAGAAATTGCCGGAGGTGTTGGAGTTATAGCGGAGGTAGACAAATCCCGGATTAAGACCCGTCACGAGCAGGGATGGTTGAGCGAGGTTTACGAAGATTTGGACGAGATATTTAACCTGGTTCCCCGCTACCTGAAAGAAGGTAAATCCGTATCAATTGCTTATCACGGCAACGTAGTGGATTTGTTGGAGTACTTGGTTAAAAACGAAGTAGACGTTGACTTACTTTCCGACCAGACCTCCTGTCACAACGCCTATTCGGGAGGCTATCACCCAGTGGGTTACACCTACGAGGAAAGTAGAGAACTTTTGAGCACCGATCCGGAGAAGTTTAAGAAGGAAGTTGATAGATCACTCGAGAAACACTTCCACCTAATTCAGAATCTTGTCGATAGAGGCGCCTATTTCTTCGACTACGGCAACAGTTTCATGAAGGCGGTTTACGATGCCGGCGTTAAGGAAATAGCAAAGGACGAGTCCGACCCGAGTTCCGGATTTATCTTTCCCTCCTACGTAGAGGACATAATGGGGCCAATATTCTTCGATTACGGCTACGGTCCCTACCGCTGGGTCTGTCTTTCCGGAAAGAAGGAAGACCTGCGGAGGACGGATCAAGCGGCCCAGGAATTGATCGACCCCGACCGGCGGTCTCAAGACTACGATAACTACGTCTGGATAAGCGACGCCGAGGAAAACGATTTGGTGGTCGGATCCGAAGCACGGATACTTTATACTGACGGACCGGGACGCGTTGAAATGGCGTTGGAGTTCAATCGGCTGGTCAGAGAGGGAGAAATAGGCCCGGTGATGATCGGCCGAGATCACCACGATCCCGGGGGAACGGACTCTCCTTACAGAGAGACTTCAAATATCAAGGACGGGAGTAACATTATGGCTGAAATGTCCATCCACGACTTTGCCGGGAACGTGGCCCGGGGGATGACCATGGCAGTCGAGAGTAATGGAGGCGGGGTCGGAATAGGCAAATGCTTTAACGGCGGATTTGGGCTGGTGCTGGACGGAAGTAAAAGAGTCGATAAGATAATAAAATCTGCGATTGACTGGGACGTTCACGGTGGTGTAGCTCGCCGCTCGTGGGCCAGGAACGAGCACGCTGTCGAAACCATGGTCGAGTGGAATAAGAGGAAAAGTGCACTGGGCCATGTGACATTGCCATATCACGCAAAAGATGGCCTCGTGAAAGACGCCGTTGAGGACGGACTTGAACGATCCGGAGATAGTAGCTGACCAGGGGGACATATGTTCCCCTGGTCAGACGACACTTACGCTAGATCTGCAGGTAACGTAATAAATGTTTAACCGAATTTCCGGCTTTCCCAATATCTCGTGACCCGGAGATAACGGAAATACGTTTCCTGTAGATAGTACTTAACTCAGTTCTTTCACTATTATATGATAGCGAGGTTGACCTCGTGAAAGGTGCCTTGACCTTACCGTTTATACCATCTGTCACTTACTAGTCTCCCGGGATTTCGGGTATTTTCAGAGTTATAAGGTTAAAATCAGTTGCCAGGTAAGCGACAGAGGGGTGATACCGGGCTAAAAGTACGACTGTAATGAAAAACTGAGACTTAAATTACTTCTAGGGCCGGCCCTTCCGGATAACCTTGAAGAACCCGGGTAAAGAGCTTTTAAGGTGTTAAATGCCGACTATCTCCGGAGTTGACGGTTTGAGGTCTGCAATTGTTGATTGTGTCGAACTTTAATCACGGGAACGTCGGTTCCTGGTTGATTAGAACCTCGGTCTATTCTTTTCCCAGATTACTTTCCCCTTTTTGAGGACCTTTCCTACGGAATTTACACCTATATTATATGATAGATGCCGGTAATCCGGAGCCTCCAGGATTACGAGGTCCGCCTGCTTACCGGGTTCTACGGACCCTACTGTGTCGGCTTTGTTAATTGCAGCCGCACCGTTTAGCGTCAACCCCGTTATGGCTTCTTCTAATGTCATACTCATGTAAAGGGTGGCGAGAGATATGAGCAGCGGGATCGATTCCGAGAAACAACTTCCCGGGTTGAAGTCGGTTGCCAGGCTTACGGGGAGATTTTCGTCAATCATGTACCTCCCTCTGGCGTAGTTTTCTTTAAGACTGAACGCGGTTATCGGTAGCAGTACGGCGACGACACCTTTTTCTTTCATCCGCTGGAGACCCTTGTCAGACGCCCTGAGTAAGTGGTCAGCCGATATTGCTCCTACTTCGGCAGCGAGTTCGGCTCCTCCGGTCCCGGCTAACTCGTCCGCGTGTATTTTCGGAGTTAAACCGACCTTTCTACCCTCATTTAGTATCCTGCGGGACTCCTCTACGGTAAAAGCTCCTTCGTCACAGAAGACGTCGCAAAACTCGGCTCCTTTTCTGGCAGCGATAGGGGAAACTTCCCGGGTTATAAACTCTACGTACTCGTTCCGACGATTCGAGTATTTCGGGGGAATAGAATGAGCGCCGAGAAAGGTCAGAGCAATTTCCATTGGTGTTTCGGCGTTCAGTTCTTTCATTACTTTCAATTGTTTCAACTCGGTTTCTTTATCCAACCCGTAGCCGGTCTTACCCTCGACTGTCGTAACGCCGTAGCGAACCATTGAGCGTAACCTCTGCTTCGACTCCTCCTTTAACTTTGAGAAAGGCGCCTCCCGGGTTGAATTTACTGAACTCGCGATCCCCCCACCCTCTTCAGCTATTTTTTCGTAGCTTTTCCCGTTAAGGCGCATCCGGAATTCCTCGGACCGGTAACCGGAAAATACAAAGTGAGTGTGCGGATCTACAAATCCGGGAAGGACGGGATTGTCGCCTGCATCTACTATATCAGAGTTGTCGATATCGAGCTGGTCGAAAGAACCCTTATTCCCGATTTCCGCGATAACTCCATCTTCAACGAGAACCTCCTTGTCTTCAAAGATTGAGAGCTCACTCATCTCGGATCCGGGTACTAACTCATCTCCCCGGGGTGTAACGAGCTGCCCTATGTTTGTAACAAGTTTCTTGCTCATTAGAGATCTTCGAGGAGTCTATTTTCGATTACCTGATCGGAGGAAAAATCGTTAATCCGAAGGTAGTGTTCAGCTGCGTTCATCAAAGCGTCACCGGGCACCAGACCAATTATTTCGCTTTCAGCTATATTGACGCCGTAACGGTCAGCTTCCGTCCGAATCAGTTCGAATACCTGGTGTAGAGATGTTTGAGTGTAGTCAGTCATGTTCATAGAAACCTGGACAAAACCATCCTTTTCCAGGTCGACCCCCATTGCCTTGCAATAACGTAACCCCCCGCTGGAATGTCTTACTTTCCTCGCGATCTCGTTCGCTATCCCGAGATCGTCCGTCTTAAGGTTGACGTTGAATGCAACTAGAGGTTTTCTGGCTCCGACCGCCGTTACCCCCGCCGTCGGATGGACTTTATCGGGACCAAAATCGGGCTTCCAGTCTTCCCGATCGATCTTTTTTGGGAAGTTTTCGTACTCACCTTTACGGATGGTCTCCAAATTCTCCCGTTCCGGTCTGGTTGCGGCTTCTTCGTAGAGGAATATCGGTAAATCGTACTCTTCGGCAGCCGCGCCACCAAGCCGCTTTGCTAACTCTACTGCTTCGTCCATCGTTACGTTTTTTAAGGGAGTAAACGGGATTACGTCGACTGCGCCCATTCTTGGGTGTTCTCCCGCGTGTTCATTCATATCTATAAGTTCGATAGCTATTCCGATTGTCTCAAGCGTCGTTGTGAATAGTCCTTCCGGACTTCCGACGTTTGTGACTACTAATCTGTTGTGGTCCGGGTCGGCGGAATAATCCAGTAGCTTAACGTCTGCGTGGTTCTTGAACGGTTCAACTATCTTGTCGATTACTTCGTCGTCCCTTCCCACGCTGTAGTTTGGCACCGACTCGAGTAATTTGGTCATGGGATTCCTCCTTTTGATTTTTGTCCTCCTTTTGGCGGGTTCGTAAGGCCCGGATTAATTATTCCCTCCATTGTAAAGCAAACTAATACGATTTTCCTTGATTAATTAGGTTTTTCTATTCTCAATTCTCCGATAAGGTCGCTCGACGAATCCAGTGGCTTAACCCTATATAGTTTCGATTCCCCGTCTTTTTTTGCTACTACTTCCAATTCGCCTTCGTCCCTCCCCTGACTGTAACGGCCCGTTAACCTTGCAGCCGTGACGAGTTCTTCGTCGGTTGCGCTAGGTGTAACCAAAGTAAGGGGTCCGGGGAATTTACCGACTCTTAGTGTCCAGAAACCGGAATCGAATTCGCTCAATCGCTGGTTTTCCTCTTCGTTCCTTCCAATTATCGCCTTTACATCTTTCGAGAGCCTAAAGTGTCTCCCGTGTTTTAGAAGTTTTACTTCCTCGAGGGTGGCTTCCTCTCTCCCCTTCAGGTCGAAAAGCTCCCGTAGTCTATACCCAAATTCTTCTTCAGTGAGGAGGCAACCACCTGCAGGCTGACTGTAGTGGTCAATGCCGAATTTTTTGGCAAGTTTCAGCTGAACTTTTCTGGACCTGCCTTCAATGTCCAGCAATTTCTCCCTATCTACCCATCCTTCTTTTTCTGGTAAAGTGGGCGACAGCAGTTTAGCAGACAGCGGACGTAAAAGTCTGTCTCCGAGTCCACTCTCGGTTTTTATCATTTCCATCGTATCCTGGCGCTGGGTCATGGGCCTCTGCCCTAGCACCTCTCCCGTTACAACAAAATCCGCAGAGATTTCGTCCATGAGTTTATTTGCCTCTCGTAGTACGAGGATTCTGCAATCCAGGCAGGGGTTCATGGCCGATCCGTAACCGTGTTCGGGTAACTTGATGATTTCCAGGTACTTATGTTCATCGACCTTTGGTCTTCTGAAGTCTATTTCCAGATCTTCCTCTATCCTGTCGAATAATTCTGAACTTCCGTCCGTCGTAAAACCCGTTCTGTAGTTTACCCCCACTATTTCTACACCTTGATCCGCTACTAGTTTAGCAGCTAATTGACTGTCGAGACCACCCGAAATTAGGGCCAGAGATTTTATATTGTTTGTCGATTTTCTAGACATTGAATCAACCTCAATTTCACTTTGATGATTGTTTTGCTCAATCCAAATTTAATTAACCGGAGCCTTAATTTCTACTGAAACAAACCGAGAGCACTCCACCACTATTGGGTTAATCGACTGGTTAAATTAGATTGTGGGGACTTCCTTCTGTCTGGTAATATCGGACCACTCGCTTTATTATTAACTTCAACCCCGGTTCTGGTGACTTTAATTTATAGTGCGCTGGTTTTTGGAGGTAAAATGTACCTAAAAGAGGTCGTATGTGATAGTTGTGATTTTACCTGTGGTCCGAGTAACCCCGTTACAACCTGTCCGGATTGTGGTTCTCCTTTGACCCTTCGTTATGACTTTAACCGGATCGAGAGTATAAGTAAAAACAAGCTGTCTGGCAGTGGGCTGCCCAGGTATAAAAAGTTGCTCCCGGTGACGGACAGTTTGCTCAGTCTAGGTGCGGGTGAGACGCCGGTAATTCGGTCCAGCTATTTTGGCAAGGATATGCCGGGAGACCTTTACTTCAAACTGGAATTTGCCAACCCTACGGGCTCATTCAAAGACCGGGGGACGGCTGTGACCGTCTCAAAAGCTTGTGAGTGGGGGGTGGAGAAGGTGGCGGACGATTCCTCCGGTAATGCTGGTTCGTCATTGGCTGGTTATTCGGCCAGGGCCGGCCTAGATTGTACTATTTACGTCCCAGAAAAGGCCTCGGGCGAGAAGATAGTTCAAGTGAAAAGTTACGGGGCAACGCTCAAAACGGTACCGGGCCCCCGGGAGAAAGCGATGAAAAAAATTCGCGAGGATATTACCGGGACCGGGACCTATTACGCCTCTCATAATCTTAGCCCTTATTTCTCGGAAGGGATGAAGACGATCGCTTACGAGGTAAGCGAAGAGTTCAACTGGGAGCCACCGGACCACTTGGTGATCCCAATCGGCGGAGGAGCTCTATTGGTAGGAATTTATAAGGGATTTAAGGACCTTGCCAGATTAAACTGGATCGAGGAGATTCCCAGGCTTCACGGGGTTCAGACGGCGTCCTGTAGTCCAGTAGTCAGGGCGTTCAACAACTCCTGGAATCGGACAAAACCTGTAAGTCCAAAACCAACGGTAGCGGAAGGAGTTCACATTTCAAATCCGAAAAGAGGGGAGGAAATACTCCAGTCGATCCGAAGCACAAACGGACGGGCTCTGGAAGTAACGGAAGAAGATATCAGGCTGGCTCACCGACAACTCGCTGAACGGGAAGGCTTGTTTGCGGAACCCACTTCCGCGGTTCCACTAGCCGGGCTGGAGAGGTTGGAAGAAGAAGAGATTGTCGATCCTGGAGACGAGGTTCTAATTCCCATTACGGGAAGCGGATTGAAAGACGTGGGCTCGTGGAAGAATTCTTGAATTGCCGTTCCTTGAATTACTACGATTGGGGAGAAAGTGGCTCGAACGAGCGTCATTTCTCGTTTTTAGGAGGAGGTTATGGCGAATCTATTTACCCCGATAACTGTCGGGGGGATCCGGCTACGGAATAGATTAGTTTTTCCGCCAATGCAGATGGGTAAAGCAGGCGAAGAGGGGGAGGTTACCGAGGATTTGATTGACCACTACAGGAAATACTCTTCGTCCTCGGGTTTGATTGTGGTAGAGCATAGTTACGTCCTGCCCGAAGGAAAGTATTCTTCCGGCCAGCTTGGTATAGATAAGGATAGTTTGATTTCTGGTCTGGAATCGCTGGCGGAAGTCGCAAAGGAAGGAGGAGCGGCTGCGATTATTCAACTGAATTACGCAGGTCTAAAAGCGGGGGAACACGCGCTTAATCTTCTGGATTTTGACTACGAAGGTAGCCTGACAAGATACTCCCGGGCAGAGCTGGAACGTATATCTGAATCGTTTGTAGAAGCAACCAAAAGGGCCCGGGAGGCGGGGTTTGACGGAGTTGAAATTCACGGAGCTCACGGTTTTCTTCTCAGCGAGTTCGTTTCTTCTATTACTAACGACAGAGATGACGAGTACGGGGGTCAACTTGAAGATCGGATAAAATTCCCCTTGAGACTCGTAAAAGAGGTTAGAGAAGAGCTTTCTGACGGCATTCTTTCTTATAGGCTTGGAGCTACGGATCTGGACCCCAGAGGGTTTACTATCGACGAAGCGAAGGTTTTTGCAAAAGAACTGGATAACCTGGGGGTTGATATTCTCGACGTCTCCGGCGGGCTATGCGGTAGTAGTCCGGACGAGCTCAATGATGAGCAAGGATTTTTCGTCCCCTATGCTAGAGAAATTGGTGAAGTAACCTCCCCACCGGTAGTTGGAGTTGGAGGAATCAATGATCCGTCATTTGCAAATGACCTGATAGAGTCCGGAGAGGTTGATTTTGTCGCTGTCGGGCGTGCTCAGTTACGGGATTCCACCTGGGCAACCAGGGCAAGAAATAGTGTAAGTTAGGTAGGTACAATTGAAGAAGCACGAGTTTAACTTTTCCCCAATATTGATTTTATATTTCTGAGAATTTAACA
>JBDGQU010000140.1:0-5692 GCA_042218715.1 Bipolaricaulia bacterium | reverse complement strand
TGTGGTCAATGAGCAACAATTTTAATCGCTGAAAGTTCTCAGAGGTGCGTGACGATGTTAACTAATAAAAACTTGGGAAGTATATTTGTTTATTCCCTCGTAGTTGGTCTGTCGCTATTTTTTCTTATCGCTCCAGCAAGCGAGCTAGAGGCAAAAGAAGAGCTCGTTCTCGCCACTACAACAAGCACATACGATTCCGGTCTCCTCGGTAAGCTTAACCCCGTATTCGAGCAAAGGTTCGATGTAAAGATTAAAACCATTGCCGTCGGAACGGGTGCAGCCATTAGACACGCCAAAAACGGAGACGCGGACGTAATAATGGTCCACGCCAGGCCGGCTGAAGACGAGTTCTTGCAGGAAGGATGGGGTGTCAATAGGCGAGATTTAATGTACAACGACTTCGTTATAGTCGGCCCTGAAAGGGATCCTGCTGGGCTATCCGGCATGAAAAAAGCTTCTGCAGCGTTTCGGAAGTTGGCGGGTTCCGGTTCCAAGTTCGTCTCGCGAGGGGACGATTCCGGAACCCATAAAAAAGAACTCTCTATCTGGGACGCAGCAGGTATAGATCCCGGCGGGAAATGGTACCTTCAGATCGGCAAAGGTATGGGCGACACTCTCGTTCAGGCTGATAGAATGGGAGCTTATACATTGAGTGATAGGGGCACTTATCTGTCGATGAAGGACAGACTCGACCTTGAAATTCTCGTTCAGGGTCCGGTGAAGGGGGGAGATCCGGTGCTCAGGAATCCCTACGGGGTGATCGCCGTAAATCCGGCCAAATACCCGTCAGTTAACTACTCCATGGCAATGGCTTACATAGGATTCGTTACGTCTCCCAGGGGCCAAGAAATAATTGGAAGTTACGAGGTAAAAGGAGAGCAGCTATTCTTCCCGAGCGCCCTGAGCAAAGAACCGAATTTTGCCCAGTACGTGCCCAGGGACTTCAGAAAGTAGGCAAAAAATTTTATCGGAATAATAAAGTGGGGTTCATGAGGTAAATCATCAATGGAATTCCTAGATTTCTTTTTCCATGCCACCGGTTCCGCAATCGACCTTCTTATTAGCCTCGACCCTTATCTGTACAGTATTATAGGTGTTTCGTTGACCGTTTCCTTTTGGGCCCTGGTAATAAGCGGTACCTTCTCCGGTCTGGTAGCTTTTATCATTTCGTTCTTCCGGTTTCCCGGCCGTAACGGATTAAGCGTATTGGTATATACTGGGATGGGCCTTCCATCGGTAATTGTCGGGTTGTTCGTATTGCTTTTATTGAGCAAGAGTGGACCATTTGGCGGGTTCGGATTACTCTGGACACCAAAGGCGATGATAATCTCTCAATCGGTTTTGATAACTCCCCTGATTACCGGCGTCATGCTTTCCGGTCTGAACTCCGTCGATGATACTCTGGTAGACGCCGCGAAATCCCTTGGAGCGAACTGGTGGCAGCGAATCTTGACGATAATTTACGAAGCGAGGTTCGGATTTGTTACGGCGCTGATAGCGGGTTTTGGCAGGGCAATATCCGAAGTCGGTTCCGTCATATTGGTAGGGGGGAACATCGTCTGGTCGAACGATATCTCCTATACAAGAACTTTAACAACAGCTATAGTGGTCGAGACGAGAAAGGGTAATTTCGACACTGCTCTTGCTCTTGGGCTGGTATTGCTGGCGATAGTCTTAGCTATAAACCTATTTGTGAACCGACTCCGGGGCGGTATAACCCGGTACTAAGATGCAGAGTTTTTGGAGTTTTTAATGGTGTCGATATGTCGATAGTTCGTCTGAAAGATGTGTATTTTTCTTACGAAAAAGATTCTCCGGTGCTCGAAGGTATTGACCTTTGCCTATCCCGGGGTAATATATCCGTACTAATGGGTCCCAGCGGATCCGGAAAGACGACACTACTTAGAATCGTAAACTTACTTGAAAACCCTTCGTCAGGTAAGGTTATTCACGGATTCAAGGGAATCTCTAAGGAAGAAAAAACCGACCTCCTTTCCCTCAGGCGGAGAATGGGGTTCGTATTTCAGGAACCTGCTTTATTTGACTCGAGCGTTGAGGTAAATGTTGCGTATGGAATAATGGCTAGGTCTGGATTCTTAAATCATTTCTGGGGAAAAGCCAAGAAGATAGTCCCTTTTCTGAAAAGCAATCACGATGAAGTCAAGGGCAAAGTTAGTAGTGCCCTGGAACGTGTTGGACTAGAAGGACTTCAGGACCGTTCGATTAGGTCACTGTCCGCTGGAGAACACAGGAGGGTATCTCTAGCAAGGTCCCTTGTTATCGAGCCGGAAATGCTCCTTCTTGACGAGCCAACAGGAAACCTCGATCCCCGGAACACGGCGATAGTAGAAGAAATCATCAGGGAGATTAGGTCTCAGGCCACCACTATTTTTCTGGCCTCCCACGACATGCATCAGGCAGAAAGAATTGGTGAAAGGGTCTATCTTCTCCTTGATGGAGATATAGTTGAGGGAGGGTCGGCGGAAAAAATCTTTAATTCTCCCGAGGACCAGCGGACTAAAGACTTCATCACCGGCAAACTTGTCTGTTGATGTTGTAAGTTTCTCTTTCCCGGCTAAGTATTTCGTATGCCTGATCCGGTTCTCTTGAAAACTTCCTCTCCCTTTCCGTGTTGGACACTTTGCTGGTATTTATAGCGATCGAGCTGGGTCTGGCGGCTAGCCGTACCGACAAATGGTGGGTCACGCTGATAGTGGGGATTGTTTCATTGTTCACGAATATAGCTATAGGGTTCAGCACCGGGTTGATAGTGGAGAAAGCAATTAGTCATGAATCGAACACCTGAGTTGATTTGTTTGGTTTTTTTACTACGTTATCTATAATAGTGGTGGTCCTCTTTTTAGGAAAGAGTCTTAATTGTATGCTTCCCCCGTTATATGGACGTAATTAATGGGGTGTAAAAATGTTTGAAGGGTATGAAATCATAGCACTCATACTCGGTCTGATCGCACTGATAGTGTTTTTGCTTAATTGGGAAAAACTAAAGGACCTGCCTGCTAAAATACTTCTCATTTCCGGCTTTTCCCTGTTCTTAAGTAGCTGGATCTTCACGAACGCAGAGGCTCTTCTATGGAAGGACGCCCTGAACCTCCTAGAACACATCAGTCAGGCCTTTGGAGGTATATTGGTAGCCAGCTGGTGTTGGGAGGTATCTAGAAGGACGGAGGAAGAAAGATGAACCTTATTGCAATATCGGATCTAATCCTTTCCCTGTCTCTATTCCTTGCCCTCGTATTTTTGCTTTCAGGTTGGAAGAATGCGTTAAGAAGAGATGTCAAATTAGTTCTGACGGGGCTATTAACAGTTCATCTTTTTCGAGGTGTGTTCCGATTTCTGGAATGGTCAAACCTGCTATTAGAAGGCTTAGATCCCTTCTCAGATTTGATCGGAACCATAGAACCAATACTCTGGGTTTTCTTTTTGTACGCCTTTCTACAACAGATTTCCGATCAAAGAAAAGAACATCTGAATTCCATCCTGCGCTCAATTAGTAACGTCAACCAGCTCCTAGTTAAAGAAGACGACAAAAAAAGACTTATTGAAGAAACCTGTGAGGAGTTATTCGAAACAAGGGGATTTAATCATGTATGGATTGCGTTACTGGACGAAGCGAAAGAGTTGGTTGCCGTTGCAGAATCTGGGTTGGAGGAAAAGCTTGAGCCGTTGAAGAAAACAATTGAGTCCAGCACTCGGCCCGAAAAGGTCGAAAAAGTACTGGAAGAGACGGACACATTGATTACCAAAGAATCTTCGGAATTCTGTGAAGACTGCCTGCTCGCCGAGGAGTGTAACGAGGGAACTACGATTACGTCGAGGATCGCCTACAACTCCCGTGTATATGGCTTACTCTCTGGGTGTATGCCGGAAAGTTACGTCAACGAGAAGGAGATTAGTCTTCTAAAAGACGTTACCGATGATATTGCCTTCGGACTTCACGATATTGAGGTTCAGGAAGCTCTCAGGAAAAGCGAACGGAAGTATCGCTCTCTGTTCAACAGTATTCGGGACGCATTACTGGTAGCGGACACCGACCGAAACATCATAGACTGCAATCCCGCCTTTACTGAACTCTTCGGTTATGAACTAGATGAAATCAAAGGCAAAAAGACCGAATACCTCTACCGCGACAAGGATGAATACGAAGAGATGGGAGAGAAGATAGAGGAATCAATTGGGGATCCCAGCTTCTTTTACACAACACATTACGAGAAGAAAAACGGCGAAGTCTTTCCCGGAGAGACCAATGTCTTCTACCTTAAAGAAGAGGGGGGTGAGATCGTCGGCTTTATTGGCTTGATCAGAGACGTAACGGAAAAGCTTGAACGACGGAAAGAGCTGAAAAGATCGGAAAAACGCTATCGGGCCCTCTTCGAGACGACTGGCACTGCTATGATGATCTTCGAAGAGGATACTTCAATATCTCTGGCCAACGAAGAAGTAGAAAACCTTACTGGCTATTCGAAAGAAGAGATTGAGGGTACCAGCTGGACGAAACTTGTGGCAAACGAAGGCCAACTGGAGAGGATGAAAGAATACCACTCACTCAGACGAGAGGACCCGGAGTCCGCCCCCACCCAGTACGAATTCAAGCTGGTTGACAAAGCCGGAAAAGAAAAAGACGTCTTCATGACCGTAGACGTTATCCCGGGTACAGAAAAAAGCGTTGCCTCCATGATAGATATAACGGAACGCAAAGAGGCCGAAAGAGAGCTCAAAAAAAGCGAGAAGAAGTTCCGGAGCTACGTGGAAAACGCACCGGTAGGAGTCTCCGTGGTGAACGAGAAAGGGGAATACGTCGAAGTAAACGAAACTGCCTGCGAGATAACAGGATACTCTAGAGAAGAGTTGTTAGATATGGAGGCCTTGGATCTTCACCCACCCGAGGCTACCAGTGAGGCTGAGGAGGCTTTTGAAAGACTCCTTGATCGGGGTGAATTGGAAGTGGAGTTGCCCTATTTGAAAAAGGACGGGACAAAGGGGCACATGTTAATAAACGCCGTAAGTATATCGGAGACCCGTTACCTTGGATTATCGCTGGATGTTACTGAAAGAAAAGAGGCCGAAGAAAAGTTGAAACAGGCTACTTTAGGTACATTGCAGGCCCTCAACCGGACTATTGAAGCAAAAGACGAGTACACAGGGGAACATATAGATCGGGTACAAAGACTTTCCGTTAAGGTAGGTAAGAAGGTAGGGCTATCGGAGGAAAGGCTTGAACAGCTCCGGTACGCATCCATACTGCACGACATAGGTAAGATAGGGGTTTCTGATTCCATACTCGGGAAACCGGGCGAGTTATCTGAAGACGAATGGAAAGAGATGGAAAAACATCCGGAAATAGGGGAAAGAATAGTAGGCCAGGTCGACAAATTAAAATATGCTGCCAAAATAATAGGCCAGCACCAAGAGGAATACGATGGTTCTGGCTACCCTAAAGGACTTGAGGGAGAAGAGATAAAGCTGGAAGCGAGAATTGTTGCCGTAGCCGATGCGTGGGATGCTATGCGAACGGATCGGCCCTATAGTGAAGCTCTGCCCAAAGAGGAGGCACTACAAGAGTTACGAAAGAACGCAGGAAGTCAGTTCGACCCGGAGGTAGTCGAGATATTACTTGAATTAATTGAAGAGGTAGAGGTCGAGCAAGTGTAGGTTAAAATTTCCAGTTGCGTGA
>JBDGQU010000014.1:0-3620 GCA_042218715.1 Bipolaricaulia bacterium | reverse complement strand
AATGTAGTGCCCAATTGAGTGCTGGATGCGGTTTTGTCGAACAATTACCAGAGAACTTGAACGCATATATTGTTGCTTTTGTCAGGGTTACGTCCCGAGGAAATTCCAGCAAAGCGACCTGCCGGAAGTTACTAGAATATATGGAGAAGGGAAAATGAAAAGATATATTTCACGACAAATCGTCGGGTTATTTTTAGTTTCGATTCTCGGACTGGTGCTGTTTACCTCACTCACCCTCGCCGTCCAGCTTTCGGACTTAATTCTGACCAAAACCGAAACGTTTACCACCGTATTTAAACTACTCGCCCTGAAGGTCCCCGCTTTTCTTGGATTTGCCCTGCCAATTGCGCTCGTAGTTTCGACTTTTATAATTCTCGCCCGGTTGATAAACAACCAGGAAATTCTCGCCTTCCAGCTGGGGGGATATTCGTTAAAGCGGATCGCATTTCCGATAATCATCATCGGTCTCCTCGTGAGCTTCGGGGCGTTTGGCGTAAACAACTACCTCGTCCCCTGGGCAAACCACGAGTACCGAAAGGAAATATACAGAATCACCAAGAATAGTCCCTTGCCTCAGATACAATCGGACCTATTCTTCAAAGACCCGAGCGGGAGGATCATCTACGTCGGCCGGTACAACGAGGAAAAGAGTAGAATCGAAGACGTGCTAATATTCAACTCCAACGGGCTAGATTTTCCGGGACTCGACACTCCAAAGGATTACCCCGAACTGCTGTCAAGTCAATCGGGGAAACTCACTAAAGACGGCTGGGTACTATCCGAAGGAAGGCTGGTCGGGTTGGAGGAATCCGGTAAGGTAAGTTATTCGATGAAATTCGACGAACTAAGAGTCCGGGTCGACAGCGCCCTAGAGAACCTCGTTTTCGGTTCCCGCAAGACGAACGAAATGGGGGTGCTGGAGCTAAGGCGAAACGCCAGGGCGGCCGACAAAGCCGGAAAGGCGGAAGCAAAACTGGAGTTCGCGTTCCACTCCCGGTTTTCCCAGTCGCTGGCGGCTTTAGTGTTCGTTCTGTTTAGCGCTTCGCTCAGTCTATTACTTCGACACCGAAGCAAGGCGGTGGGGATTTTGCTCGCGCTCCTCTCAGTCGGGGGCTACCAGGGAGTGCTGCTCTGGGCGAAAAGCTCGGCCCGCCAGGGAGTAATTCAACCCGCCCTGGGCGCGTGGTTACCCGACATAATATTTGGCTCGCTGGGGTTAGTCTTGTTTCTCCTGCTGGATAAGACGGGCTTTAGCTCTATCAGAGCCCGATTCACCTCAAATTCCCGGGAATGACAGTGGTATACAGACAGAAAACTCTCAGCAAGGTCCTGACCGCGATTCTGATCACCACCCTGCTAATTCTAGCCTACCCCCGGCAGTTCAGGGCAAAGACCGTACTCGAAGCGGACCTATTAAAAAAATACCCGGACAGGACAGTAGCCGAGGGAAACGTCAAGTTAATCCGTCCCGACTGGAGGCTGGAAACGGACTACCTGGAGCTGAAAGGAGACAGGGATTCGGGAGGGATAAAGGCTAAGGGCAAGGTTAGCCTAAGTTCAGAGGATTTTACCGTCAGGGCGGAGAGGTTGTCGGGACGGTTGGCCGAGGAATCGTCCTCCAAATTAACTGAGCTGACCCTGATCGAGGCAACTGGAAAATCCGGATCGGTGAGCTTTCGCGGAGACGAACTTAAATTAAGGATAGACGGAACGGAAATAGACGAACTAACTATCACCGGGGACGCAAAACTCTCGTTCAGCGAGTCCACTTCTCTTTCCGGGACCAGAGTCTCCCTGACCAAGATCAAACCCGGCTGGAAGTTCGAGGTCACCGAGCAGACCAAATACGAGGGCGAAGCCACGACCGTGAGGGCGGAAAAGCTATCGGGAACCATAACAACGGAGGGGAAAAAGGCTCCCAGGCTATCGGACCTAACTGGGGAAGGGCTGAGAGGGCAACTCGAACTTAAGGGGGCCGACTCCGGGAAGACTCGATTACAGGTTCGGGGGAATACCGCTTCGCTTCAATTCGGCGAAACTTCCCGGTTAAAAGGGGCTGAGTTCACCGGTAGTAGCTTCAGCACCTGCGAGGGGTGTCGGTGCGAGGGGGGTTGCGCCTACTCCGTTTCCGCCGACCGAACCTCGTTGATCGAGAACGACTTCGTACTCGCTCGGTCCGCAACGCTCAAGTCATTCGGGCTACCCGTTGGCTGGTCCCCGCTATATTTCATAACCCTGAAGGATGTGGGCCTCCCCGAACGCCCTTATTTCCCCCGGATAGGTTACTCCACCGGAAGCGGGATTTCGGTAAGCGGTGCTCTTCCGATATTTTTGGACAAAAATCACTTCGGCAACGTAGTGGCTGACTATTTTTCCCGGGACCAGGGGCTGGGTCTCGGGGTAGATTACTACCTGGGAGGTAATAACTTAACCGGACTGGGGGAAATCTATGGACTCTACAGGGTGTTCGGCGATAACGCTTTCAAACTGGAGGGGACGCTCAACTCTAACCTGGGGAGTCAAATCGAGGCAAGCGCGAACGTAAATATAAACCAGGGACCCATTAGAGGAACAAATTACGATCAGACCGAGTGGCGATTCAGCCTTTCGGGGCCTGGGGGAAAGGATACCGCGCTCGGATGGAAGGCCCTCGTGGCCCGAAACGAAAAAAGCGACGATGACTCCGAACTGACGCACGCGATCGAAAGTATTCCGGAAATTTCTTTATCTCGGAAAGGATCCGGTAAGAATTTTCCCCTAAATTACGAGCTAAGAACGGATCTCGGGTACTACAGGGAAAAAAAGGACGAATGGGAAGCGGCTCGCTCCGGTGCACGAGGAAAATTGGGCGGCAAGGTACTTATGGGCACTTCACCGCTGGACTTTTTAAGTCTCGACCTGAAGGGAAAAGGTTGGGTAAACCCTTACTATACCGGAGCGGGCCAAAGCCTGGAGACGAGGGTCTGGGGGAGCGTGGAGCCGAGCCTTGGAGTCAAAGGACCGGGGACTCTAAAACTTCGGTTTATTCATAGGGACAGGTTTGGTAAATCGCCATTCGACTTCGATGCGGTGAAGAGACTGGATAGATTGGCCGTTAGCTACGGAGGTAGCGAAGGAGGAATTAACCAGAGCCTGTCCTTTCACTACGATTTCGTACCCGAAGACGGGTTTTCGAAAGCAAAGTACGGGATAGGGTTTAGCCGGAATTCTCTGACTCAGAAATTCAACTTGAGTTACGACATATCAACGACGTCTCTCAGTTCGGTAAAGACGGATTCTACCTACTCACGGAAAAACTACGCCGTTAATTTTTCCTCTGGTTACAACTTCGACTCGAGTTCGATAGCAGAAACGAAGTTCGGACTCAAGGTCTCGTCCGGAAAAAATACCGCAGAAATTCGGGTTAAGAGCGACCCGTTCGAGACCTGGGTGAAAGAGGTTTCCGGGAAGTTGAGCCTGGAATTTCCAGAAGACTGGTCCTTCAGCCTGGAGGGCGAGTACGATCTCCAGGCGGGTAAGTTATCTGACCTCTCCTACTCCCTCTATAACGAGCTACAGAACTGTCTAAAGGTTGGAATTACAGGGGGCAAGTCGGGGTTCTGGTTCGACGTAGAACTCGT
>JBDGQU010000139.1:0-3569 GCA_042218715.1 Bipolaricaulia bacterium | reverse complement strand
TAATCGGCAAATTCTCCTATTTATTTTAACCTTAGACTCTCTCTGCATCCCAACCGAATCCGGCCAAACTTACCCGTCCAATTAGACAATCCAGAGACTTTTAAGTCGGAATTGGCAATAATACTCACTTATCTTCTTTCAACGCAAATCCTTTCATAAACTGTTCCTGGAGAAGTAAGAATATTAACAAGGGGGGCAACATAGCAATAATTGACCCTGCCATCGCAGGGCCCCAGGGCTTGACTCCGGCCCTACCCGAACCGGTCAACATCTTCAGTCCAAGCTGAATTACTTGTTTGTTTTCCGATTGCATTATTATTAACGGCCAGAGGTACTGGTTCCACATATAAATAAACTGAATAACTGCGAGGGCCCCAATCGTATTCATCGACATAGGTACGAGTACCTGGGTCATAAATCTAATGGGTCCCGCTCCATCCACCCGAGCTGCATCCGTCAGTGAGTCAGGTATGGATTGGAAATGTTGCCGAAAAAGAAAGGTACCCGTCGCACTCGCGAAAAACGGGAAAATCATGGCGTAATAGGTATCGGCCAGTCCGAGATTGCTGACAAACTCGAACAAGGAGACTATACGAACGGGGACCGGTAAAAGCAAAGTAAGCAATATAACTACAAATATCAGACTCTTAAACGGGAAATCAAAGTATACGAGCGCCATAGCGGCAAGGATAGAAATTATAGTTTTACCCACGGTTACCGCTATCGCAATAATCGTACTATTTAACATCAGCCGCCCCAAATTGTAGTCATTCCAGGCAACAGTGAAGTTTCTCACTATCGAATTACCGGGGAGAAACTGCGGCGGATAATTTAGAATTGTCGAAGTGGACTGAGTGCTCGCAATCAACGCAAACAGTATCGGGGAAGCAATCAAAAACACAAGGATTATAAGAGCAAGATGGGTGAATATCGTGGACAATTTATCTTTCGTCTTAGGGCTAACCACCGTAGTACACCCCCTTGCCAGAGGTTTTAAATTGGATAAGAGTTAAAATCGAGACGAGAACGAACAACAATAGCGATTGGGAAGCCGCTATTCCCGACTTAAAGTACTGGAACGCGTCCCTATAAAGATTAAAAATCATTATGTTGGTTGCCCCTGCCGGTCCTCCCTTTGTCATTATATCTATGAGAGCGAAAGTCCTAAAAAACGAGTAAATCATATTCATTATAACTAGGAAAAATATTGTCGGGGAGAGAAGTGGCAGGGTTATATGCCAGAACTTTTGAAAGACATTGGCACCATCTACGTCGGCGGCTTCCAGGAACTCCCCTGGAATGTTCTGTAAGCCCGCTAGGAAGAATATAATGTTGTATCCGAGGTTTTTCCACGTCGCTGCCACTATAACCATTAACATCGACAGCGGTCCACTCGCAAGCCAATCGGGTTTAATGCCGAACAGAACCTCCATAACGTAAGTTAACATTCCCGTGTTTGGGTTAAACAAAAAAAGCCAGATTGTACCGGCTATCGCAGGAGATAGCGCGTAAGGCCAGATCAGACCCGTCCGGTACAGACGCGCACCCCGAATTTTTCTATTCGCCAGCAGGGCGATGCCTAACCCGATTACTAGCCCTCCCACCACAACGCTAAATGAGAATATAAAGCTTTTCCCTACTACACTGATATATTTCGGAGAAGTAAATAAGGAGATAAAATTACCCAGGCCGGTAAACACCTTCTTCCGGCCCATAAAGAGGGTTTTATACAAACTCAACCGAAAGCTCATTCCTGCAGGATAATAGAGAAACAATACGCTTACAATAATGGTCGGGGCAAGGAAAATTAACGGTAATATTTTTCCAGGGTATTTTGAACGCATATTACCTCCGAATTTTATGGAAAAATGGGCGGGGCAGTCCCTCCCACCCCGCCCATCCAACTAAATTAATTACCAGAGATCTGCTTCCTGTAGAATTACGAACTCACAACTTCCTGGTACTCCTCCATGGCCTTTTCAGCTTCCTTATCAGCCTGAGCCAACGCCTTATCTACTGAAGTTCCACTCATGACCTTCTGGAAAGCCTCTTCGACTATTGTCCTAATCTGGCGGAATGGACCAATTAAGGCTCCAGCTGTAGCTGGATTGGTTTTAGTATCCAGTAATTGATCAAAAGCCGTCCGAGAATTTGGCGATCTCTCGAACCAACCTCCCTTTTCGAGTATATCTACCGCACTCTTTCTTATCGGGAAATAGCCGGTCCCTTTGTGCCAGCGAATTGAATTTTCTACGTTACTCATCCACAGTGCAAACGTAACGGCAGCTTTAAGTTCTGCATCCGAGTGTCCTTTGGTGATCCAAAGGTTCCCTCCACCGATAACTTCCCCGTTCCTTTCGGTTCCTTCAGGAATTGGAAGGTAAGTGGTGCCCAATTCAAAGCCGTTCTCAGCTGCATTTTTCTCCATGCCAGTTACGTCCGAAGTGGAGGTAATTTCCATTGCTACGGTTTCACCGAGGAAAAGCGAATTTGCCTGTGCCCATGCTTCCACGCCGGGGTTTTTCCAGAGTCCTTTATCGTACAACTCCTTCCACCAATTGAAAATACGTTTAGCTTCTTTGCTTTCCAGAAAGATTTCGGTTGGTCTCCCTTTTCGTCCGTTGCTATTGTTAACGAGTACCTGGCCCTGCTCGGCCATCCATTGTTCAAAAAACCAGGTATGTAACGGCCAGGTAATTCCACCTTCAACGACTCCACTATCGACTAGCTTTTGGCTTATCTCCACAATATCTTCAAACGTTGGTTTTTCAGGAATAGTCACACCCGCTTTCTTAAATTTATCCTTGTTGTAATATAGAATGGCGTTTGAAGAGTTCCAGGGGAAACCCCAGAGCTTTCCTTGCACGCGATAGTAATTCAGGGCCGAGTCGATATAATCGTCCCAATTAACGTTTATGTTAAATCTCTCCACAAGGTCCCCCGCAGGGACAAAAAGACCACTATCTATATTTTCTCGCGTCCCTATGTCAAAGGACTGGATTACATGAGGGGCATTTCCAGTCTTGGCTGCGGCCTGCGTTGCCGTTAATGTTTCCCTGTAACTCCCTTTATATGTAACGTCAACATTAATGGTCGGATGGAAGAGGTTAAAATCTTTTACCATCCTCTTGATAAAATCTACCCGGGTGCCCCCCATAGCATGCCAAAACTTTATCTTTGTTATTTTAGTTTCTTGTCCATAACTACCAACAACACCTGCTCCAATAATGATTAATAAAATCAACGACAGTATCGATAATTTTTTTAATTTCATCCTGTTTCCTCCTTGTTGGAATATTATTCTTCTTGGGTAAACTTTTTAAATCTAGCAGCGGCTTACCAAACATCGGGATCGTTGATTAAATACCACCTCCAAAATTTATCCACCAACTCTCCCCTTAAGCGGGGGTCGGATGTCAAATAAAATGCCTCCGAACTGGAGATTTACTTTCAGCCAATGGATTCCAATTCCTGCTTGACTGGCATAGAAAGGTATTCTCAGCTATTTCGGTAAGTACACTATATATAGCTATCCTCTATGCCTATAAAAACTCCGGTTAAAAATTCTG
>JBDGQU010000138.1:26619-28365 GCA_042218715.1 Bipolaricaulia bacterium | reverse complement strand
TCGATTGGTGAAGCAACCTGAGAATAGTCCTGATTCCTACCTTTTTCGCTCCCGAGAGAGCCACGTGAGTCCAAAGCTCACATGATAGATCGAGAGTTCCTAAAAGGAAAACCGAACCGGCTACGAGGATAAAAACCAACAGTGATAGCCTTATCCCCCTCTTTATTCCTACCAGACCATCCGCCAGGGGCTTTTCCATTCTAACCACCTATTTTCCGGCGTGATTGTCTGTTTCAGTTGGGGAACCGGAGATGCTTTGATCACGCTTCCCCATGCCAGACCAAGGGGCTAATCCGTGTCCGAAAAGAGTTGAAAATTATAACAGTTAAAAGATAGGTGGCTTCAGATCCGTGAAAGGAGCTGAGATAGAAGAGCGTTAAAGTCCCGTTTCATAAATAGTATAAACGCTCACCCATCTGGCCTCAACATCCACACCAGGAAGTCAAGAACCCCGCCCAAAGAGCGGGGCATATAAAAAGACTATTAAAGTTACCTTCGGGTTTGAAAAACGAAAGATTGACCCCCTAGCTTGCCCTGGGGCACTTTCGGCTAATTTTGGTAGAAGAAGCTACCGGATAGCCTTAACTTTCAAGCTGGTAATTTCTCCAGTTAACCTCTCGTCAATCTGGGGGTCGGAGAACTTGGTTTGATCGATAATTTCGATATCCTCAAAACCGGCCGATAGGATTTTATTCAGATATTCCTCTTTTTTCAGCACTCCTCCGAGGCATTCGCTCCAGGCTTTCGCGTCCTGTTTTAGCTCTCGGGGAAGTTCTTCCTCCGACACCAGGTCTGAGATAAGTGCTCGTCCACCGGGTTTTAGCACTCTGTAAATTTCTTTAAACACTTTCAGTTTGTTCGGAGAAAGGTTGATAACACAGTTGCTTATGACGGCGTCCACCGAGTTATCCTCTATGGGTAGGTCTTCAATTTCTCCAACCTTAAATTCTACGTTGGTATAGCCACCCTCTATCGCACCTTTCTTGGCTCGCTTGACCATATCTTTCGACATGTCAACTCCTATGGCTTTACCTTCCTGGCCAACTCTATTTGCCGCCAAAAATACGTCGAGTCCGGCCCCGGAACCCAGATCCAGCACCGTCTCTCCTTCATTGAAGTCGGCTAGTCCGGCGGGATTTCCACATCCCAGTCCCATAATTGCCGAATCGGGAACGTTCTTTAGTTCTTCCCGAGTATACCCCACCTGTTTTGCCTGTTGGACAGGGGAGGGAGAACAGCAGTCGGAATCGGAGCAACAGCTCGAACTACTCCGGGCAATTTCGGAATATCTTTCGTTAACTTTTTCTTTTAGTTCGTCGTTCATGGTAATAACCTCCAGTTATTGGGTAATAGCCTCAGGGGCTTTTCGAGGTTTCCTGGAAAAGTAATTTTTTGTATTCCAGCAGATTCGGACCAGGGTCAACATTATAGGCACTTCTATCAGAACTCCCACTACGGTTGCCAGAGCCGCACCGGAAGAAAGCCCGAACAACATGGTGGCGGTAGCGATAGCTACCTCGAAGTGATTCGACGCACCTATCATTGAAGTTGGAGCGGCGTCTTCGTAATCGAGATCCGCCAATTTACTCAACCCGTACCCCAGGAAAAAGATGGCAAAGATTTGAACAATTAAGGGAAGCGCAATCATAAAAACGTGTAGCGGTTTAGTTAGAATTACTTCTCCCTGGAGGATAAATAAAATAATTAGAGTAAACAAGAGGGCAATAATTGATACCTTGTCAGTAT
>JBDGQU010000138.1:0-26519 GCA_042218715.1 Bipolaricaulia bacterium | reverse complement strand
ATAAATAAAATAATTAGAGTAAACAAGAGGGCAATAATTGATACCTTGTCAGTATATTTCAAGAAAACTTTTTCGAACCATTCTTCACCTTTTCTCCTTATCAGCTCCTTTCTGGAGATATAACCTGCCAATAAAGGTAGGCCCACGTATATTCCCACCGTCATGGCGATTGTGGCAAAGGGGACCACGATGTTTGCTACCCCTAGAAGAAATTTACCCAGAGGGGCGTATAAAAACAGCATTACAAGAGAATTTATGGCTACCATGACTAAAGTGTGGCCCATATTTCCCCGGGCCAAGTAGCTCCAGACCAGTACCATGGCCGTGCAAGGGGCAATACCGAGGAGAATCATCCCTGCGACGTATTGATCGGCCAGTGCCTGAGAAATGAACGGCTGAAAGACGACCTTCATAAATAACCAGGCCAAGAGGGCCATGGTAAAAGGTTTAATTGCCCAATTGATGAATAGAGTTAAGCCCACGGGTTTTGGCGTTTTTCCCGCCCTGATAACCTTTTTAAAATCTATTTGTACCATAATTGGATAAATCATAAAGAAAAGGGCGACCGCTATCGGGAGAGATACTTGAGCGTACTTTATTGAATCGAGGGTTTGATCAAGGGTTGGGAATAAATACCCAAGTCCGGTGCCAATCCCCATACAAATAAGGACCCAAATGGTAAGGTATCTTTCAAAAAAACTGAGCTGGTGGGATTCTTCTTCGGAGCTAGCTTTTTCTGTCATTTACAATCACTTTCCTCTCCCCTTCCAGCCACGCACTTTCCATCCTTTCTCAGTGACAGTCTCTGTTTCATTTCCTTTCTATCCTTCCTCACCGCCTCTTCGTCGAGGTAACTCCCGACCCAGTTAATCACTTCCCGTTTAGCCGGGTTCAGTTCAGTGGCAAGAGAGTAATAAGCCCAGGTTCCTTCTCGGCGACTCTCGACCAGACCACTCTCTTTTAACTTTTGCAGGTGTCTTGAAACGCTGTATTGAGGTAAATCTAACGCGTCCTCCAGCTCGCAGACACAAACCGCTTTATCTACTACGGCGAGTGTTCGTAATAACCGTAGCCTGGTTTCGTTAGCGAGAACTCCCATCAACTTTTCCGCTTCCTGCAAATTCACTTCTTTTCCCCCTATATGCGTTTATGTAATTATACGCATATAATTATTCTATTCAAGTAATCTGTCGGAATGGCTAGACCATATAATATAGTTCACCAAAACGGCCCGAAACAGCCTTGAGAGGGTGATATCAGATTTACCGTCTATAGATTAACTATTCGGATCCTCGCTAGGGATATTTACAACCGGTTTTCTCCGCCAGTTCTTCCAGTTCCTGGACTCCCACCACCTTTTTTCCGTCGATTATCCAGGTCGGGACGGTTTTGATACCTTTATTCAAACACTTCTCCCTATTTTTTGAGCAGTTCACGTAGTTGACGTGTTTAAATGAGTCACCAAATTTGTCCTTCTGCTCCTGACAATGAGGACAGGTAGGCAATCCGTACATCGTTACACCCTGGTCGCTCAGACATACCGCTAATTGAGCCGCAGAAGACTCCGGGCCCGATCCTGAAAAGACGAGGAAATACAGGAGCAAGCCCACCACAATTAACCCTAAACCGGAAGATGAAATAATAAATTTTTTTGAGGTAAAATCTATATTTAAGTTCAAACTGACCTCCTGGAAAACATCAATAAAGTTTAACAACTCCCCAGGTATTCTTGAGGAAATTCTTTCCAACCTCGATTATTTCCTTTTTATATTACCAACTGTCTACCACAAATCCAATAGATCGCCCCGCTTCACCTGGGGAACGAGCGAGACCAAACCCTCTAGCCTGTATTAATTAGGCCCTCCAATATCAAAGTTCTCCTCTATCACCTTGCGAACGTGCTTTGGTTCTACGTTTGGAGGGAGTAACTTTGCTATCATCCAGGTTGCAATGCTAAACGCGTTGTCGGGTTTCAAAAAGATACTTACCTGCCGTTCACGGATCACGTCGTTTCCACCTTCTTCATCTACCTGTCGACCCAGGCTACCGTCTTTATTAACTTTAAAAGTTTGAGCCTTCGGTCGTTCAGAATGATCGGTAACGAAGTCCATATGCATGTCACCACGTGAGGTCATACCTCCGTAAACCCCGTTTGCGTAAATTGTCCGATGATCTTCGGACATCTCAAACTTTATATCCACTTCCTCCGACCGTTCCATATCGCGGGGATCGAATCCCGCGTCTTTGTCAGCAGTCATTGTTGATTCAACCTCCTCCTGTAATTCTACTGGATCAAGAATAGGACAGAAAAAGATCTCGTCCAACCTCATAGGGTTAATACTACCATCTAACCGACCCGACCAAAATTTCTTTTTACGACTATTAATCTTTCTTCAATCAATCACCTGGCTTGACCGTTGAATTAGTGTTTACCGATTAAGTATAATAAATCGCTTGTTATTTGGGCGATTGTAACAAAAACCCGAGGTAGGCCTCCTCGGAAAAGAAATTATGTTTTAGGTAAGGCCTATACGATTCGGACGTAGTTCCCTCAGTTGTTAATTGTCCCCATCGTCTAGCGGCCTAGGATACTGGGTTTTCATCCCAGCGGCAGGGGTTCGAATCCCCTTGGGGACGTAAAAGTTGGGCAAAGAGCCTAAACCCGCTGTTTTTTACGCGGGAAATTACTTGAGCTGAACCCTAAATTAGATTAAAATGGGCGAGTAGCTCAGTGGGAGAGCACCTGGCTTACATCCAGGAGGTCATAGGTTCGAGTCCTATCTCGCCCACCATACGTAAAAAATAAGGGGACGTGGTCCAGCCTGGCCCAAGACGCTTGATTGTCACTCAAGAGATCGCCGGTTCAAATCCGGTCGTCCCCGCCAGCAAATATCTTTCTCACAGTACGTGCCGAGGTAGCTCAGGCGGTAGAGCACCGCCCTGAAAAGGCGGGTGTCCCCAGTTCGACTCTGGGCCTCGGCACCATCCCTTATCGCTAAAGTAAGTTACCCATTCGAATTTATTTTTCCCACACATTATTCGGATCTAATTTCCAAGCCGGCTTTGTGAGTTTAGGATCGGTTTAACCTTCTATGAAGTAAAAGAATAGTTAGAATTGCCCCGACCATGAATAGTGCCATGGATCTCATCGCTACTGTAATACCGAAATTGTCGGCAATGACTCCTATAACAACCGGGATAATTGAGATCCCAAGAGGGTCAAACGTCATAACCAGACCGTTTATTGGCCCGCTGTGTTGGGGATACGTCTTGGCCGCAAGAGCGAACAAATTGGGGAAAATAGTAGAGGTAAAGAGCCCTATTCCTATTATTACAGCGATTTGTCCGTACCCACCTGTAAAAAAGAAGGCCACCGTAATCAGTATTGTTACGACCGTCGAAGCAATCAGAAGAAGTGGGGTCAATGGAAATCTGTTCGCCAGGTATCCATTTATCAACCTTCCCGGAACATAGGCCCCTATATACCCAGTCAGGGCAAAATTAGCCACGCTATGAGGAAGAGATTGTGACAGATAATAGGGGAGCCAGGTAAAAAATCCCCCTTCCACTCCCACACTCAAGAACAGGATTATTCCCACGTAAACTATCACTGGATTCTTAATTATCTCCAGGAACTGGGAATAACTCAGAGGCTTCTCCTCGATCTCGGCGGGGAAGTCGGACGACCTAAATAATAAGAGAGATACCAGAACAAAAGCGGAACCCATCAGATAGTATCCTGTTCTCCAGTTCGAGAATTGAAGAACGAGAGTCGCAACCAGGGGCCCGCAGGCCGCACCAAATGCCCAAACAGCTTCGTGGATGTTGAATATCCTTCCTTTGTTGTCGGGGTAGAGGTGGCTGAGAATTGGCCTTGTCAGTCCTCCCGGTAACCCCCCTGCCATTCCTCTCAACACTATTGCCACCAGTAGCAAGATATATAACGGGGCAAGCCCGATAAAAAAGGTCGTTAGAGCTGTCAGCAAGGCACCCGTCAGGATATATTTCCGAATATCAACTCTACCAGCCATTATTCCCATTGTCAGTGCCACAATAGTGAACCCGAGCGTTCCGGCAGGAGAGACAAGCCCGAGCAGGGTCTCGGATACACCGAATTCCTGTTGAAAATTGGGCAACATAGCCCCACGCATTTGCATCACCACAGCCCCCAGTCCCAGGTACAGAAGGGCAGAAAACGTCCATTTTTTCTTGTTATCTAATTGAATTAACTTATTACTCATATAGTTAGTAAACCGTTAACGAGTTGATATATATTGAAGGGTTCTATAAATATATGAGCCCAAGAAATGAAATTCCAGTGTTTTTTCAGGTAGTAAGTAGAGGCTAAAATTCGTACCCGGAAGCAAGCGTTAGCTCCGGAGGAGAGGAAATATCGGATTCCATCTCAAATGTTACCGTCAAGAAATCGTCGGGCTCCCAGGTGAACTCACCTGTAAATTGATCCAGGTTCAATGGGATATCACTTTTCCCCGATTCAAGTTCAAGCTCGAACTCTACTTCCGTTTTGTCTCTCTTTCTCTCCAGTGTGGCGGTCGTTTGCCCCGAATCTAAATCAGTTGAGAGGTCCAGTGTCGATTGACCAATCTCCAGGTTGGATATCCCCGCTTCTACCAGTTCCAGTTTACTTACCTCGAGCTCGTCTTCGAGACGAAGAACTGTATCCACATAGAAAGTTCCAAGTTCTAACTCGAATTCCGGCTCTAACTCGATAAAGCTTTCGGAAAGTTCCCAGGCCAGTGACCCGCTAAAGCTTGATCCGGATCGGTGGAATAAAAAATCGTTGCCGTCAAAGTCCAGTTCGATATCCGTTAGTTCCGCTTTGCTCAACTCGATCGTTGCATCCCAGGTCAATTCCCCTAATTTTATACCGGCTACATCCACTACCGAGGTTTGAGGAGCTGGGCTGGTTTTCCAGTCGGAGTCGAGAAACGTCCCCTCTACCTCGACGGAAACTTCTTCCGATAGCTCTCTATCAAAGGTTAGAACCAGCTCCCCGTCGGTCTTTCCTCCCTCCGGGGAATAATCGGATTCGTATTCCAGGCCAACCAACGTCTCAGGACTCAGTTGGAGATCTCCTTTCACCTCGTAGGATTCCAGTTCGGCATTTTCCGGGTCGAAGACTAGTTCTAATTCCGCCTCGACCCGTTCTCTAGTTAATCCAGCCAGGAGCTCTTCTCCCGAGATACCTTCTAAATCGAACTCCGTTGAGGTTTTTATTTCGAACAACTCGGTCTCGTAGGACAGTAATAATTCGGAGCCGTAATCGGAAATTAGGCTAGTGACCGTCGGATCGAGGGAAATTTCGTTATCAAATTCTATACCCAGGGGGGTTTCTCTGGAAACCGCTTGTGTAGGCGGAAGACACGTAACTATAAATACAGAAACTACAACTAATACGAGAAGAGTCTCTTTTATCCACAAAGGTAAAGTATATGACATTACAAGAGTAATTGTTTATCGTATCGTTAATGGTAATATATTATTTTATAAGGGAATATACTTGAAGTATCAAGTCGGATCGGCACGGTTTTGGGGTGAAGACCAAACTTCGAGGAAAAAACAGAGTGGGAAATTGCCTGGTTATAACCTAATGAGTATAAATAAGCCTCCCGATAGTTGGGCGATATTTCCACCCCAATATCAGGAGGCTGGAACCCCATTAAGGCAGGTCAGTCCTGCGTTATCGGAGATTAATTTCGGGAACGGATTCAGGAACTTTCTCCCTCCTCCTTAGATTTTTCGGAGAAAAGTCTCTCGGCCAATTGGGCTAGTTTTAAGAAGGCAATCAGCGCACCAATTCCGGCTAAAAGACCCCCGATCCCGAATAGAAGTTCGCCTAGAGAAAATTCCATTGTACCGCCTTCTTTAATTAAATTTTATCCAGATGTGTCGATACCACTTATTGCCGGAAATATCCCCCAAGCCTTACGAGCCTTATGAAGGTTGCTGTTACTCCTATGGAAAAAGTCAAGAAGCTCAAAGCCTGAAGTAATTGAGTTGAATAAGCCATTAGCCACCTCCGGGGGAGTATTTATCCGGTTTCCTACATTTTTTCCAAGTATCCACCTAATCTGATTAAGAGAATTGCAATTCCTACAGAGACCAGCAGATAACCGACTGATTGTAAGATTTCCGTCATTTTCCTCACCTCCAAATTGAAAAGTCTTCTAATCCCAACATATTCTTGTTGATTGTATAAGACAATCCCTTTCGTTTGTTAGACGAGTGAAGTTCGTTACCTTCGACGCTCCCTGTTGGATCAAAAACGCCCAAGGTCGTCCAGCCAGTGATAGGCCCAGGAGAAGCAGGTGAGTCCAGAGTTAGTCTCCGCAGGTTTGACAATCCGAATTTCTTTCAATGCTAATTGATTCGAATTTATTGGAAGAAAGGTCAACGAGTAAGAGTTTTCCCGTAACTAAACATCCCTGTCCGATTAAGTACTTTATGGCCTCGTTAGCCATCATCGTACCTATAATTCCGGCAGTGGTCCCCAGTATTGGAATTCCGGTTTTCCCAGGAGGGTTATCGGGGAAAATACATTGTAGGCACGGTGTCTCACCGGGAATGATAGTCGTTAATTGACCCTGAAAACCCTCTACAGCCCCGTGTATATAGGGAATTTGCCGTTCCACTGCACACTCGTTTATCAGGTAACGCGTCTCGAAATTGTCCACGGAACCTACTAACAAGTCTACTTCCGGTAGGTTCTTCCAGTTAGCTCGATTTAATTTGCCCTCGAAAGTTTCAATAACCGTCTCCGAATTGAGTCTACTTAGCTTTTCTCGGGCCGAGATAGATTTCCGCCGAGTCAGGTCTTCGTCCCAGTGCAGAAACTGTCTATTCAGATTACTGGTCTCCACTTCGTCGTGATCGACGAGAACCAGTTTTCCCAGACCGGCCATCGACAGGTAGGTTGCTGCGGGAGAGCCTAAACCACCCAATCCGACTATTGCGGCAGAGGATTTCTTTAGAGACGTCTGACCTGATTCCCCGAGAAGCTCCAGCTGTCTCGCGTACCTATCCTCTGGTTCGGCTGAACTTGAGTTCAATGTTATTACCCCTAACCGGACTCACAGTAACCATTTATAGTTCCCCAGGTTAGGTATTATTATACAGCAGTACGAAAACTTTCTAAAATCAGCGAACCGAATTGAACCGAACTATAGAGTGGGATAATACAATTTATATCCTTTTTGATTACGTCCAAGGGTTAGGCAAGCAGGTTTGAATCAATCGCGCATCTCGAATCCGGGAACCTTAAGCGCCTTTTCCAGCTTGTTAACGGACTTGGAGAAAATATAGACCAGAATCAGATAGATTATACCGACTACTATAAACGTATCGGTAAACCTGAAGTACCGTCCCGCCATGATTTTTCCCATAGAAGTAAGTTCTTGAGCTCCTATCATAAAAGCCACCGATGTGTATTTTAAAGTGTAGATCACGTCGTTTGACCAGGAGGGGATCACTCGCCTAAAAGCCTGGGGCAGGACAATCGTTCTCAGCGATTCCAGAAAACTCATTCCAACGGACCTGGCCGCCTGAAGTTGACCTTTTTTAATCGATTGAATCGCTCCCCGGAGGTATTCAGCCTGATACGCCCCGCTATTTAACCCAAACCCCACGACCGCTGCCACGAGAGAAGTAAAGTTCAACCCCACTTCCGGTAACCCGTAATATATTATGAATAGTTGAACCAGCAGAGGGGTCCCCCGGAATAGTTCTATGTAGAATGCACAGAAGGCCTGCAGGGGTCTCGGTCCATACATCTTTCCCAGTGCTACCAGGACGGCAACTACTGCTGCAAGCCCCATGGAAGTGGCAGTCATTATCATCGTGATCTTTAACCCCTGGGCAAGAGCCGGCAGGATATCCCAAATATAGGTCAGAAAACTCATCGCCCGATCACGCCACTGTATAGTTCGGATAGTTCTACAATTTTCACGGGTCTATCTCTCCAGTTCGAATCCGGGGACCATATATCGGTCTTCGAGATAGGCAAAAAACCTCGTTCCTGCTCTAGTTATGATCCAGTATATAATTGCTATAGTGATATAAACCGTAAGGGGGTTAAATTCCCTGGAAATTATGTAGTTTCCCTGCTGAAGAATCTCTACCACCCCTATCGAAAAGGCCAGAGACGTATCCTTTATCGTAATAGCGTATTCGTTCGCGCTGGCCGGGAGTGAGAACCGAAGCATCTGAGGTAAAATTACCTCAAAAAGTGCTCTGGGTAGACTCAAACCCAGTGATCTAGCCGCTTCTAGCTGGCCGGTCCCGATGGACTGTATCGCTCCCCTAAAGTAGTGGGTCTGATAGCCGGCGTGCCGGAGCCCGAGTGCAAGCATCGCCGCCCAGAAAGGAGACATATTGATCCCAATTTTTGAGGGTCCGTAGTAGAAAATAAAGAGGAGAATTATCGCCGGTAAGCTTCGGAAAATCCAGGTAAATCCCGAAAAAAACCTGCTGAGATATTTTGGGCCATACACTATCCCCAGGGCGACAAATATCGCCAGCACAAATCCAAGTGCAAAAAAAGAAAAACCCAGTTCTACGGTTACTTCCAAACCCTTAAGGAGCGCGGTGCTGTTATCCCAGAGTACTGTCAGTTGATTTAAAACTGATTCCAAGGTTCCCCTCTCCAGTTATTAAATACAGAGGGGCAAGCTGGCAAAGTTCCAGCTTGCCCCTCTGTATAAATTTTATTAACTATTAACCACAGTTACGATATTCAGGTTTATTCATTATTTCCTTTATTTTACCTGACTGTTTGAGCTTATCCAACCCTTCATTCAGGGTCTTCAGTAGTTCTTTATTACCTTCCTGAACTGCGTAGCCGTAAGCCTCACCGGTTGAAAAGTATCCAACTATCTTAACCGGTTTGTTTTTGACCAGGATTTCAGCGGACGTACTATCCTGAACCGAGGCATCGACCTTGCCTGAAATCAGGGCCTGTGTTGCCTGAGGATAAGTTTCGTAAAGCTTTTGATTGAGATCGTATCCCTCTTTAATAAGGTTCTCTCTAACCCATTCCGCTCCGGTTGTATTGCTCTGATTGCTTATCGTTGCTCCACGTGTCAGGGCTTCAAACATATTGAGATTGGACTCTTCTCTAACGAGAACGGCCATCTGGGTAACCCAGTATGGATCCGTAAAGTCCACCTTTTTCTCGCGCTCCTTGGTTATCGACATCCCACCTCCAGTCATATCTGCTTTGCCCATCTTGACCATCGGGATCAATGAACCCCAGGAAGATACTGTGAATTTTACGTTAAATCCCTGTAATTCTGCTATCTCGCGAATTATGTCCATGTCTATTCCTACCAGATTCCCTTGTTCGTTGTAGTAATCCCAGGGACACCATTGTGCTTCTGTCGCAAACGTGTAAGTGGGTTTGTCTGCCCCAAAAGCCAAAAAACCGGACGTGAAAACTATACCAACTATCAGAACCAACGATACTGTATTAATGGCTTCGTTTCGCATGAGTTATTTACACTCCTCCCGTTTATGGTTATTTTAATTTGAGTTAAGATTTCCCTCCGAAGAAAAAAGCTTAACCGGGGTTTACCGAAACCTCTTCGAATTTGATAAGCTAAGAAAGAGGTAGGCAAGTTCGACCGGAGGGGAGGTCGAACTTGCCTGAATGCTCCGCCGAGGGGGTGTGAGCATCTAGTTGAAGTCTATTTTTTGTTCTAAAAATTAGCTTAGCTACTCGAAATACCCGTCGAGGATTAAGTGATTACGATTAAATCTTGCCCCGGTGAAGACAGTAAACCGATTGTTTAATGAGAGATATGATGGGCACTACGCCCATCTTGAACTTACAAGCTATATTCCTGAGGTACCCTTTATACCTAAAGCTACTCTGACCAACCTCGACTAACTTTATTCCTTTGTACATTTACTACACTCCACTAGACAATTTTCATTATAATATCATAATCTGATGAGATTGTCAAGATCAAGCCCGGTTTCAGACCCAATACCACAAATCTCGTTAAATTTTCTGAAGTCTTTGGGAAAATAAATGTCCAGAGTACCTGGGGTGTCAGTATAAAATTATTTGCCATTAATTTTGAGATAAACCTTGAGTTCGGCATACAATCCCAGAACGATGGTCCCTTAAACATGAGTTTCGGAACCGGCTTCCACTATTATTTTTAATTTATTCCTTGTTATTGGACGCAAAAAGCAATATTTTCAATGTAAATACATTCGACATAACATACCAACAAAAGGTGAAACGATGCCCCAAAATATTCCAAGATGCTGGATTGGTATAAACATGAATCCCGCAATAACTCCTGCCAGGTTTCATCTATTACTGAACTATTTTCCGTCGGTAGAAGCGATTTGGACCGCGTCTCAAGAAGATCTGGAATCTTTAACCGGCTTCTCTGATGCCGCCGCCCAATTCTGTGAGGCGCGTGACGAAGAAGAGGTAGAGGAAGAACTGGAAAGATGTCGAAAGCTTGACGTAAAAGTGATTACGCTAGAGGACGGAGAATACCCCGATTCTTTGCGAACAATAGACAAGCCTCCGCCGGTACTTTACGTTAAAGGAGATTACGAAAAAGACGACCAGCTAGGGGTAGCCATGGTTGGAACGAGAAAAAACACTAACTATGGAAAAAAGGTGGCAAAAAAACTGGCCAGCCAGCTCGTCCGAGAAGGGTTAACGCTGGTAAGCGGTATGGCAAGAGGGATAGATACCTACAGTCATAAATCCGCTCTAGCGACAGGTGGAAGGACAGTTGCAGTTATGGGAACGGGGTTTGATCACACCTACCCGAAGAGCAATGCAAACCTGATGAGGAAGATTGCCGATAACGGAGCGGTCATTACCGAATTCCCTTTTGAACAACGCCCAACCAAGTGGACGTTTCCCCAGCGAAATAGAGTAATAAGCGGACTGACAAGGGGAACGATAGTGGTGGAAGCGCCGGAGTCAAGCGGAGCGTTGATCACGGCTCACGACGCTCTTTCCCAGGGTAGGGAGGTCTTCGCGGTTCCAGGTGACGTACGAAGACCGACGATGAAAGGGACTCACGGGTTGATAAAGGACGGAGCAAAATTGGTGGAAGACGCTTCCGACGTGGTAGAAGAATTCAAGGACATCCAGGCCGCCTTACCGTTCGACGATGAAGACGAGGAAGAAGGGATAGAGTCCACCTTAAATACGGACCAGAAAGAGGTATATTCCAGACTGGATTACGAGCCAATCCACTTTAACGATCTCGTCGCTGGTACCGACTTTTCCCCGGGCCGTTTATCCCATATAATGTTTCAGCTGGAGATGGAGAATTTAGTGGAACAGCTGGAAGGAAATAAGTGGGTTAAATCCAAGTGAGTTAGTTTGCCAACCGATACGGTCATTACACTTTTCAAAACCTAGGAGGGATGTTACCAAATGGAGCGGAGCCTTGTGTTACTGAAACCGGATACTGTGCAGCGGCGCTTGATTGGCAAATTGGTGTCGAGACTGGAGGATAAAGGGTTGAAGATAGCCGGAATGAAGATGATGGAGGTAAGCGAAGAACTTGCCAGAGAACATTACGAAGAACACCTGGAAAAGGATTTTTTCTCGGACCTTTTTAACTTCATTACTTCAAGTCCCATCGTAGCTATGGTGGTGGAAGGTGAGCAGGCAATTAGCGTAATCAGGGACATGATGGGCGCAACCAACCCTTTCGAAGCAAAGCCGGGTACGATAAGAGGGGATTACGGGCTGGATTTAACCAAGAACCTCATTCACGGCTCTGATTCAACTGAATCCGCGAAACGTGAGATCGAAATTTTCTTCGACGAGGAAGAAATCCTTGACTACGAGCTCACCAATGAGCAATGGTGTTGAACGTCAGTCGGTAAATTATGTCGGAAAATGAGTGATTTTCCTCGGTCGATTAATCCATGTTTTTAAATCATTTAGGGTGATTATATGGGTAAACAAGACGTTTTAGACAGTACGTTGGATAAGATTAAAAAAGAACACGGCGAAGGCTCCATAATGTGGATGGGGGACCAGGATGCAATTGAGGTAGAAACTACTTCCAGCGGTTCTCTGGCGCTGGATATAGCGCTCGGTGCCGGCGGAGTTCCCCGGGGAAGGATAGTAGAAATATTCGGTAAGGAGTCAAGCGGAAAGACTACCCTCGCTCTGCACATGCTGGCCGAAGTACACAAACAGGATGGAGCCGCCGCTTTTGTCGATGCGGAGCACGCGCTCGATCCGCAATACTCTCGGTCTATCGGCGTAGATCTGGATAAATTACTCCTTAGCCAGCCCAATTCGGGAGAGGAAGCCCTGGAAATAACGGAACAGTTGATTCGGAGCGGCGCACTTGACATGGTAGTAATCGACTCCGTCGCCGCACTAGTGCCTCAGGCGGAACTGGAAGGCGAAATGGGTGACTCCCAGGTTGGCCTCCAGGCTAGGCTCATGTCCCAGGCCATGAGGAAGCTGGCCGGAGCTATCTCTCAGTCAAAGACCACCGTAGTCTTCACAAACCAGATCCGCTCTAAGATAAACAATTCTCCCTGGGGGCCCTCAACCACTACCTCGGGAGGTCGGGCTTTAAAATTTTACAGCTCTCTCAGGTTAAATATATACATCACAAAGACTCTGGAAAAGGACGGCGAGAAAATCGGTAATGCCATAACCGTTAAGATAGTAAAGAACAAAGTAGCACCTCCATTCCAGGAAGCCCAATTCGACATCATTTACGGGAAGGGGATTTCTACGGAAAGGGAGCTTCTGGACCTCGGAGAAAAGTACGACGTCGTAACTCGTAACGGCTCCTGGTATTCCTATGGTGATACTCGTTTGGGCCAGGGAGTGGACAACAGCCAGGAATTCCTCGAAGAAAACCCGGAAATTGCAGAGGAAATCGAGACAAAAATAAGACAGAAAGCCGGTTTGAAAAACCAGGCGGAGGAAGAAGAGCCCGAAGAGGAAGAAGAAACTACAGAGGAATAAGGTGAACGATTCCGAGGCCGACGCGAGTAATGGTAAGGAAAAAGAGGAAGAGCTGGAGGACGCTCGTGCCTATCTTCGGGTTCTACTAAAGTACCGTCCCAGAACGGAGTCAGAACTCCGGGAGAGGCTAAGGAAAAAGGAATACTCTCGGGAAGTAATTGATAACGTCGTCGATTGGGCTCTGGACAAGGACCTGGTCGACGACGAGTTGTTTGCTGAGTACTTCGTCGAGGATCGACTTCAGAACAAACCAAAGGGTAGGTCAGGAATCTACAAAGAGTTGCTGGACCACGGCGTTGAGAAGGCAGTGGCAAAAGACGTACTGGACAGAAAAATTTCGTCGAAAACCGAGGAGGAACGCTGCAGGGAGTTAGCCCAAAAGCGATTGTCAAAATACAAAGGCGAAGGCGTAAAAGCAAAATACAGAAAGACTCTTGGTTTCCTCGAGAGACGGGGTTTTTCCAAAGGTATGGCCAATTCCGTATTAAAGGAAATGTTATTCAACAATGACGAAAAGAACTAGGATGGGATTAGGCCTCGACTTTCATCGACTCGAGGAAGGAGAGAGTCTGGTTTTAGGCGGAGTGGAGTACGATCACGTCTCAGGTACTGTTGCCCATTCCGACGGAGACGTTTTAGTTCACGCCATCTGTGACGCCATGCTCGGGGCCGCTGCTCTGGGAGATATCGGGGCTCACTTCCCTGACGACGATCCCGCTTATGAAGGTATTTCCAGCCTGAAATTGCTCGAGGAAGTCTTGGCCAAAATAACTTCCCGGAAGTACGAGCTGGGAAACGTGGATTCCACTTTAATTATCCAGGATCCCAAGCTGGGAGAGGGACGAAAAGAAATGAAAGACAACCTAGAACAGATACTGAAAGCACCCGTAAACGTTAAAGCGACTACCACGGAACATCTGGGTTTTATCGGAAGAAAAGAAGGAGTAGGGGCTCAGGCTATTGCAACATTAACTGGAGGATAAATATGGATATAGAGGTAAAACAATTAGAGGGTTCAACCTTCGTCGGTCGGGGGGAGTCCAACCATTGGACGACTATGGACGCCGCTGAGGAAGTGGACGGTCACGACGGTGCTACCCGACCGATGGAGATGTTATTGATCAGTTTGGGTGGCTGTACCGGAATTGACCTCAACACTTTATTGAACAAAATGCGGGTTGATTACAAGGACATAAAAATGGAAATCTCAGGGAAAAGAAACGACGATCATCCAAAGTACTTTACCGACATCCACGTAACCTACAAAGTGTACGGGGTGGACCTGGAGGAGGAGAAAGTAGAAAAAGCTGTCCGGTTAACCCAGGAAAAGTACTGTTCGGTGACTCATTCCTTAAAGGCGGAAGTTACCTACGATTACGAATTAGTAGAACCGAATTAACGCTCGAAATTTTCCGGAATCGGCGGCTATTGACAGTGGTCCAAAGGTAAATTGATAAGTTTCACTTATATTTTCCCGTAAGGTAATTCCTTAACGAGATAACGGAAAATTGCTGAAATTTATCAAACAATACTTCGAAAAATTGTAGAGTTTATATTTTGGCCTTGAAGGCCCAGCGGAGTGACGCTATAATAGCCTCGTTATGAACACGGGAGTGCTGAATTCGATAGGGCTTCATTCTAATTCCCCCGAGAAGGCACTCACTTTTCCATTTGAACTTACCTTAACTTTTATCTTTAACTATTTCTATTTTGTGAACTGATCTAAAGCCTTTTCTCCAATTAGGCTTTAGATCGCGGCAAGGACCACGGTATTCCCGTGGTACCTTTTCTATTGGAGGTAGAGATGATCGACAATTTAAGAACTGAGATAGATAGAATCGACGAAAAACTCGTTAAACTGTTGAACCGTCGGGCAAGCAAGGCTCTCGAAATAGGTCAACACAAAAGAAAAAAGGGTTGGGACGTCACTGATAAAGAAAGAGAAGAAGACGTGCTGAATCACGTTCGGGCTATCAATAGCGGTCCGTTAACTGAGGACCAGCTGGAGCGTATTTACCAAAAATTGATTTCCGAAACAAAAGAAATACAAATGGAGGTCGATACCAATGATAGTCGTAATGAAGCCAGAAGCAACTAAAGAACAAATCAACGAAGTGGAGGAGAAGCTTATCGATTTGGGTTTTAGCGTTCACTTTTCTCAGGGTGTAGATTACACCACGTTAGGAGCCATAGGTGACAAAAGCGGTGTGGATCCGCGAGAGCTAGAAATTCTTAACAAAGGAGTGGCTAAAGTGACTGAGATAAGTGAACCTTATAAACTTGCCGGCAGGGATTTTCATCCGCAGGATAGCGTCGTAGAAGTTGGTAACGTGAAAATCGGTGGGGAGGATCCGGTAACGATGGCCGGACCGTGCGCAATCGAGTCCAGAGACCAGGTAGAGACAATTGCCGAATACGTTTCGGCCCAGGGTGCATCAATTTTGAGGGGAGGAGCGTTTAAACCAAGAACGTCGCCGTACAGTTTCCAGGGCCTGGGAGAAGAAGGTCTGAAGTACATGCGGGAGGCTGCAGATAATAACGACCTACAGATGGTCACCGAGGTTATGGGAAAAAGCCAGGTGGGACTTGTCAGCAGTTATACCGATATTCTCCAGATCGGGGCCAGGAATATGCAAAATTACAACCTTTTACGCGAGGTTGGCCGAACCGATAGGCCGGTACTTTTGAAGCGGGGCTTCTCTTCTACAGTAGAGGAATTCCTGATGGCAGCAGAGTACGTAATGTCCGAAGGTAACGAGGACGTTATTCTCTGTGAGCGAGGAATCAGAACCTTTTCCGACGAGACGAGGTTCACTCTTGATCTCTCGGTTGTCCCGGTGATAAAAAAAGAAAGTCACTTACCGATAATTATTGATCCCAGCCATAGCACTGGCGTCAGAGATAAGGTAATACCCATGGCCAGGGCCGGAATAGCAGCCGGAGCGGATGGAATGATAGTTGAAGTTCACCACGAGCCCGAAAAGGCAAAAAGCGACGGTCCCCAATCTCTACGACCCGATCAATTTGCCGAGTTAATGGATCAGGTTGGGCAGATTAGTGAGACTCTCAAAGACGAGCCGATAGCGGCTTGACCAATAGATGATGAATGACGATGGCGCGTTTTCTCGAATAACGATAGTGGGAACGGGGCTTATGGGAGGTTCGCTTGGCCTGGCGACAAAGAACTTTTTCCCCGACGTAACGGTCGTCGGGGTGGATTACGAAGAAGAAATAAAAAGAGCGCTACGCCGGGGAGCAGTGGACGAAGGGTACGGTCCCCGCGAGCTAGCCGGAGCGGTAGAAAACTCCGACCTGGTAGTGCTGGCGACACCAATAGATAGAATAATCGAACTTCTAAAAGGCCTGACAGAAGTACTGGGTAAGGATACTTTGGTAACTGACCTTGGCTCCACAAAACACGATATCTGCATGACTGGTTGGTCGGAATTCGAAAACACTTCCTTAGAGTTCGTAGGGGGACATCCGATGACAGGTGCGGAAATTCGGGGAATAGCGGGAGCTCATCCACTGCTTTTCGAGAACAGCGTCTTCGTCCTCGTCACCTCTGAAGGAGAACCCACACCTGGTTCTCGAAAACTGGAAGGATTTTTGTCCGGCCTGGGAACGGACCCGCACTATATGGAACCCAAAGAACACGATGCCATCGTCGCAAAGGTTAGTCACCTCCCTCAACTTATCTCCGTTGGGTTGATGGAACTGGTGGGCGACGAAGCCGATCCCGACGATTACCTTTCGCTGGCTGGTGGCGGGTTCAGGGACATGACACGCATAGCGGACTCCCCATTCGGTATCTGGAAAGACATCTTCGACACAAACGGGGAGCAGATAAAGGAGGTAGGAAACGAATTCCTGGAGAAACTGAACTTGATCATTCAAAACCTTCAGGACCGCGGACTGGAAGAAACATTCGATAGCGCCAGTCAACTCCGGGACGAACTACCTAAGTCCAGCAAAGGTATATCTTCCAGCACGTTCAAAATTGCAGTAATGATTCCGGATAGGCCAGGCGCTCTCGGTGAGTTGACCTCGGTCCTCGGAGAAAATGGTATAAACATTAGGGACCTGGAACTACAGAAAGTCAGGGAGGATTACGGGGGAACATTCCAGGTATATTTTGATTCGCTCGACCAGGCACAAGAAGCGAACAGGATTATTCTGAATCACGGATTCGATTCCAGGGTGGTCGATTGATGAACGAGCAAGCGGTCAGAACTATTTCTAATTTCGGTGAGAAGGGGCTTACGGGGGAGATAACCTTACCCGGGGACAAGTCAATCTCTCACCGGGGATTACTGCTGGGAGCCCTCGCGGATGGGAGGACGACAATAGATAACCTGGCTTCCGGCAGGGACGTTCAAAGTACAATTAGTTGCTTGAGGCAGCTGGGGGTTTCGATCGTTGATCGGGAGGACGGCGTTGTGATAGAAGGTCGGGGGATTCGAGGATTTACCGAACCGAAACGGAGCTTGAACGCCGGAAACTCAGGAACTTTGACGAGACTTATTTCCGGAATCCTCGCAACTCATCGATTTACAACGAAGATCGACGGAGACAAATCGTTGCGAGCCCGCCCCATGAAGAGAATAATCGATCCGTTAAAGGCAATGGGGGCCGAGGTAGATTCTCAACGGGGAAGACTCCCGTTAAGCGTATCTGGCGGGGATCTCAAAGGAATTGAATACGAGCCCGACGTCGCTAGTGCCCAGGTGAAGTCCTGTGTCCTGCTGGCAGGTCTGGGAGCTTCGGGCGTGACGACAGTGGTTGAACCCGGACCTTCCAGGGACCATACCGAGCTTATGCTGGACGCCATGAACTATCCTATCCAGGTCGACGAAAACAGAATAACGGTCAACGGACCTCACAAATTACGACCACTTGAGCTGAATGTACCGGGTGATTTTTCCTCAGCCGGCTATTTCCTCGCCGCCGCGTGCCTGGTCGAAGGCTCTGACCTAACGATAAAGAGCGTCGGACTAAACGAGACCCGAACTGGCTTCCTCGAATTGCTCAAAAGAATGGGGGCGTCTATCGAATTAAAAAATTTTGAAGTAAGTAACGGGGAACCCAGAGGTGATCTAGTCGTATCCAGGTCCCACCTAAAAGGGGTAAAACTGACGGAAGAGGAAGTCGTAAAATCAATAGACGAACTACCTTTACTGGCCGTGGTCGCTACCCAGGCTGACGGCACAACGGAAGTCAGAGGGGCGGAAGAGCTAAGGGTAAAAGAGACGGATAGAATCCAGGCGACTGTAACGAACCTAAAAAGACTCGGAGCCGACATCGAAGAGCTTCCGGACGGTTTCGTTGTAAGAGGGAAAAGTAAATTAACTGGAACCAGCGTCGAAAGCTTCAAGGACCATCGTATAGCAATGAGTATGGCGGTAGCTGCCTTAGTTGCCGAGGGTGAAACTGAACTGGTTGCGCCGAAATGGGTGGAAGTATCTTTCCCGGGATTTTTTGAAACAATGGAGGGGTTACTGAATGGTTAAAATCGACACCAGTACGGAGGTAATTGGGTTAATTGGGGACCCGGTGGAAGGTTCCCTGTCTCCCAGGCTACAGAACTGGGCAATCGATAGACTGGATCTGGATTATCGTTACTTCGCGTTCCCCGTTAAAAAAGGCACAGTAGAAGAGGCAATAGTTGGAGCAAACAGTCTGGGAATTAAAGGTCTCAACGTCACAGCTCCCCACAAAAAAGTTGCCGCGAAAAAGATGGACGAATTATCCGGAGCGGCAAAATCCCTGGGGGCGGTCAATACGATAACGTTCACGGACGAGGGAAAACTAAAAGGTTATAACACGGACTGGAAAGGGTTCGTAAACTCTTTAAAACTAACTGGGTTCGAACCGAGGGGCAAGAGATGCCTGGTTTTCGGGGCCGGAGGAGCCGCAGCGGCCGTCGTATTTGGACTAATAAGAGAAGCCCCGTCCAGGATAGTTATAGTAAATAGAACCGAAGCAAAAGCGGCTAAACTGGCGCGAGAAATGGAAGGTCTATCGCCGGGCGTAGATCTGGAAGTTCGCCCACTTTCCGGAACTGATATTGGGAAAAAGATAGAACGGTCCGATTTGGTCGTAAACGCGACCTCTGTTGGCACGGGCTCGACTGAGGCCGAGACAATATGGAAGACGGATAGTAATTTTAATCCCGACCAGCTCGTCTACGACCTGATCTACAACCCGGACCCTACTGAATTCCTAAAGCTAGCTCGAAATGCCGGATCCAAGACGGTTTCCGGACTTGATATGCTTATCCTTCAGGGGCTCGAATCATTGAAAGTGTGGACGGAAGAGGAGTTTAATCCCGGCCCAATGGTCGATGAGTTACGTGACCACCTGAGGCAACAAGTCGGTTAAGACTCCGGTGCAATTGTAAATAGAGTTTGGGGTGATTTTTTAAATGGAAGTAACGATTAAGACGGCGGGAGAATCTCACGGTAAAGGAATAATTGCCATGGTGGAGGGGTTTCCCTCGGGGTTGAAGCTCGATAAGGGACTTATCAACGAGGAACTGGTTCGGCGCCAGGGCGGCTACGGAAGAGGTGATAGAATGGAGATTGAGCGCGACGAGGTAGAGGTACTAAGCGGGTTTTATCAGGGGGAATCCCTGGGAACTCCGATCGTCTTCTGGATCAGCAACAAGGACTGGGAAAACTGGGAGAAATTCATTTCCCCCGAAGGAAAAAGTTCAGAGAAGAAAGAGCTAAATTTACCTCGTCCCGGCCACGCCGATTTGGCCGGAGCGTTAAAACACGGATTCAGAGACTGCCGCCGGGTCCTGGAACGAACCTCCGCGAGGGAAACAGCGGGAAGGGTCGCTGTTGGAGGGCTATCCAGGACCCTGTTGAATAGATTTGGAATCGAGGTTGTTAGCAGAGTAACTGGAATAGGAGGAGTTAATAACGCCGATGGCCCCGGGACCGAGGAGTGGAGTGAGAGAGCTGACGAGTCGCCCGTACGTGTAACGGATGAAGAGGCCGAGAAAAAGATAATAGAAGAAATAGAGCAAGCGCGAGAAGCCGGGGATAGCCTCGGTGGAAGATTCGAAGTTGCGGCGCTCGGCGTGCCACCTGGTCTGGGTTCGTACAGTAGCTCGAAAGAAAAGCTGGACGCCAAAATAGGTGCCGGGTTCATGAGTATTCCCGCTATAAAATCCGTGGAAATTGGGCTGGGAAAGGAAGCCGGATCGAAGCGTGGTTCCGAGGTACACGATGAGATTTACCACGACGATCAAACTGGCTTCTATAGAGGGTCGAACTCCGCCGGCGGAATAGAAGGTGGTGTGAGTAACGGAGAAGCCGTTGTTGTCGAGGCAACTATGAAACCCATTCCGACCCTGGCAAAGCCACTGCACTCGATCGACCTGGTAAAAGGAAACAAAGGGGAAGCAGCCCGGGAAAGGTCCGACGTCTGCGCTGTTCCCGCCGCATCAATCGTGGCTGAAGCCGAGATGGCAAATATAATAGCAGGTGCTTTTCTGGATAAGTTCTCCGGAGACTCTCTCACCGAGGTGGAGGAGAGTTTTAAAAGTCACCGGGAAAGATTGGAAGATTGGTTCGGGGGTGATTGAAGGGATGAAGGAGATGATTTACCTGATCGGGTTCATGGGAGCAGGTAAATCGACGATAGCTCCGGTTCTGGCAAAAAATCTTGGCCTGGATTGGGTTGATACGGACGAGCTAATAGAAGAGAAAGTGGGGCTATCGATCCCGGAGATATTCGAGTACTACGGCGAGGAGCGATTCCGGGAGATCGAACGCGGAATTATCAAAGAAGTAAGTCGGTCCGACGCCAAAGTAGTTGCCGTAGGAGGCGGGGCACCGATGAACGAAACAAACTGGCACCTCATGAAGGCAACGGGGACCGTGGTTTACCTGGAGATAGGTCCCGGAGAGGCACTCGATAGGATCGGTTCCGACGGTAATCGGCCCCTGCTTTCAGAATTGACCGAAAAACAAAAAGAGAAGAAAATACAAGAACTATTGAAAAGTAGACACCCTCGGTACAATAAAGCCGATCACGTTGTCCCATGTAACGGTAAAGGTACTTCTGCTATCGCGAAAGAAATAACCAATAGTTTGTTGGAGGAAAATGAACAAGGTTAGTGTAGAAACCGAAGGAGGATCCTATCCCATACTGATAGAAACTTCCTCACTGCCAGCCGCGGGTGAAGCTATAGAGGAAAGGTTAGGACAAAAACGGGCGGTCATTATAACGGACGAAACAGTAGACGATCTTTACGGGCTCAAACTGGACGAGTCCCTCCGGAGCAACAATATATCATTTGATAAATTGGTAGTAGAACCGGGGGAAAACTCTAAGTCTCCGGGAACGGCGGAATACTTATACGAGGAACTGGCAGAGCTTAATCTTCACAGGGATTCAGTCGTGCTGGCTTTTGGTGGTGGGGTGGTAGGCGATCTCGCCGGTTTTGTAGGTTCGACTTTTCTCCGCGGCCTTTCGGTTATCCAGATTCCAACGACCCTACTAGCCCAGGTCGACAGTAGCGTCGGCGGTAAGACAGCCGTTAACCTCCCCCAGGGCAAAAACCTGGTCGGAACGTTTCACCAGCCTGATATGGTGCTTATCGATCCGGTCGTCCTAACCACCCTGTCTCGCGACGAAGTGAAATCGGGGCTGGGGGAAGTACTTAAATACGGCCTCGTCTGGGACGAAAACTTATTCAGGGAAACCGTCGATAAACTCGAGTTAGTTGAAAAAGTGGAAAAGCCGGAAGCTCTGGAGCCTATTATTGCCCGATGTTGTGAGATAAAAGCCGATGTCGTCGGGTGTGACGAGCGGGATAGAGGGGTCCGGCAAATCCTAAATTTTGGCCATACGATCGGGCACGCAATAGAAGCGGGCTCCGGGCGAGGAGAGATAAAGCACGGGGAAGCGGTAATCTGGGGTATGCTGGGCGAGACGTGGATATCCTCACACAGAGGGTACATAGGTGACGAAGTGTTTCAGGGCCTGGTTGACCCACTAACTAGATTGAGCCTCCCGGAACTCCCCGAGTTAACCGAAGGAGAACTTCTGGAATATATCAACCGGGACAAGAAAGTCAGAAACGGCACAATTAACTCCGTATTATTGAAAAACCCCGGAGAAGACGTCACAGTAGAAGAAGTAACCGAGGCCGAATTGACGGCTGCCTGGAATTTTTTGAAGGAAGTAGAGGTGAAAAACCGATGATTTTGGTTGTCAACGGACCGAACTTAAACCTCCTGGGGGAGCGAAAGCCGGAGGTTTACGGTAATAAGGGCCTCGATTACGTCGAGGAATCCTTGACCGAACTCTCTCGGGAGCTTGAGGTCGAATTGCTGTTCTTTCAGTCCAACCACGAGGGCGCTATAATAGATTTTCTTCACGAAAACAGAAAAACGGGCACAGGGGTGTTAATAAATCCAGGTGCTTTGACACACTACAGCTATAGCTTGAGGGATGCACTGGAAGCGGTCCGCCTCCCCGTAGTTGAGGTTCATATTTCCGACATCACCGAACGAGAAAGCTTCAGAAAAAAGTCAGTGATCGAGCCTATAACAGTTGAACAAATAGTCGGTCAGGGACTGGAAGGTTACGAGTTAGGCCTGGAAAAACTCGTTACTCACGTAAGGGGTCTATGAAATGAATTTTTCAAACCGTGCAGGAGTTCTAACCAAATCCGAAACACAGGAAATTAATGACAGAGCTAAGGAACTAAAGAGGAAAGGTAGGGATCTCGTGGATCTGGGAGCGGGAGACCCAAAATTCAGGGAGCCAGAACAGGCCCTAGCAGCTGGCAAAAAAGCCATCAAGGACGGATATACCGGTTACACAGAGGTAGGAGGGAATCCAAACCTTAAAGAAGCGATAAAAGAAAGATACGAGAAGGTATTCAATGTGGCTACAGAAAACCTGGCCGTGATGGCGACGGTTGGTGCAAAAACCGCCCTGTACGAGATCGATCAACTACTTTACGAGGAAGGGGACGAGGTTATCCTCCCCAGACCTTACTGGGTGAGTTACGCCGCTCAGGTAGAACTAACGGGAGCCAAACCCGTATTTACATCCGGGGATAGTAACAACCATTTCCTTCCAACCGCTGCCGATATCGCGGCAAAAGTTACCAGTGCCACAAAAGGAATCCTGATAAATAGCCCATCCAATCCAGCGGGTGGAGTATATAACGGAAAACAAAAAGAGAATATTCTCGAACTCGCTCGGAAGCACGAACTATTCTTGGTCAGCGACGAATGCTACGACGGGTTCGTCTACGAGCGTGATAGATTCCAGACGCTCAGTTCGGCCGATTACGAAAATGTACTTGTCGTTGGATCAACTTCAAAAAACTTCGCCATGACGGGGTGGAGGCTTGGGTATATTTTGGGAAACAAGAAGTACGTGAAAGAGCTGGAGAAGCTCCAAAGCCACCTAACTTCCAACCCTCCTGCTATATCTCAAAAAGCCGGGGAGGCAGCCTTCAGAAACGGGTTGACTCTGTCGCGAGAATTGCGAGACCAATTCAAACGAAAGCGGAATTATCTGGCAGAAGAATTGTCAAACTTCCCGGGAATAGTTTGTCCTCCGCCTCCCGGAAGCTTTTACCTTTTTCCAGACGTGCGAGAGTTATTGCTCAGATTGGGATACGAAGGGGACCAGGATGGAAAACTAGCCAAATTATTTCTGGAAAGAGCCGGTGTAGTGACAGTACCCGGTAGCGCTTTCGGGGCCCCGGGACACCTTCGAATGGCCTACATACCAGAAATCAGTAGATTAAGAGAGGCCATCAATCGAATTGGTAATACCCTCCGGAACTCGCTGTAATCCGAACTAACCTTAGGTGAACGATCCTCTCTCAACCAATTTTGGTAAAAACTAGTTCGGGTAGCTCGGCTAGCGTTCACATTAAATGCCATACTTGAGAGAAACCGGATAGTACCTTAAATTAATGCAATTATCGTACTCGAAATGTCTATTCTGGGTTCTTTGAAATCACATACTTTTCCAATATGAGGTAGATCACCATGTCCTCTGACGACGCAATATTCTCCAATTGTTGTGATAAAGATCAGGATTGTATCTTGAATGATAGGAAGGTCCGGGAAGTAGTCTCCAGAGAACACTCTATCAAACCACTAAATTACGACAAAGGTGCTAACGTTTTCGAGGCAGGGAAACCGATAGTTGGGTTTTATATCATTTGTGAAGGTGCGGTCAAGGAAACCTCCTGCCCTTCTATAGGAAATAGAATTACTTTACACGTCTTTAAAACGGGCGACTTACTGACAAGCGACGCTTTCCTTTCCGACGAAGAGTGGTATAAAACCGGGGCTCAGACTGTAACAGAGGCAGAAACCCTTTTCATCAGGAGATCCGTTTTCCCGGAATTGATGGAAGTTGCGGGCGCTAAAGTGGGCAAAAAGCTGGCCAAAAACATGAGATGTCTTCGGAAAAACCTGGAGTTTGCTACTCGCCCCGCCCTCAAGAAAACCGCCTACTGGCTGGTCAAACTATTGCCGAACTCGTCAAACAAACTCACGATATCAAACAAGGAATTAGCCGGAATAGTTGGGTGCTCTCACGTAACGATATCTAAAAAGTTGAGCAAGCTTGAAGAAGACGATCTTATTGAAAAAGAAGGCAAGGAACTCACAGTCCTGAACAAAGCGGATTTGAGAGAAAAGGCCGGTCGGTCGGAGTTCGGTTAACTCTCTTTTCACCAAAATCGTAGTTAATACTTAGCCCGTTACCCCCCTGCCGCTTACCTGGCTGCCGGGATATTGCATACTTTCATCATTTTAAGGTTGAATCAGTTGCCAGGTAAGCGGCAGGGAAAGATAAAGATAAAATTAAGTCACCGTTCGTGAATTTCCAGTTAGATTTCATATAATGGTGAAAGAATTGAGTTGAGGTTAGATTTTTTTTAAAGAGATAATAAGATAAATTCGACTAGGCTATTAAGTTTGGCGAAAGGAGGGAAACATAGTGGCAAAACCTGCAGTAGACGAGGACCTTTGTATAGCATGTGGTTTATGTTCTCAGACATGTCCCGAAGTATTTGAATTAAATAACGATGCGGGTTACGCAGAAGTAAAAGAGGATGCAGTTGATTGTGAAGTAGCGGGCTGTTGTGAAGAAGCGAGGGATTTGTGTCCGGTAGACGCTATTCAACTCTAAGGTTTCGGATACAATATGATTAAATAGACGGGGACTCGTTTCCCCGTCCATTTGAACTAATTAAGAAATCAACTTCGAGGTGAGTAGATGTGGAAAACGTAGGAGCAATAGTTACCGGTAGTTCCAGAGGGATAGGGCGAGCCACCGCCGTTAGACTATCTCAGGACGGGTACAAGGTAACGGTTAACTATTCCAAAGACGAAGAAGGAGCCCAAAAAACCGTCCACGTGGTTGAAAACCACGGTGGCGAGGCTTTTGCAGTTCAAGCAGACGTTTCTGATCCAAACGACGCAGAGAAGCTCGTTGAAAGAACTGTCGAAAAATATGGCGACCTGGGAGTCCTGGTAAATAACGCCGGATTCTCTCATCACGCTACGCTCGACGAACTTAGCCCCGAAGAGTGGCAAAAGGGGCTGGATGTAAACCTTACCGGGGCGTTTAATTGCGCAAAAGCTGCTGCTCCGGAAATGAAGGAGCTGGGCTGGGGTCGAATTGTTAATATAAGCTCCTTGAGGGCAATGACGGGCTCGGACCACGGCTCTCACTACGCATCATCGAAGGCGGGTCTGTTAGGCCTCACAAAGTCCCTGGCACTCGAACTAGCACCGAAAATAACCGTCAACGCAATTTCACCTGGGTATACAAGGACACCCATGACAAGAGAGGCCCTGGAGGAAAAGGAGGATCAAATCACTGAAAAAATCCCCCTGGACCGGGTCGCGGAATCGCCGGAAATAGCCTCCGTTGTCTCTTTCCTGGTTTCTCACGACGGAAGTTACGTTACCGGTGAAACCATAAATGCAAATGGCGGAATCTATATGCGGTAATTGAACTCCCCGGTAAGCCACATAATCCGCTCTAATGTCCGGGGCTTCTCAGTATTCCCTCGGAAAATCACGCCCGGTGGTTTAATTTTATCGTTTACACCCCTGCCGCTTACCTGGCTGCCGGGGTTTATGACCTACCCACCTTCCTCTTCCAGTTCTTCCAGTTCCGTTATGGGGGCTTCGGAGAACAAATAAGTATTCAATTCTTCATCCCAGGCAGGCATATTCCGCCTGAGCCATTCTAGCGCCATACAGGCATGTTCTATCTCCTCATCTCTATTATGGGCCAGCAAGTCGGCCAGTTCCTCGTCATCAGTCGCGGACGCCCTCTGCTGGTACCAGTTTATGGCTTCCACTTCTTCCTTAAGGCTCATCAAAGCTCGGACGATATCTCTGTCACTACCTTTTAGATCTTCTAAAGGTTCATGGTATTGATCCATGTTATACCTCCTTTTCTTTTCCTTAATTAGAATAACTTCTTAAACAATTCAACTCAACTACCTCTGGTCAAC